>NZ_RAVW01000216.1 GCF_003611585.1 Corallococcus exercitus | reverse complement strand
GGGTGGCCCACCAGTGGGGCGGGGGGCTCTGGCTGTACGCGCTGGACGCGCCGGAGCGGAAGGCCCGCGTCGTCCCCACGCCCACGGGCGTGTGGGGACTGGCGGTGGATGCCGCGCAGGGCGTGGCCTTCGTCGCCGAGCACGTCCACGACAAGGTGCACGCGCTCTCGCTGGAGGATGGCCGCGAGAAGTGGGCCCATGAAGTGGATCCAAACCCGCGCGAGATGGTGCTGTGGAACCAGTTGCTCATGGTGGGCAGCCTCCAGACCGGGCAGGTGGTGCTGCTCGACAACAGGAACGGCCGGGAGCTGGCGCCGGTGGTGCCGGGGCCGGGCGTCCCCATCGTCGGAGGGCCCACGGAGGCCTTCTCCGCGCAGGTGATGGGAGGCAAGGCGCCGCGAGCCCTGGTCCGGAGCGAGCGGCTGAAGCGCCTCTTCATGTCGAGCCTGGGGCCGAACGTGGGCCCCAACGCCCAGCGCATGGAGGTGAGCGCCAACAGCGGTGTCGCGGTGCTGGACCTGGACCGGCAGGAGGTAGTGCGCCACCTTGGCTTCGGCGCGGGCGTGACGGAGGGGCTGGCGCTGGATGACCGCGCCGGGCTGCTCTACGCGGCGGACGTGGGCCTGGGGCAGGTGCGGGTGCTGGACGCGGCGGCGCTGGTGAAGAGCGACGCGGCGGCGCGCAAGGCGGTGCTCCAGACGCTGCCGGTGCCCCCGCCGGAGGGCACGCCGTGGATCCGCCCGGCGGAGGACCTGGGCACGCAGGGCAGGGCGGGGCTGGAGCTGCACTCCGGGCCCCGCTCCCTGGCGCTGTCCCCGGACGGGCGCACGCTCTATGTGCTCAACCGCTTCACGGGCACGGTGGCGGTGGTGGACGTGAGCGAGGCGCGGGCGGGCAAGTCGCGCGTGGTGCGGCAGTGGCCGGTGGTGGACGTGCGCTCGCGCGAGCAGCGCCGGCTGGGCCAGGTGCTTTACTTCACCGACGTGGGGCGCACGGGCATGAGCTGCGACGCGTGCCACATCGAGGGGCACACGGGCGGCGTCTTCTTCGAGAAGACTCGCCCCATGCGCATCTACCGTTCGACGACGGCCCTGGGCAGCCGGGACACGCCGCCCTACTTCACGCCCGCGAGCACTCGCAGCCTCGCGGAGACGGCGGAGACGGTGGGCGGGCGCAACCGCTACCACAACCCGGATCCGCTGCCCTCGGAGGTGGAGGCCCTGGCGCTCTACACGTCGCTCCTGTCCACGCCGCCCAACCCCTACCGGGGCGCGGACGGCGCGCCGCTGGAGACGGTGACGATGCCGGACGGAAAGACGGGGCATCCGGCGAAGGGCCTGGCGCTGTTCGAGGGGAAGGGGCGGTGCGCGGCCTGCCACCCCGCGCCCCTCTTCACGCTGGACCAGGACCCCGCCACCCGGGGCCAGTATCTGGACGTGGGCACGCCCATCGCATTGGAGCTGCGGCCGGAGCAGCAGCAGCTGGTGAAGGGCGCGGCGCCGCCCTCGCTGGTGGGCACCTGGGACGTGTGGCCCCTGCTGACGAGCGCCACGATGGGCTACGCGGTGCAGGGGGACCGGCTCGTGGCGGCCGCGCGCTTCCCACTGCGCATGCTGCTGGAGTACTCCGGGCCGGAGCACGGCAACGCGCAGGCGCTCACCCCGGAGGAGCGCGACGACCTGCTCGCCTACCTGCTCACGCTGTGAGTAGAGTTGGCGAATGCCGCGATTGCCCTCCTGGGCGCTTTCGATCAGCGTCGCCGCCCTGCAGTGGGCGTGTGCCGCCGCTCAAGCTCCTGGCACGCCGATGCACTCCGCATGTCGTGAGCTTCCGACCATCGAGGAGTGCCGTGCCGCCGCGAGGGTCATCACGGACGAATGCCTGCGGGAGTGTGTCAGCCTCCAGTGCGGCGGCGCGAAGATCAACTGCGGCGCGGACGTGAAGAAGGAGTGCGCACTCCGGAAGGGCACCGGCGTCACCGCGCTGGGCTACGTGTGGAGGCCGGCGGATGCGGGCTGCCAGAATCCGGTCAGCGAAGTGAACTGGTGCGAAGAGCCCTCATCGCGCGAGTGCCGTGCTCAGGCACTGGTCCATGAACTGGCCCATGCCTGCGGCTGGAAGCACCGGCAGGGCCTGGGCGTTCCTGGCAATGATGGAGACCTCCGGTGCGAATGACCCATTCGATGCTCTTGCCGCTTGGCCTCATGGGCCTGACCGCATGTCAGGGCGGAGGGTTCTCGTGGTCGCGGCCGCCCGGTGATGCCCAGGTCGTCACCTGCCCGAAGCATGAAGCGGCCTCCGCACGGGTGGAGCTCCAGAACCCGGGCTTCGATGGACAGACGCTCACGGGACGCCTGCTGCTGGGGGCCGCGAGCGGAAGCCTGTGTCTGGACCGCCGACTCATCGAGAGCCACACGCTGACGGTGGAGCGCGTCCTGGACTGTGCCAGCGGACAGCCCCTGGCGTTCCTCGTCGTCGACGTCCGGACGCCGCCGCTCCGGAAAGAGGACCTCTTCCTCCTCGGGCCAGGCCAGTGGTACGGGCGGGATGTGTCCATCCCGCTCTTTCCCCATCCCGCCGCCGGCCAGCCCGGACCGGAATGTGTCGACGTGGAGCTGTCCGTCCACGCCCTGGATGCTGATGCCATCGCGAAGCCGCGAGTTCGCGTGACACGCCCCACGATGCCCGCGCCCTAGCGCATGGGACTGGAGTGGAAGGGGAGCAGGGCCATGGCCCGGACCCGCGTGACCATCGCCTCGGCGACCAGGGGCCAGCCGAACGCCGCGAACGTGAGCACGGTCATCATCCCGCTGAACAGCCACAGCCCCATCATCACCGCGATGCCCAGGTGCATGCCCACGGTCAGCGCCACCCAGAGCCCCCGCGTGCGCCGGGGCCAGACGCAGACCGCGTAGCCCACCTCCACCGCCAGCGTGCCCCACGTGGACAGCTTCACCAGCCACGGCACCACCGCGAGCCACGCGAAGTCGAACTGGCCGTACTGCGGCTGCATCAGCACCTCCCAGAGCGCCGTCCCGTCCCGCCACACCGGCCCCAGGAGCTTCTCCAGCCCCGTGGCCAGGTAGATGAGACACAGGTGCACCTGCAACATGCGCAGCGACAGCGTCGCCAGGGCGGACGGCGCGCCGGAGAGCCTTCCCGCCCTCACGTCCAGGGAGAACGCCGCGCCCACCGGCATCACCGCGCAATAGAACAGGCTGATGTGCGCGAAGGTCTCCACGCCGTAGGAGAAGAAGCTGATGCTGTTGAGCAGCACCGTGTGGATGGCCCACGCCACCACCGCGGACAGCCGCGTGTGCAGGCCCACCAGCAGGCCCAGCAGCGCCACGACGTAGATGAACGCCAGGGCCTGGATGCCGGCCACCTGGGAGATGCCCAGCGGCGCCAGCGCGGCCACCACCGCGTCCACGCGGGGCACCGACGGGGACGCCAGCGCCTCGGAGACGCTCCAGGGCACCCAGCCCCGGTTGCTCAAGAGCTCCGGCAGGCTCTCCGACAGGCTCCACGCCTGGATGAGCAGCAGCGCCGCGACGCCGATGCGCAACACGCCCAGCGGCTGCGCAGAGGAGGGCGCGCTCACGAACGCCGCCAGCTTCGGACCCACGGAGGACTTCCAGGACGAAACACTCATGGCGTCACCTCACCGGCGGACACGGGCGGGGGCAGCCGGCGCTCGAACACCGCGCGGTAGGCCTCCGACCACTCAGGACGCGAGCCGCGCAGGTGCGCCTCCATGCTGGGCAGCTGGAGCGACTCCACGCGCACCGTGACGGAGCGCGCCCCCGGGTGCCGGCCGAACATCGCCGCCGCCCATGCGCGGGCCAGCGAGTCCCGGCTCTCCTGGAGGCCGAAGCGCAACATCATGGAATGGATGCGCACGTTCACCGCGCTGTTGTCGGACCGGAAGTCGTCGTGCAGCTGTTCGCCGGACGCACCTTCCAGGTCGAAGGCAACCTTCACCGCCGGGCTCACCCCGGGCGCGAAGAAGCTGAAGCCACTGCTCGCGCCCGTCCAGTGCACGTAGCCCTGCGCCCAGGGCCTCACGGTGTCCGTGAGCTGCAGGAAGGGCACATGAAACGCGCCACAGGCCACCAGCAGCAGGTGCACCGCGGCAAGGCCGGTCAACAACCCGTGCCTGGGAGTCAGGGTGTGTCGCATGGGGGCTCGCTCCAAAGACCGAGCGCCGGAGGTGGGACCTCCGGCGTCGGGTACGTCTTGAATGAACTGCTACATCGCTTCAGGGGGTCGTGACGTCAGGCCACTTCAGTTGCAGTTGCCGCTCGCGCCGCCGCCGAACACGTTGCCGATGATGCCCAGCAGGGTGCCCGTCGTGTTGCCCAGCAGGTTGCCGGCGACGTTGCCCAGGATGTTGCTCACGAAGCCGCAGCCGCCACCGGAGCCGCCGGAACCGCCGGCCAGGGGGCCCGTCTTCGACACGAGCACGACCTCGTCCATCGCCACCGCCATGCGCGGATCGTGGCTCTTCACGTCACCACTGTGCGCCATCGCGCCCGTCGCACCCAGCGCCAGCACGAACATCGCCACGGTCCCGCCCAGCTTCATCGTCTTCATGGTCTTGCTCCTTGGGATTGGACAGCATGGGCAATGTCTTTCCCTTCCCTGGATTCGGTAGCATCCCGGTAAGACCAGGAATCTGTCGGGAGCTGGTTCCAGGCAGGATGTGGACATTCCAGCCTGGCTGGTGGCGACCTGTTCTCCGGGGATGCGAAAAGTCAGGCCGGTGACGTGGCTTCGCGCGGCTCCACCCCGCGCGTTGCTTGCGTCAAGTGGGGGAGCTGAGGTCTACAATCCGACGGATGCGTTCCTCCCCCCGGGTCGCCTGGCTCCTGATTCCAACGTTGTGGCTGTCGTGCACCGACGCGGGGCTCTATTCGATTGACGACCGCGCGGGAGGCTCCCGCGACCGCGCCAACTTCGAGGGCGACCTCTGCGTCCCCGAGGCCACCGGCGACGCGTTCCCCGTGAAGGTCGTCTTCGCCCTCCAGGGCGGCACCGGCGTGGAGACGGAGATGGTGGGCTACGCGGTGGACGGGCTCACCACGCTCACCTCGCGCTTCACCGGCCCCCAGATGCGCTTCGGGCTGGTGGCCTTCCACTCGGTGGCCACCGGCCTGCAGGGCAGCTTCACGGACGCCGCCGGGTTCCAGTCCATCCTGCCCCGCTACGCCAGCTACCAGCAGCAGGGCCCCATCAGCATCCGCTCCGCGCTGCGGCTGTCCAAGAGCCTCCTGTCCGGCGACATGCAGGCCTCCTGCCGGGGCGAGGTCGCGCGCACGCGCTACGTGGTCGCGCCCGTCATCCGCAGCTCCGACGTGAGCTGTGACAACCCGGCCTACAACATCGGCATCGACAGCCGCTGCGCCGCGCTGTCCCAGGCCGCCGGCTGCAACGCGTCCCCCGACGCCCAGACCCGGTGCAACGCCGCGTGCAGCCAGTGCGAGCTGACCGCAGTGGTGGGAGAGCTCAAGGGCCTGTCGGAGCAGCTGGGCGCGGGCGACGTCAGCGTCCAGCCCGTCTACGTCCGCGGCGCCACGCCGGACGCCGTCACCCGCCTCCAGGTGGCCGCCATCGCCAACGCCGGCGGCAGCGCGCCCGTGGAGACGGACTTCGCGGGCCTGCCCAACGCGCTCGCGCGGCTGGACTACGGCTCGCTGGACAACGCGCTCAAGCTGAAGCGCTTCCTCGCCTTCAACCGCAACGTCCAGGTGCGAAACGGCCAGATGCTGACCGACAGCGACGGCGACGGCGTGGGCGACGACGACGAGCGCGCCATGGGCCTGGACCCCGCCGTCCCGGACACCGACCAGGACGGCCTCATGGACGGCGTCGAGCTGCGCATGGGCCTGGACCCGCTCGCCGTGGACGTCATCAACGGCTGCAGCGTGGTGCAGGACACCGACGGCGACCGGCTCAACGACTGCGAGGAGCGCGTGCTCGGCAGCGACCCCTGCGTGGGCGACACCGACGGCGACGGCCTGCCGGACCTCGTGGAGGCCCTGTCGCAGACCAACCCGCTCGTCCCCGAGGACCTGCTCGACAGCGACCGCGACGGCGTCACCAACGTGGCGGAAGTCGAGGCCCACGGCGACCCGCTCAGCGCCGACCTCGACTTCCACCGCGAGCGCGGCTACGGCTACTCCATCGTCCCGCTGCCCCCCACCGCCACCAGCGACCGCGCCTGCTACCGCACCCGCGTGGAGAACGTCTCCCTGGTCCCCACGCTGGAGCGCCCCCACCCGTTCTTCCCCGGCGAGTTCATCCCCGCGGGCACCAACGAGGTCTACCTCTACCTCCAGGTGGGCCGGGACAATGATCCGCGCGGCGCCGGCGTGGGTTCGCTCTTCATCCAGGAGATCCAGTACGACCCCGACACGGGCCGTACCCCCGCGGGCATGATTTCCCTCACCTCCGACGACTTCATCGTGGGCACCTGAGTCCGGCCCCAGCGTGGGGTGTCCCCCACAGTCTCAATGGGGTGTCCCCCCCACACCCATCCTGTAGCAGTCTCTTCCGAGCCCGCAACCCCTTGAAGTTCCTGACCCTGAAACTCCTACAGCGGCGGGATCGGCTCTTGCTAGGGCAGGGGTTGTGAAAGGAGTCACCATGACTATCGGTCGCATTGCCCCCATGTTGGCGCTCGGAGCCTTCCTGGTGCTGAGCCCCCGCACCGTGCAGGCCCAGGAGCAGAACCCGGACAACCCGGAGTGCCTCGGAGACGAGTGCGGTCGCCCCAAGGAGGAGGGCGGCGGCTGCGGTTGTGGCTGTGGCTGTTCCGTCTGGGTGGCGTACACGGACGACGGCAAGACGCTGTCGTACACGGACGACGCGGACGGCGACGGCAAGGCGGACGACAAGGACAACTGCCCGTTCACGTCCAACCGCGACCAGGACGACACGGCCGACGGCGACCTCGTCGGCACCGCCTGCGACAACTGCCCGAGCGTCTCCAACGCCACGCAGCTGGACGGCGACGGTGACGGCATCGGCGACGCGTGCGACCCGGACGACGACAACGACGGCAAGGCGGACGGCGAGGACAACTGCCCCACCATCCCCAACGCCAACCAGGCGGACAACGACAAGGACGGCATTGGCGACGTCTGTGACGACGACGACGACAATGACGGGAACAAGGACGGCGAGGACAACTGCCCGCTCGTCTCCAACCCGGACCGGCAGCTGCCGGCGGACGTGAGCCTGTGCCGCGTGGACGCGGACGGCGACAACATCTCCGACAACCTGGACAACTGCCCCGGCCTGTCCAACCCGGACCAGAAGGACGCGGACGTGGACGGCATCGGCGACGCGTGCGATCCGGACCGGGACAACGACTCCGTGCTCAACGCCCAGGACAACTGCCCCCTGGTGGCCAACCGCGACCAGGCGGATGACGACGGCGACGGCCTGGGCGACCTGTGCGACACGCGCTACTGCGTGGTGCTCAACAAGGACCAGCCCAACGACTGCCTCGACCCGAAGGCGCCCTTCAGCGTGGGCACCGGCGGCACGCTCACCGTGGAGAAGACGGGCATGGCGGTGCGCCCGCCCCTGTTCGCCAACCGCAACGGCGCGGCCATCGAGTACACCTGGACGGTGGTGAAGCGTCCCTCCGGCTCCACCGCGGTGGTGGAGAACCCCAAGGGCGCCGTCACCTACAGCCGCCACTGGGAGTACCAGTACGTGGACGGCAGCGTGCCCAACTTCCAGCCGGACAAGGAAGGTGAGTACGAGCTGCAGGTGTCCACGCGCCTGGCCTTCGCGGACCGCGTGTTCCCCGCGGAGCGCGCCTCCGTGTCCAGCCTCTTCGTGAAGGTGGGCAAGGACGACACGAACGGCGGCGGCTGCACCTCGCTGCCCGCGGGCGGCAGCGCCGCGGCCCTGGGCGCGGGCGTGCTCGGCCTGCTGCTGCGCCGCCGCAAGAAGGCGTAAGAAGGGTGTCACCCATGCCAGGAGGTCCGCATCGCATGCGCCGTCAGCTCGTGGTTCCGCTTCTTGCGACCGGCCTCCTGGCCCTGGGTGTGCTGTCCTGTTCCGACACGCTCCTGGAGCCGCGCGCCCAGGAGCAGTCCCAGCTGGATGACCGGCTGACGCTCACCGGCCGGGTGTGCACGCGCCCGGCGAACCCGCAGGGGTTCCCGGTGAAGGTGGTGCTCGTCGTGGACGAGTCCGGCAGCATGTGCGTGTCGGATCCGCCGGGCTCGCAGGAGGGCAGCGGCTTCTGCGAGCGCGCGGAGGTGCAGGCCATCATCCCGCCGGGCGTCACGGAGCCCGCGCGCGTGCGCGCCCTGAAGACCCTGGTGAACGGCTTCAAGCGCATCAACGACGCGCGCCAGGGCAACATCAGCATCGCCATCGCCCCGTTCGAAACGAACGTGAAGAACACCTGGCCCCCTCCGGGAGGCGACCGCTTCCAGGCCCCGGGCAACATCAACGGCTACATCGAGGGGCTCCAGTCGCAGCTGGGCAAGGGCACGGACTACCAGGGCGCGCTCAGCTACGCGTACAGCCTCATCGCGAGCGACATCGAGGCGGTGTCCCAGGCCACGCCGGAGTTGCTGCCGCGCACGCGCTACGTCGTCGTGTTCCTCACGGACGGCACGCCGTACCCGCGCTGCTCCGCCAACGACGACCTGTCCGTCTACGCGGGCCCGGACACGCCGGACCTCACCTGGCGCGACTCCATCTCCAGCTTCTGCAACGCCACCAGCACCACCGACGCCATCACCGGCTTCGAGGTGGGCACGGACCGCAACCAGAACTACCAGCTCTTCAGCTACGTGCGCCGGCTGATGGAGTTGAAGACGCAGTACAACGTGGGCGACGTGCGCATGCACACGGTGCTGCTCTTCAACGAGGAGGCCGTGCGCGCCTGCGGCCCCATCTGCCAGGACATCTACGGCACCTACCCGGGCGTTCCGGAGGCCCAGTACCCGGCCGCGGCGAAGAAGATCGCCTCCTTCCTGCTCAAGCGCTTCGCGGAGATGGGCAACGGCGTCTACCAGGAGTTCAGCAACACGGCCGAAATCAGCGAGCTGGGCCTGGGCGCGCTGGACTACTCCTCCTTCGCGTCGCCCAACGTGATGAAGACGCTGATGGTGGAGCCCTTGAGCTCCGCGCCGGGGGATGACGGCCGCGTGCTGGACAGCGACGGCGACGGCGTGCCGGACTCCCTGGACAACACCTTCACGCTCAAGACGACCCCCTTCACCATCGACAGCGACGGGGACTGCCTGAGCGACGGCTTCGAGTACCGGCGCCAGGACCAGGGCTTCAAGCCGGGCAACGACCTGGACGCGCGCGGCTGCGACCCCAAGTCCCCGCTGACGCCCGGCTGCACCTGCCGGGACACGGACGGTGACGGCCTGTCGCAGTTCGCCGAGGACTACCTCAAGACGCGCCAGGGCATCGTGGACAGCGACGGCGACGGCGCGCCGGACGGGGTGGAGGCGAAGTACGGCCTGAACCCGCTCCAGTCGAGCGTGGCCGGCCTGGACACCGACGGCGACGGCGTGCCGGACGACGAGGAACTCAAGGCCGGCAGCGACCCCACCCGGCGCGACCGGCTCTTCCACGACAAGTACGGCATCCAGTACGAGGTGAAGAAGGTGGAGGGCGGCAACGACACGAACGGCGTCTGCTACGACTTCACCGTGTCCAACCTCCAGCTGGTGACGCCGCCGGACCGCTCGGGCGTGAAGCAGGGCTACAACCTGTTCAAGGTGTGGTTCGCGGAGGCGCCGGAGAGCGGCGTGGCCACGGACTACGGCGTCTGGCGCACCGCGTGCGCGTGGGCGCAGTACGCGCCGCCCAGCGTGCGCGTGCCGCTGGGGCCGGACCTGGACATGGACGACGGTGACTTCCGCCGGCCGGATCAACTGGTGGACCCCTGGAGGACCCAGGGCAATTGCGTCGGCGTGTCGCCTTCGCAGGGAGGCGCGTCGCCGTGAGCCGCGCGGGACGTCTTTGGGCCCTCACCCTGGTGGGGCTCGCGGTGGTGGTGGCCTGTACGGATTCGTACCTCTACGACCCGCGCCGCGACACGGAGGTGCCCGCGGACCGGGCCGTGGCGCTGGACGGGCGCTTCTGCACGCTGGGCGCGAATGAGGTCATCCGGCCCATCAAGATCATCGTCGCCATGGACGCCAGCCAGTCCATGCGCGTGAGCGACCCGGACGGCACGCGCGCCACGGCGCTCGTGGACCTCATCGAGAACCTCCCGCAGGACCCGGAGGTCTCCATCGCGGTGATGCTCTTCGCGGGCAGCACCACGGCGTTCCTCACGCAGAACCCGGGGCCGCCGCTGGAGGACGGCTTCGTGCAGGTGTCGCAGCTGGACGCCAACGCGAAGGCCATCCTCACGGAGAAGCTGCTCACCTTCCGCAACACGGACACGTCGCCGAACCGGGACTCGACGGACTTCGTCAAGCCGCTGTCGGACATCTACTCGCTCATCAACACGGACATCGCGCGGGCGCGGCAGCAGCCCAGCGGGAACGAGGCCCTGGCGCAGGCGCGCTACTCGGTCATCTTCCTGTCGGACGGCAAGCCCACGAACAACCAGGACGACGAGCTCATCCGCGGCGACGCGGTGGTGCGCATCCGCCAGCTGCGCGACCTGGTGGAGGACGTGCGCTTCAACACCGTGCACGTCTTCAACCCCACGCAGCCCGTGCCCTCCGTGTGCGACCTGGTGGCGGAGGACGGCGGCTTCGGCGACGGCGGCTGCCCGCTGCTCATCATCAACCAGAACGCGGACCGCCTGGAGAAGATGGCCACGCTGGGCGGCGGCAACTTCCGCGACTTCCGCAACAACGAGCCCATCAACTTCCTCAACTTCCAGTTCGGCCAGGTGCGCCGCGCCTTCGTCGTGAAGGAGTTCGTGGCCTCCAACTTCTCCGCGCCCCAGGGCAGCCCGCTGGACGAGGCGGACACCGACGGCGACGGCCTCACCGACGCGCGCGAGTATGAGCTGGGCACGAACCCGAACCTGCGCGACACCGACACCGACGGCTTCAGCGACGGCGTGGAGGTGTACTTCCGCGACCGCGGCGTGCAGTTCGACCCCAGGCAGCGAGTGCAGCCGGACGGCGGCGGCCTGGACAAGGGCTGCCCGCCCGCGCTGCGCGGCGTGGACACCGACTGCGACGGCCTCCTGGACTGCGACGAGCAGTTCATCGGCACCAACGCCACGCTCCAGGACAGCGACGGCGACGGCGTGCCGGACGGCATGGAGTGGCGGGGCGGCACCCAGGGCTCCAGCAGCGACCTGGACGAGGACCCGGACACCGACGGGCTGACCAACCGCAGCGAGGCGCGCATGCACATGCGGCCCCTCCAGGTGGACACCGCCAACCTGGCCTCGGACGCGTACCGCTACAGCATGGAGGCGGACGGCCCGGTGGATGACCAGGGCCGCCAGTGCTACCGCTTCCGCGTGGACAACGTGCTGCTCGCGCCCACCATCGCCATGATCGCCGACGGCGGCGTGGACGGGGGCGTGGACGCCGGCACCGTGCAGCGCGGCGCGGGCTACAACGACATCTACCTCTCCGTGTCCATGCTGCCCGCGGATGACCCGACCGCGCGCACGCTGGTGCGCACCTTCCGCGTGGACTCCGTGCGCTACCCCGTGGGCGGCATCAAGTCGCCTCCGGATGGCGTCGTCCGCGTGAACCCCGAGGACTTCGTGGACGGCTGCCCCGGCGTCGCCCCGACCCTCTCGCCCGTCCCCTGACTTTCGAAGCCCCCGGATTCCCCCATGCGCCTTCGCACCCGACTGCTCCCGCTCGCGCTCCTGCTCCTGGCCGCCTGTTCCTCCGACGGGGACGAAACGCCGGATGCCGGCACGGGCGTGGTGGAGGACCTCTGCAACAGCCGCGACGAGGCCCTGACGAACGCGGACTGCGAATTGAAGCCGGGCACTCCGGTGGAGCGCTTCCTGGCGCTCACCGGCGACGTGAAGGCCGGTGACGAGGACTGGTACAGCGTCCGCATCCCGGCCTCCGCCAACGCGCGCACGCTGGTGCACGTCACCGGCACGTACCTGGCGTCCAGCACGCCGGTGAACCTGTCCGTGACGGTGCAGGAGAAGGACAAGAACACCGCGCTGGTGGCGAAGTCGGATCAGCACGGCTCGGGTGCTCCGAAGCCGGTGGACATCGTGCTGCCGTACGGCACGCCGGACACGCAGCTGGTCATCGTGGTGCGCGACGCGCCGCTGAACCCCGCGCGCCCCGCCTTCGACGCGCGCAACCCCTACCGGCTCACGGTGGAGCTCATCGAGAACCCGGACACCAACGAGCCCAACGACGTCACGCCCACGCCCATCGCGCTGGCGGCGCAGGGCGCCGTGCAGGTGGGCACCGCGAAGGGCCACCTGGCCACGGACGGCGACGTGGACCGCTTCAGCTTCCCGCTGACTGCGGGGAAGATTGCCTACGTGCGCCTCACCGCGCCGGACCAGGGCTTCGCGCCCAACTACCGGCTGTCCTATGAGCTGCTGCGCCCCAACGGCACCGACAAGGAGTCGGAAGGCAACGTGCTGCCCAAGGTGCACCCGGGCGTGCTGGCCACCGCGCGCAAGGTGAAGCTGGCGGGCACCTGGGTCCTGGTGGTGAAGGGCTACCGGGGCAACAACGAGCCCGTGCCCGCGGGCGACCTGCGCCAGCCCTACGAGGTGGAGGTCCGCGTGGTGGACGAGGCGGACCCGCGCGACCAGTCCGGGGACAACGACGCCTACGCCCGCGCGTTCTCGCGCAGCCTCGTGGGCTCGCCGGGCACGTCCACGACCTTCGACGGCCGGCTGGGCTACGTGTCCGACCGCGACTGGTTCGCGCTGCAGCTGCCCGCGTACGCGAAGCCCAGCCTGCTGCGCTACAAGCTGGTGGAGGTGCCCACCACCACCCGCTTCGACCCGCTGCCCCTGCCGCTGGGCCAGCTGGCGGACCGGCAGGTGCTGGTGTTCACCACGGTCAGCACGTCCGTCACCGCGGAGCAGCGCGCCACCTGCACCAACGACCCGGCCGTCTGCCCGCGCGACACGCGCGAGCACCCCGACGCGCCGGCGCTGGTGCAGACGTACTGCAACAAAGCGGAGGCCGTGCTGTGCCTCCAGTCGCTACGCGAGGAGAGTGACCCGGCGCGCTTCGCGGGCCTGAGCAACTTCCAGGGCGTGCTGCCGGTGCCCGCGCACGCCGGGACGGCGACGTACCACTTCGTGGTGCAGGACGACGGCAACAACTGGGCGGATGACCGCGACTACCGGCTGGAGGTGTCGTGGGAGGACGAGGACGCGGAGGAGGTCGCCGCCTACAGCGGGGGCGTGGAGCAGGTGCGCGCGAAGACGCTCGGCGACGTGGGCACGGGCAACCTGCCGGTGGGCAACGCCACCTTCGAGGCCAAGGGCCAGCTGACGTACGGCCACGGCCGCCTGCGCGGCAACGACCGCGCCACGGGCCTGGGCGTGCGCGGCCCCACGGACTACGACGCGGTGCCCTCCGACACGGACACCTTCGAGTACCAGCTCCCCTCCCGGAGCGCGCCGGAGGACGCGGCGTGGCTGGTGCAGTGGGACGTGGACAACCTGCCCGACGGTGGCACCCCGCATGGGCTGGCGCTGGACCTGACCTTCTGCGACGGCAACAGCACGGACGGCGGCGTCGGCACGTGCACGCCGGTGACGACCACCAGCACGGGCGGCGCGCTGACGCTGGCCTACAACCCGACGGCGATGCGCGCGTGGCACACCTCCGCGAGCGCGCCGCTCAGCAGCTACCAGGCGCTGTACCAGCTGGAGAAGACGGCCAGCACCACGCGCGTCACGGTGGCGCCCTATGCGTGCTCCTGCCTAGAGCGGCGCTTCATCAAGGGCGGCACGCTCAAGGTGGCGGTGAGCGCCACCGAGCGCACGGACTACAAGGCCGTGGGCTACACGCTGCGCACCGGCTACGGCGACTACCCGCGCGGCTACACGGCGGCGGATGGAGGCTCGCCCACGTCGTGCCCGGCGCCCACGCAGGACGGCGGCACGTGGGTGGGCGGTTGCCAGTTCACCCGGCAGTAGCGCCGGGCGGGCGGCGGGGCTTGAAGCCTCCGCCGCCTCCACCGCGGGGCCTACGGGGCGATGCCCTTGCCCTTGAGCGCCAGCTCCCGCGTGTCACCGTTGGCGGCGTTGGACTTGAGGGTGAGCGTGCCGGTGAACTCCTTGGCGGCGTTGGGCTTGAAGGCGACCTCGATGAAGGTGCGCTGGTAGGTCTCCAGCTTCAGGGGGCCGTTCTCCGGCCAGTTCTCCGGCTTCTTCATGGTGAAGACGCTGGGGCCGGAGATAGCGGCGTCGTTGAGCTCCAGCGTCTGGAGGCCGCGGTTCTCGATGTAGAGCGTGTTGAAGGTCGTCGCCCCCACGTAGGTCCCAGCGGAGAACTCCGTGTCGAAGCTCAGCTCCGTGCGGTCGATGATCAGCTGCGGCGTGTTCGGCAGCTCCTCGGTTTCGTCTCCGCAGCCCGCCAGGGCGATGATGGTGAGAGGCAGCCACAGGTTGCGCAGGCGCATGGACATCCACTCCTCGGTGAGGTTCAGAAGAATGTCTGGTGTTGTAACACGGAGTGCCTCGCGACTGGCGGGCGCTGTGATGGGTTTGATGCTGCTCGCGTGTGGCGGCTCGCGGGACGACTTCATCGGCGCGCGCGTGCTGGATGTCTGCAAGGCGTCCTGGCCCGTGTGCAGTGAGTACGCGGGCTGCATCCTGGGACCGGAGAGCTACTCCGAGGGGCGCTTCCCCGGCCGAGGGCAGGTGCTGGTGCGCGTGCCGGAGGCGTCCACCATCAAGGTGAGCTTCTACCTGGAGGAGGTGACGGCCGCGGGCGAGGAGACGGCCATCACCGTGCACGAGGAGGGCTGCCGCGCCCGGCAGCGCAAGGCGTCCACGGGCCGCGCGGCGTTGGACCAGATGGAGAAGTTCGGCGTCTTCACGCAGCAGGCGGACGTCACCGGCGTGGGCGACCACCTGGTGGAGTTCGACTCCGACATGCAGGCGCGCTACGTGGTGAAGGTGGACGTGACGCCGCTGCGCATCCAGTAGCGCAGCGGCGGCGTACCGCTTCAGCCCTTGAGCGCGCGCACCAGGTGGTCCGCCACGCGGAAGCTGTTGGCCGCGATGGTGAGCGTGGACGGCACGCTGCCGCCGGAGGGCATGAAGCTGCCGTCCACGACGTAGAGGTTGGGCACCTCGTGCGCGCGGCAGTGCTTGTCCAGCACGGAGGCCGCCGGGTCGTCGCCGAAGCGGCAGGTGCCGTGCTGGAGGATGGTGGTTTCGCCCTGCGTGCCCACGCGCTCCACGCTGTCCGGGTCCAGGCGCATCAGCACTTCTTCCCCGCGCTCGACGAGGAAGCGCGTGGCGGCGAAGTCCGCCGGGTGCCGGTCCAGGGTGATGGCGGCCACGGGGATGCCGTACTTGTCCTTCACGCCGGGCTCCACCGTGACGGAGGTGCCGGGCGTGGGGAGGAACTCCGCGTAGACCTCGAACTCCAGGATGCGCGAGTCGCGGTACGCGCGCATGCGGTCCTTCAATTCCTTGCCGAACACGCCGGATTTGCCCGAGCCCGCCAGCCCCACCGCCGCGTAGATGGGGTTGGGGTGTGACCACATGAAGCCCAGCGTGCCGCCCTTGCGGAAGCCGTGGCGCGCGTCCGGCATCACGTAGAAGTCCTGGAGGCTGCGGTTCACGAAGGGCGCGGGGTCCGTGAGCCACGGGCGCGCGGCCTTCTGCTTGGACACGCGGAAGTGCGCCCGCGAGCCACCGAAGGAGCTGAAGAGGAGGTTCTTGCCGACGAGCCCACTGCCGTTGGCGAGCCCGTTGGGGAAGCGCGAGGAGGTGGAGTTGAGCAGCAGGCGCGCGCTCTCCACGGCGGTGGCGGAGGCGATGATGACCTTCGCGGGCTGCTCCTGCGTGACGCCCTCCGGGTCCAGGTACACCACGCTCTTCGCGCGGCCCTGCCGGTCCACCTCGATGGAGCGCGCCATGCAGCCCGGGCGCACCTCCACGTTGCCGGTGGCGATGGCGTTGGGGATGAGGCTCGCGAGCGTGCTGCTCTTGGCGCCCGTCTCACAGCCGTAGCTGCCGCACAGCGCGCAGTACGCGCACGGAGCGCGGCCCTTGTAGGCCTTGCTGAGGATGCCGCGCGCGGTGGGCAGCGCGTGCCAGCCCAGCGCCGAGCACGCCTTGTCGATTTCGGACGCCACCGGGTGCACGTCCAGGGGCGGCAGCGGGTAG
>NZ_RAVW01000215.1 GCF_003611585.1 Corallococcus exercitus | reverse complement strand
TCATGACGGTGGGCGGGGTGCTGTCCATCCTGGGGACCAACAGCAACACCGTGCTCGCCGGGCCGCGCTACCTGTACGCGCTGGCCCAGGACGGCTTTGGCCCCGCTGCGCTCGCCACGCTGCATCCGCGCTACCGCACGCCGACGGTCGCCATCCTCACGCAGACGGCCATCGCGCTGCCCCTGGCGTTCTCCGGCTCGTTCGAGGTGCTCGCCACGCTCTCCGTGGTGGCCCGGCTCGCCACGTACTTCGGCACGGCCCTGGCGGTGCCCGTGCTGCGACGCAAGCTCCAGGCGCCCGCGAACGCGTTCCGCATCCCGGGTGGGCCCGTGATTCCCCTCGCCGCCGCCGCCCTGTGCGTCGTCTTCGCGCTGAGCGCGGAGCGAAAGAACCTCGTCGCCGGGGCCATCGCGCTCGCGGTGGGCTTCGTGCTCCACAGGTTCCAGCGCAAGCCGGACGGGAAAGCGGCGCTCGGATAGCGCGGGAGGTCGCTCAGCCCCCTCGGGTGACGTCCTCTCAGCGCCGGACCGAGAAGAAGAAGGTCGCCTCGCAGGTCGGGCAGTATTCGATGGTGGCCGCGGCTGGATTCGCACAGCTCCAGCCCTCGGCCTGCCGCAGGAACTCGAGCGGCTGCTGGATGAAGAACTCGCCCTCGTAGCGGCAGATGCCCTCTTGCTTCAGCAACGCATAGACGGGGGCGATGTCCTGCAGGTGCTTGGAGGTCTCCTTCCGCCAGCCAATCCTGAAGTCCAGGGGAGGACGTGGCGGCGAGCCCAGGTTCCACCAGGCCACCGCCTGGGTGACCGCCGCGAAGACGAGGGTGACGGTGAGCAGCCGCGTCCGGATCCTCGGGAGGTGGCTCGGGATGAGCACGGCGCCCGCGTAGAAGAGCGCCAGGGTCAGCAGCAGGTAATGGCGCGGAGACTCCCGGCTGGTGAAGAGCGGGAAGCAGGCCGCGTAGAGGGGCAGCACGAGGGCCCAGAACGCGCCGTGGGGGTCGGTGGCATCCTGACGGAAGGCCCTGAACGTGCGAAGACACGCGACCCCGACGGCGGCGAGCAACACGCTCACGAAGAGCAGCCCCGTGAGGCGGAGCGCCAGCGGCGGCACATAGCCAAACAGCCGGCGGTAGAGCACGTCGTTGCCAAGGACTCCCAGGAGCCCGATGCCGTGCATGATGAGGAACGGCACCAGCGCCACCCTGAGCCAGACGTGGGGCTTGCGCACGCGCGAGCCCTCCAGGCGGGCGGAGCACCACGCCTGAAGGGAGGGGGCGTGGCGCTCGAGTACGGGCACCAGCGCCCGCCACAGCCCGGTGGCCAGGAGCGGCAGCGCCACGAGGGATGACAAGACGAAGGTGGAATGGTGCTGAAAGGAATCCTCGCCCAGCCGCCACTGGAGCACGCAGGCGATGAACACCGGGGCCAGGCCCACCGCGTTGAGCACGAAGAAGCGGGAGGTGGCGACGCTCGCACGGCCACGCCACCAGAGCACCGCCGAGGCCAGCGCGAACGCCAGGCTCCAGGAGACGAAGACGAAGTGGTTCAGCACCCCCACGAGGCTCACCGCGAAGAACAGGAACGCGGTGAGGGCGCTGGAACTTCCACGGACCAGGAACGCGTGCGCCACCGCGACGAGGCACGCCATGCCGAAGAGGTTCCAGGCCATCACCTCCCAGGCGATCCGTGCCTCCAACAGCAGGAGCAGCGAGGTGCAGCACAGCGCCACGAACAGCCCCGCGGAGCGCACCGACTGGCGGAGCAGCAACAGCAGGAGGATGCCCAGCCCCGCCACGTTCAGGCACAGGCCTGGGAGCCGAAGCGACTCGACCGAAGCGCCTCGCGCCTTGAAGACAAGCGAGAGCGCGTAGGGGTAGAGGCTCCCCGCGTAGTACCTCATCCCATGGAGCGTGAAGAAGCCTCGCTCCTGATGCTCCAGGGCCCGGAGCCCCGCCCACGCTTCATCCGCGTGCAGCCCGGGGAAGGAGGCGAAGCCATGCACCATCATCACGGCGGCGGAGAGCGCGAGCGCGAGGAGGACAGTGGTCTGGAGGACGGCTCGGGTACCCATGGCGGAGCGCGCGCAAGCTAGCGCACCCCTGCCCTCCCCTGGCCCAACTTTTTGACGTGACCCACACCCACTCCGCCTCTCAGGCCCACTCCGTCAGCCCCTCGCGCTGGTACAGGGTCGCGAACGAAGGCCGCGCCTTCAATTGGGTGGCGACCGCGGCCAGGTGCGGCCACGCCGTGGCGGGCTTCGGCATGGCGCGGGACCAGCGCATCAGCATGACGAGGTAGAAGTCCGCGACGCTGAGCGTCTTCCCCAGCAGCAAGGGGCCGTTCTCGGCGAGGTGCGCATCCAGCACCTGCCATGCGCGCTCGATGCGGCCCGCGACGGTGGAGCGCACGGCTTCGGCATGAGCCTCTCCCGCGGGCTCGTGGGGGTACCACCACTGCCGGAACAGCGGCTGCACCATGTTCGCCAGGTGGAACATCCACTGGTAGTAGGCCATGCGCGCCGCGCTTCCCGGCGCGGGAGCCAGGCTCGCCTCCGGATGGCGGTCCGCGAGGTACGTCACCAGGGCCGCGGCCTCGAAGTGCGGCTTTCCGTCAATCAGCAGGGTCGGCACGACGCCATTCGGGTTGAGCGCCAGGTACTCGGGGCGCTTCTGCTGTCCGGCGCCGGTGTCGACGCGTTCCAGGGAGTGCGGCTGGCCGAGTTCGAGCAGCACCCAGTGCACCAGCATGCTGGCGGCACCCGGCGAATAGTAGAGCGTGTACATGCGGTCTCCGTGCGAACGGGGTAACGGTCCTGGAGTGTGGGCAGCGGGCCCTGCGTCCGTCCAGGGTAGAGTGGCCCTCCGGAACGGCTCATGGCATCGCGGCGGATCTCTCCCCAGACCCTCGAGGAACTGCGCCACCGGGTGGACCTGCCCGGCCTCATCTCACGTCACGTGGCGCTCACGCCGAGTGGGAAGGAGTTTCGCGGCCGGTGCCCCTTCCACGAGGAGCGCACCCCGTCCTTCTACGTCGTCCCGGAGAAGGGCTTCTTCTTCTGCCACGGGTGCCGCGCGCGCGGAGACGCGGTGGACTTCCTCCGGCGCATGCTCGGGCTCTCCTTCGGGGAGGCCGTGCGGGAGCTGGCACGGGAGGTGGGACTCCCGGTGTCCGAATCCGAGTCTTCGGCGGCGGACTCAAGCCAGCGCTTGCGCGACGTGACGAGGCTGGCCCAGGAACACTTCCAGACGCAGCTCTGGAGCAGTGAAGGCGCAGCGACCAGGGCCTATCTGGAGGCGCGGGGCGTCACGGAAGAGACGGCGCGCGCGTTCGGGTTGGGCTGGGCTCCCGACGCCTGGGACCGGCTCGCGGAGCGGATCGAGCGCGCGGGGCTGCGGGAGGCGGGACTCGAGACGGGACTCGTGCGGCCGCGCAAGCAGGGCGCGGGTTGCTACGACTTCTTCCGGGGCCGGGTGATGTTGCCGCTGCGCTCGCCGGACGGACGTCCCCTGGGCTTCGGGGGGCGCCTCATGCCCGGTGGCGCCGGGGGACCGAAGTACCTCAACTCGAAGGACAGCCCGCTCTACCACAAGGCGGACACGCTGTTCGGGATGGACCTCGCGCGGGCGGAGATCCGCCGGCTGCATCGCGCGGTGCTGGTGGAGGGCTACTTCGACTGCGTCCTCCTGCATCAGGTGGGGGTGCGCCATGCCGTGGCGCTCTGTTCCACGCACCTGACGCCGGGCCACCTCCAGATGCTCGCGAAAGCGGAGGCCCGCGAGCTGGTGCTGCTGCTGGACGGGGACGCGGCGGGGCTCGCCGCGGTGGAGCGCCTGGCCGGACCGCTGCTCGCCGCCGGAGTGGCCACCTCCGTGGCGCTGCTGCCCCAGGGGGAGGATCCGGACACCTTCGCGCTGCGGGAGGGCGGAGCAGGCGTGTCCCGTCTGCTCGAGGATGCCCGTCCGCTCACGCGCCACCTCTTCACTTCCGTGCTGCCCGACGGGCGTGAAGCCAGCTTCGAGGAGAAGATGCTCGCGCTGGGACGGCTGCGCGAAGTCGTGGCGAAGATCCCCCCGGGCCTCATGCGCACGGCCTTCCTCGACGCACTGTCCGCTCACATGGGGCTGCCCTCCGCGGAACTGGAGGGCGTGCTCACCGGGACACCGGCAGCGGCGGTGACCCAGGCGCCTTCCCCTGCCCCCGCGGTCGTCACGCCAGCCGAGCGCGGCGTGGATGCGCTGGAGGCCCGCGCGGTGGCCTGTGTGCTGCGCAATCCCAGCGTGCGGGACCAGGACGTCTTCGGGGCGCTGGAGCATCTTCAGGAGGCGGGGCTGCGAATGGCGCTGGGCACCGCGAACACCGGAGGCCTCGCGGCCACCGGCGCGGTGGCGCGAGCCCTCGCGGGCGCCACGCGGACCCTGCCCACGGAGGAGGACGCCCTGGTGAAGGTCTTCCGCGCCGCCTGCTGTGAGTTGTCCCTTCGCCGGGTGAACGCGGAGCTGGCGAAGCTGACCGGACTCACTCGCGAATCCCGACCCAGTGGCGCGAGCCTCGCGCGACTCTCCCAGCGCTCGGAGCTGCTGGCCCTGCGGCACCGGGTGCTCCAGGTGCTCCAGGACCTTCGCTGAAGACGCTAGCGGAGCCGGATCCGGAGCTTGACGTCCGCGACCCCGAGCTCGTCGCCATCGGCCAGTCGCTGGCGGGCGGTGAGGGGACGCTGGTTGTGGACGGTCCCCATGGCGGAGCCCATGTCCTCCGCGAACCAACCCTCCGGCCCGTGGATCAGCAGGGTGTGCCGACGCGAGATCTGCACGGAGTCAGGCCGGTAATCACAGTCGAATTGCCGGCCAATGGTGAACGAGGTCCCCGTGACGGGAATCTCCTGCCCTACCGACGTGACAAGGGTCAGCGCGACGTACTTCGGAGCATGGGCCTGGGGCATGGTGGACAGGATATCCGCGCGGCCCACCGGCTGCCCTCCCGGCACGGAAGGCCGGAAGGGCAAGGCCATTCAGCCCCTCAGCGCGTGAGGGTGTAGGTGTAGTCGATGAAGCCCACCTGGCCGAAGAAGTAGTAGGTGCAGTCCACCAGCCGCGTATACGGGCCGAAGTTCTTGACCATGTGAGCCTCGGCAGCCTCCAACTGCGAGGGAGAACAGGGGGACGACACCGCGCTGGTGGCCTTCACCTCGAACCGGGCGTGCTGAAGGTCGGCGCTGGCCGTGACGGTCCGCTCAGCATCCGTCCTGGCACCATCGTCCATCGTCACGTCCGACTCAGCGCCACCACAACCGAGCATCAGCCCACAGGCCAGGAGTCCCACGGCGATCCGCATGTGCATTTGTCTTTCTTGGTGCTGGTTGGTTCCACGTCCCGACACGACCGTCATGAAGACCCGGCGTGAAAGGCCCGCCCTTCGCCACGGTGGGCCGGAAGGGCATGTCCCGCCCGGAGCAGACTTCATGCCAGTCGTCGCGAAGCGCCATCCCTCCCAGCGCTATCAGAGAGGAGGTCGAGCGCGGTCTGTCGCGGACGTCTCTTCTGTGACAGGAAATGTATCGTTTCAGGTCACGGCTTCCGGCCCGGATGTGGCGCTTCGCGCTACAACGCATGGCTTCACCGTCTGGCGACCGTGTTCCTGGCCTTCATGCTTCCGACGAGCGCGGCCTGAGCCCAGAAGTCCAGCTCACTCCTCCCGGAGGATGAGCAGGCCCCGGTTCGCGTCCACCACGTAGATGAACCCGTCTCCAGGCACGCGGATGCCAATGGCGTTCGAGAAGAACTCGGAGCCCGTCCGGGTCGGCGGGGCGTCCTTGTACGTGTTGAAGTACGCCACCTCGCGCGGCCGGGGCGGCACGGACACGTCCAGCACGCGCACGCCCTCCTGGTAGTACGCGATGTAGAGCTTCGTGCCCACCAGCACCATGTTGTGGATGGAGTACTCGGGGCGCAGCGCGTACTGGCCAATGAGCCGCATGTTCGCGGGGTCGGTGACGTCCAGCACGCGCAGGTGCGCGTTCAACTGCTCGCCGCCCTCGAACGCGATGGTGCGTCCCGCGAAGGTGCCCACCGCATTCGCGTGGCTGAACGCGTCGCCGTAGGTGTAGCGCCCCAGCTCCCGGACGCGCGTCGGGTCCCCCACGTCGAAGGCGATGTATCCCGCGCTGGTGTGGTTGACGTAGAGGTTGTCTCCGTACGCGAAGGCGTCGTGCACGCCCCCAAAGCCCTCGTCTGGAATCGAGATGCGGTCCAGCAGCCGCGGCGAAAGCGCCGAGCTCACGTCGAACATGAGCGTCTGGCTGGAGGACGAGGGCGCCATGCCGTAGAGCCGGTCTCCACGCACGTGCACGGTGTGCACGTTGAGGGCGCCGCCGGGCAGCGCGCGCAGGTACCGCGGATCCGCCGGGTTCGTGATGTCGTAGACGATGACGCCGGAGTTGGCGCTGGCGATGTAGAGCGCGTCGTCCTTCGCCCAGGCCCCATTCCAGTAGGTATCCCCCTCCAGCTGGATTCGCTTCTTGAGCACCGGGTGGGCGGGGTCCTTCACGTCGTAGACCGCCAGGCCTCCGTCCCCGGTGTTGTCGCCAATGGCCACCACGTACGCGTGTCCCTTCGTGACGTAGATGTCCACCGGGAAGGCCAGTGGGACGGCGGACTCGGAGACGAGCTTCAGGCCCGAGGCCTCCACCTCGCCCCGTCCCCATCCGGGGCGCAGCGCCGTGAAGCTGCCCTTGGACGTCACCCGTCCCTCGGGATTGCACCACGCGTAGCAACCGTTGACGCGGTCCGGCTCCGGCCGCGTGCAGCCGGCGAAGATGCGGTTCCGATAGGTGGGGGTGGGGAACCTCTGCGGTACCTGGGCCCCGAAGAAGAACTTCCCGGCCCCCACGTCCTGGAAGAGCAGCGGCGTGCCATCAATCGTGCCCACACCACCATCCGAAGGCAGCCGCAGCGTGAAGCCGATTTGATAGGAAGTGTTGGAGGCCAGCATGCGGACCTCGTACGCGCCCGAAGTCCCCAGGTCGTCGAGCGCCCCGGCTGGGCACATGGACCGGTCGAACAGGGCCGGGTCCGAGCACGAAGCGGGGGTGGTGCCTATCTCTGGGGTGAAGGTGCAGTCCGAGTACGGCGCTTGCTCCACCACGTCCCCCGGGTCCTCCAGCGTCTGCGCGCCGCCGTCCCAGACCTCGCCCGCGTCAGGAATGCCCGCGTCGTCGGTGCCCGCGTCGGGAGGCCCCGCGTCGGAAGTGCCGCTGTCCACGGGAGGCGGCGGCGTCCCGGCGTCATTGCCAGAGGAGGAAGCGCAGCCACCCAGAACCAGGGAGGCAGAGAGCAACAGCCAACGGGAGGGATGGGGCATGGAATGGAAATCCATAACCAATCAAGGTCTGGATTTACCAGGGCCTCCGGAAAGCACTTGCCTCAGGCAACCATCGGGTGAATCAACCGACCCATTCTGAAGTTATCTGTGCACCAGCCGACATGGAACGCGACCCCATCCGAAGTGGCTGCGCTCATCTCTGACATAGAATCGGCGTGCTCCTTCCAAGCCACGCCACCGCGCGCGCGGCCACCGCGCATGGCTCTGGAAGAGAGGCAGGGCATACACGCAGCGAGGGGGAGCCATGAAGCGAGAGGGAAGAGGCTGGCCGTTGAGCCTGATTCTTGGCATGTGTCTCGTACTGGCCGGATGCGCCACGGAAGAGGCACCGGGGAACGCCCCCGACTCCGGGACCAGCGGGAGCCTGGACGCCGGGACGACCGCTGACTCCGGGACGGCAGGGGGCGACGAGGACGCGGGAACCGTGGCGGAAGAGGGCTTCACCGGGCCTGTCGCCGCAGGGCTCTACTTCAACCTGGTGACCCGGAAGGACGGAACCGTCTGGGCTTGGGGAGAGAACGACCATGGCCAGCTGGGCGACGGGACGACCACCGACCGGCCAACCCCCACCCGGGTGGTGGGCCTCACGGACGTGTCTGCCTTTTCCACGGGCAGCGCCCACTCACTGGCACTGAAGGCGGACGGCACCGTCTGGGCCTGGGGTAACAACCACGACGGCCAGTTGGGCGACGGGACGACCACCGACCGGCCAACCCCCACCCAGGTGCCGGGCCTCACCGGCGTGTCCGCCCTGGCCGCGGGCAGCGAGCACTCGCTGGCTCTGAAAGCGGACGGCACGGTCTGGGCCTGGGGCAACAACTCCTACGGTCAACTGGGTGAGGGGACGCTCAGCGACGAGTCAGCGCCCGTGCAGGTGGTGGGGCTCACCAGCGTGGTGGCCCTGGCCTCACTGAGCACCTCTTCGCTGGCGCTGAAGGCGGACGGCACCGTCTGGAGTTGGGGCGACTCACGGCGGGCTGTCCGGCAGATCCCCTATCTTCCTCCCGTGGTGGCCTTGGCGAGGGGGGCCATGCACTCGTTGGCGTTGGGTGCGGATGGCACTGTCTGGGCCTGGGGCAGCAATTCCAATGGCCAGCTGGGCAATGGGAGGCAAGGTCCTGCTTCCGCGGAGCTTGGGCCGGTGCTGGGCCTCACGGACGTGGTCAGTGTGGGGGCGGGGCAATACAACTCGCTAGCGCTGAAGGCGGACGGCACCGTCTGGGCCTGGGGTAACAACCATTTCGGTCAGCAGGGCGATGGGACCACCATCGACCAGTGGATGCCCACCCAGGTGCCAGGGCTCACGCGTGTGACCACCTTGTCCGTGGGCAGCGTGCATGTGCTGGCGCGCACGGCGGACGGCGCCCTTTGGGCCTGGGGTGCGCTCTACAGCACCTTCGCCACGCCAACCCCTTCCCTGCTCACGAACTGCCAGCAATTGGTTGCAGGTGACGAGCATGCATTGGCACGGAAAGCGGACGGCACCGTCTGGGCCTGGGGGCAGGACGATTCCCTGCTGGGAGTTGAATCAAGCCTCCAGCCGCGGACGCCCACCCGGCTGCCCACCCTCACCCACGTGGCGGACATCGCCGCGGGCCGGATCCATTCACTGGCATTGAAGACGGACGGCACCGTCTGGGCCTGGGGCGGTAACTTCCGTGGACAGCTGGGGCTTGGGACGAACGCGAACCAGGAGACGCCCCTGCGGATTCCCACGCTCACCGGTGTGTCCGCCCTGGCCGCGCGCGGTTTCCACTCACTGGCGCTGAAGACGGACGGGACAGTCTGGGCCTGGGGCAGCAACTCCAGTGGCCAGCTGGGCAACGGAGATGCCGGGGAGAACCTCATGCAGACGGTGCCCACGCAGGTGCTGGGGCTCACCGGTGTCGTGGACGTGGTCGCGGGCGATGCGTTCTCGTTGGCGTTGAAGGCGGATGGCACGGTCTGGGCCTGGGGCAGCAACTCCGCGGGTCAGCTGGGCAAGGAATACATCGGGGAGTCCAGCGACGACCTGGAGCCCAGGCAGGTTCAGGGGCTTACCGGCGTGGTGAAACTGGCTGCGGGCGATTCGTACGCATTGGCGTTGAAGAAGGACGGCACCGTCTGGAGTTGGGGCGCGGACCTCACCGCCCCGCCAGGCGAGGAGCCCCCTGGTGAAGGCGTGAAGTGGTGGCTGCCCAGGCAGGTGGCCGGGCTCACCGAGGTGGTCGACCTGTCCGCCGGCAGGGCTCATGCGCTTGCATTGAAAGCGGACGGCACCGTCTGGGCCTGGGGCGGGAACTTCTTTGGTCAACTGGGAGATGGGACGAACACCGCCCGGCAGACACCTACGCGAGTGCCAGGCCTCACGGGCCTGGTGTCCGTGACAGCGGGAAACTACTTCTCGTTTGCCATCACGAATGGCGGGACTGTCTGGGCCTGGGGCGACAACCTCTACGGACATTTCGGGAATGGTGACGCAGGGATGCGCTTGTCTCCGTCCAAGGCCTGGTGAGCGGGTAGGAGAAGCGGGCCCTCCGGTGGGCCATCGCCCTGCCGCATGCCACCTCCCAGGTGGAGCGGCAGCGCGAGCCGCGCGCTGAGAGCCACCATCCCCCACGTCCCCGGTCGTTGCGGAGGTCGGCGGCGTTGCGGCGGTGGCCCGGTGTGTCGCCTCAAGCAAGGGGCTCGCGGTGCTGCGCTGGGAAGCCCTGCCCGCCACGGGTGTCTGGATGGCCTGGAATGTCCTTGTTCAAGGACACCTCGACGGACGAAGCCCGTGCGTGTGGCCAGCCTTGATCACCTCTTCAAGGTCTGCCTGTTCTGCCTTCCGTAGCTCCATCGCGTCCTCCATCCATCCGGCTCAACAGCGCGAAGTCCGGATGGAGAAGTCCCTTCCCTCTTCAGAAGTTGAAACAGATTCTTGTGTGCGGAAGGGCTTCCCGCGGCTCAGTTCCGCGGCGCGCGATATGCCGGGAAGAAACCCGTGTCGCCGCAGCCCTTTGAAAGACGGGCATACACCTGAGCATAGGAAGGATAGGAGCGCGATTGGGGGAGCAGGCGTTGCACTTCAGCTTCCCGGGACGCCACCGTTGTTCCTCGTGACCGCTTCGTCCCGGGCCTGTTGCGCGACGAGGCGTGGCGCCTGGGCCGGCTGTTCGACCAGGCGGCGGTGCTCTGGGGCCGCGTGGGCGGTGCCGTGGAGTTGCTGTGGTGTCAGGCGTGTCCCAGCCCTTGAAGCATGGTCGGGTGTCATCCGCTTCACACAGCGCGGCGATCCCCCCATTGGGGACAGAACCCACACACCGGTGCCATGGGGCAGTGCCATGGTGGCTGTCTTTCCCGGGGGAGTCGCGTCCTGCGCGCCTTCCCATTCCTGACACCAGGAGCCGCCTCGATGCAGTCTTCCGTCCCCTTCGCGCAGAATGCCACGCGCCCCAGTGTCTTCCTCCTCGCCGGGGCCTTCGTCACGGGCCTGCTGCTCTTCATGCACGGCGGCTGCGGCAGCCAGGAATGCGTGAATGCCTTTGACTGCGAGGACTCGAACCCCGCGCCGGAAGGCCAGGGCTGGACCTGCGTCGAACACGTCTGCAAGGCCGTCACCTTTCCGCCCCCGCCCGACGCGGGCACCGGCACCGACGCCGGCACCAGCACCGATGACGCCGGAACCGATGACGCCGGCAGCAGCGCGACGGTGTCCCTGAAGATCATCGCGTTCAATGACTTCCACGGGCAACTGGAGCCCGCGAGCGGCAGCGGCGGTCAGATCATCCAGGCCATCCTGCCGGACGGCGGCACGGACCGGGTGAACGCGGGCGGCGCGGTGTACTTCGCGAGGTACGTCGCGGACCTGCGCGCGAAGAACCCGAACACCATCGTCGTGTCCGCCGGAGACCTCATCGGCGCCTCGCCGCTCCTGTCCGCGCTCTTCCACGACGAGCCCACCATCGAGGCGATGAACCAGCTGGGCCTGGACCTGAGCGCGGTGGGCAACCACGAGTTCGACGAGGGCGGCTCGGAGATCCTTCGCATGCAGGCCGGCGGCTGCCACCCCGTGAACGGCTGCCAGGACGGCACCGGCTTCTCCGGCGCGAAGTTCAAGTTCCTCGCGGCCAACGTGGCCACCGGCCCGGGCCGCACCCTCTTCCCGCGCTACGACGTGCGCACCTTCGACGGCGTGAAGGTGGCCTTCGTCGGCATGACGCTGGAAGGCACGGCGAAGATCGTCGTGCCCACGGGCGTGGCGGGGCTGGATTTCAAGGACGAGGTGGACACCGTCAACGCGCTGGTGCCGGAGCTGAAGGCGCAGGGCGTGAACGCCATCGTCGTCATGGTGCACGAGGGCGGGACGCCCGCGCTCGAGTCGCTCTACAACGAGTGCAAGGGCGTCACCGGCCCCATCCTGGACATCGCCCAGAACCTGGACCCGGCGGTGGCGGTCATCGTCAGTGGCCACACCCACCAGGCCTACAACTGCACGCTGAGCGGCAAGCTCGTCACCAGCGCCGCGTCGGTGGGCCGGCTCGTCACGGACATCGACCTGACGCTGGACGCGGCCTCCGGCCAGGTGGTGAAGGCCCAGGCCCAGAACGTCATCGTCACCCCCACGGTGGCGCCCGACCCGGACATCACCGAGCTCATCACCCGCTACAAGGGACTGACGGCGCCACTGGAGGGCCGCGTCATTGGCTGGGTCGCCGAGACGCTCACCCGCAGCAACCTCCAGAGGGACCCCACCGGCCAGTCCACCATGGGCTTCGTCATCGCGGACGCCCAGCTGGAGGCCACGAAGCCCGCGGCCCTGGGCGGCGCCCAGATTGCCTTCATGAACCCGGGCGGCGTGCGCGCCGACCTCGTGCGCGACCCGGCTGACCCCAACGACGTCGGCGCCGTCACCTATGGCGAGGCGTTCACCGTGCAGCCCTTCAGCAACACGCTGGTCACCATGACACTGACGGGCGCGCAGATTGAACGCCTGCTGGAGCAGCAGTTCCGCACGGGCAACCTCACCCGCATCCTCCTCCCATCGGCAGGCTTCAAGTACGCGTTCAGCGCGTCGGCGCCCATCGGCTCCAAGGTGGACCCCGCCAGCATCCAGCTGAACGGCGTCACGGTGGATCCCGCCGCCAGCTACCGCGTGACGACGAACAACATCCTCGCCCCGGGCGGCGACAACTTCACCGTCTTCGCGGAGGGCACGGACACCCTGGGCGGCGCGGTGGACTTGGATGCGCTGGAGGCCTACCTGACCGCGAAGAGCACCCAGGCGAACCCGCTGCCGGCCCCGGCGCTCGACCGCATGACCCGGCTGCCGTAGCCGGCAACCCGACGCCCAGCGCCCCCCCGCAAGGCTCGCCTCGCTGGGCTGGAAGGTGCTGGACATGGATACGCCGTACCAGGCCCGACCTCCGACGAGCTCCCGCCGCAGCCCGGTGACAACGGCACCGGGCACCGGAGTCAGCTCCACCAGCGAGCGGATGCCCGGGTTGCAGGCGCTGCCCATGCGCTGGAGCGCCTCGAGCGCGGGCCGCGCTGCGCCGTACCAGCCCTCCAGACGACGGCCGTGAAGCCTCCACGACCTTCCGGTCTGAGGTCGCACTCCAGGACGCAGGCGCCCGCATCGGCGCCCAGGAGGCGGCACATGCCGTGCTGCCTCGGGGCGCGCGCATCGTGTCCCTGGAGTGCCGCAGCTCCATGTGCCGACTCCAGATGTCCCATCCGAGCCAGGACGCCTTCCGGAATTTCCTTCGCGAAGGCCTGATGGATGACGCGGACGCGTGGGAAGGGCCGTTCATGGCCGCGCTCACGGGCACTCCGGGACGGTCCGGAGAAGTCGAGGCGGCGGCCTACCTTGCACGGGCGGGAGTGGACCTGGCGCCTTGGACGATTCGAAGGTTGACCCCTCCCGGCGGCGTGCGTCCGGAGAAGGAGTAGCGCGCCTGGGTCGTCCCGTGCGTCCTACCCAACAGGCCACACTCGCGCCTGCGACTTAACTTTCTGGTTTTGCCGTGATGACATATTAAGCCATGTCAGCCGTCCCCGCTCCCCGCTGCGCCGCGAGTGTCGCTGCCCTCCTCGCCCTCGTCGGGTGCGGCTCGGCCACCGTCAGCGGCGGTGGTAGCCCTGCGCGCGCGAAGTGGGTCGGATCGGTCGTCAGGACGCCGGACGGCGGGCAACTCCGGACGACCATCTACTACGGGCCCTGGCAGTGCAGCGCCGCGTTCATCGCCCGCTGCGAGTCGAAGTGCGCGGCGCAGGGATACCCGCTCATGGGCTGCATGTGGCTGGCCGACTTCAAGGGCGACTGGCAGGGGCGATTCCTGCTAATGCCCGCAGAGGCTGGCGGACGCCTTGCCATCACCCACTGCTGCTGCGACTACCCGAAGGTGGCGGACCCTGAGAGCCTCCGAAAGGTGTGGTCACGCTCCCGCCTCCGCTTCCGCGAGGAGTGGGCGAAGGAGCTCGGCACCTGGCCGAACACGGCGGGACGAGCGTGGCCCGGTCACCACCTGCGCGACTTCCTTCATGGAGGGGATCCGACGGCGCCCGGCAACGTCCTGCCTGTCCCCGACGACGTACATACCACCATCAACGCCGAGTACCCTGCCTGCTACGCCCCTGGCGGGAAGTGGCTCACGCCGGGCCCTGAGCGTCCGTACTCGGATTGAGGTTGAACCCCATGTCCACACGCATGCAGCGCCTGCTCGCGGAGGTCGACCAGCGCCATTTCCCGAATCCTCCCACCGCTGCCGAGGAACTCGCGGCGTTCGAGGAACGCATCGGCTGGAAGCTCGACGAGGACCTCCGGGCCTTCTACCTGCACTGCGACGGCGCAGCCCTCTTCATGCCTTGGCCTGACACCAACTTCTGGATCCTCCCGCTCGCCCAGGTCCGCCGCGGGCGCGTGGCCATCCAGGGGCGGGACGAGGACGCGAATGGCCCCGCGACGTGGTACACGCTCGTGGACCTCCAGGACACGGACTTCGTTCTGGTCGACGTGTCGCAGAAGCACGACGGACGCTATCCGCTGCGAGACGGGTACCACGGGACGTTCCCCGACCCGGTCCACAGTCGGATCATCGCATCGTCCTTCAGCGACTTCCTGGAGAAGGCGCTGGCCAGCGGGGACGACTACTTCTGGCTGAGCGGGAGTTCGTCCGAGGGATGAGCGGTTCCGGTTTCTCGCCCTCATTCGAGAGGGGAAACCGGAACCGCGTGCGACTCAGGCGCCTCGAAGAGGAACCGGACTCGGGCGCATCCTGGACGGACTGGTGCTGGGCGGGCGCCTGGGCCTGGACGAACCAGCGGCCGCAGTCGCGCAGCCCAGCGAGCCCCAGAAGGCCGACCCCATAGCGGCACAGCCGCTCCAGCCCCTGCCTGCCGTTGCCATGCATGTGCGTATTGGCATGCAGTTGGACGGATGAGCCCTGCGCGTGACGCACCCAAGATGGAGTTGATTTGGACTCAGCCGGTGCCATCACTCGCCAGGACAACCCTATCCAGACACGAGCTACCAGGTTTCGCGGCTCTACCGGAACTCGTTCACGATGTAGACGCCCGCACGGGGTGAACCGAGCACGGCGGTTCCAGGCTTGGACTCCGGCAGCTTCCGGAGTTGTCCGAGCCCGAGCCTCGCGACCGCAGATGGGAACCTGATCCCCTCCATCCAGGGGTTGGGCGGCGTAGTACCGGATCACGGCCTGCGGCCCGTCCGCCCAGACGCGGCCATAGAGCCGGGCCGGTGCTTCAAGCGGACCCAGGTTGTCTTCGAGGACGCTTTCGATGGGACCGGCGTACAGGGTGATGGGATAGGCGCGGGACTGGTTCGCGTCGAGCTGAACCCAGGCGGAGTCCCCCACGAACAGCCGCAGGTACTTCATCGCCTTGCGTGCTTCTTCGGGACATTCCTCCGGCCCCGGCGTGCCGTCGGAACGCAGGGCCACCTTGCCCGTCGCCGTGCCCGGGCAGCCAGGGGCCGTCATGAGCAGGACCGCGCAGCCCAGGAGCGTGAACGTGCGGGATGCCATGCGTCGCGCTCTTATCGCGCCAGCAGCGCTGGATCTAGCTGGACGAACGCCTGCCTCAAGCCGTCCTGGCGGTAGATCTCAAGGAACAGGCTGGTCAACACGCCTTCCTCCATGAAGGCACTGCTGTCCACCACAGCGGCCACCACGCCGGAGCTTCCGACCGGGATTTCGCGCGCCGTGACGCGAATCGCGACGGCACGCGCATGACCGCCGTCCTTGGTCACCAGCCGCGCCGACTTCAGGCTCCAGGGTTTTTGAGCGTGGGTGTTCTTGACCTTGAAGACGACCGCGACCTTGCCCTTGCGCATGCTCGCGTAGCTCTCTGGATCCTTGAACACGTCGACCTGCTGGTCCGCACCGTCCGATTGCCTCCAGCCCGGGTGACGCAGGAGGAACGCCACCTCCGTCCCATCCACCAGCGTCACGATCAGGGGAATGCCTTCGTCGTCGGCGAGGTCATGCATGGGCTCCAGGACGACCTTGTTGCGGACCACCGCCAACGGTTCGAGGCGCGGCGCCCAACTGAGGTACTGCGGCGGGGGCGGCGCGTCCGCCCCCGCCTGTGGAGCTGTGAATCAGAGGGTGCAGCTGGCGGAGTCGTAGGTCAGGATGACCAGACCCGCATTGCCTCCGTAGACGGTACTGGCTCCCGCCGCGGTGGGCAGCGTCGTCGCCGTGGACCAGTTGGTCGCGCCCAGGCCGCCCGTGGTGCCTGTGCCCGCGCCGTTGCCTCCCGACGAACCGCCCGCCCCGGTGGCATTGTTGTAGCCGCCGCCGCCGCCGCCGTAGCCACCGCCTCCACCGGCGTAATAAGTTCCCGTGCCGCCCGAGACACCGGTTCCTCCGGTGGCGTAGTTGGTCCCTGTATCTTATACACATCTGACGCTGCCGACGATAAGGCTCGAGCAGAGGTTAGTGGATCTCGAATGAAGCAGACACT
>NZ_RAVW01000214.1 GCF_003611585.1 Corallococcus exercitus | reverse complement strand
GAGGAAGCGTCGGAGTGCTTGGCGGGGTGGGCCATGAGGGGGGCTCAGTTCCTTTCGGCCTGGTTGCCGCCGTCGGAACCGTCGCTGCCGTTGCGCATGAAGAGCTGGGCGCCCTTCTCCAGGAGCACGCCGCCCAGCTCGCTGCGCTTCTCCCACAGCTTCTTGGGCGCGCCGCCCAGCCGCCGCAGGTCGTCCGGCTGGAGGTTCGCCGCGCGCCAGGTGAGCTGCTCCACCGCGTCGAAGAACTTCCCGGCCATCTCCCGCGACGACATCCGCGACAGCTGATCCAGGGAGAAGCCCTTGTCCGCGAGCAGGCCCGCGCTGCCCGCCGCCCACGTCTCGCTCGCCTTGTTGCTGCGCACCGCGCTGCCCGGCCGGGCGATCTTCACCGGCTCGTACACCGTGGGGCGCGTCTCCGGGATGACGTTGAGCTTGCGGCCGATCTTCTCGAAGGTGTCCAGCACCTGGTCCAGCTGCGCGTCCGTGTGCGTGGCCATGTAGCTGGTGCGGATGAGCGCGTGGCCCGCCTCCACCGCCGGCGGAATCACGGGGTTGGCGAACACGCCCGCCTCGTGCAGCGCGCGCCAGAAGCGGAAGCACTTCACCTGGTCGCCGATGTGCACCGGCACCACCGGCGTCACCGACACGCCCGTGTCGAAGCCCATGGCGCGGAAGCCGTTGTGCATCTTCTCCGCGATGTCCAGCAGGCGCGCGCGGCGCTGCGGCTCCGCCTCGATGATCTCCGTCGCCTTGAGCGCCGCCGCGATGGACGCGGGCGTCATGGACGCGGAGAAGATGACCGAGCGGGCCTTGTGGCGGATGTAGTTGATGACGTCGAACGGACCCGCGAGCACGCCGCCCAGCGACGCGAAGCTCTTGGAGAACGTGCCCATCACCAGGTCCACGTCCTTCTCCAGGCCGAAGTACTCGGAGGTGCCCCGGCCCATCTCGCCCAGCACGCCCATGGCGTGGGCGTCATCCGTCATCACGCGGGCGTTGTACTGCTTGGCCAGCTCCACGATGCGGGGCAGGTTGCAGACGTCGCCCTCCATGGAGAACACGCCGTCCGTGACGATGATCTTCCCGGCGCCCGGCTCCGCCGCGGCCAGCAGCTGCTCCAGGTGCTCCATGTCGTTGTGGCGGAACTTGCGCTCCGTCGCGAACGACAGGCGCACGCCGTCCACCAGCGACGCGTGGTTCGCGCGGTCGCTGAAGACGATGTCGTGACGGCCCAGGATGGACGCCAGCGCCAGGTTCGTCTGGAACCCGGTGGAGATGACGATGGCCGACTCGCGGTTGAGGAACTTCGCCAGCCGCGCCTCCAGCTCCTCGTGCAGCGCCAGCGTGCCGTTCAGCAGGCGCGAACCGGAGCAGGTGGTTCCGAACTTCTCCGTGGCCTTGATGGCCGCTTCCTTCACGCGCGGATCCGCGGACAGGCCCAGGTAGTTGTTCGAGCCCACCATGATGACCCGGCGCCCTTCGATCTCCACCTCCGTGGCGCCGTGCGACGCCTCGATGGCCCGGAAGTACGGGTACAACCCCGTGGCCTTGGCGATGCGGTAGTCCTTCCAGGTACGGCACTTGTCGAACACGTCGCTCATGGTGGTCTTTCTTACGCGTCGGGGGGTGTGATCCGAGCCGCTTTCCATGTGCAGGGCGCGTTCCAGGATCGGATTGCCCGGCCGCGTGAACACCCAGGGGGGACGACGCGAGGGGGTCAATAAAGAGGGAAATCCACACTGTCAAGGCGGGGACGGTTCCATCACTCGCCATGTGGGGCATCCGTGTCAGGGCGCGCCTTGACAGTCATGCCTCATTGGTGGCACGCCGCGCCCCGGGACCTCTGTTCGCGACTGGATGCTCCAACACCCAGGGCACACACAGGTTCACATGGGGAATGGGTCAGGAGGGGCCGTCTGTTCCGGGGGCCTGGATCATGGCCGGCTTATTGCTTTGCCCGCCAGCATCAGAGGAGCAGACGGTGTCCCAAGCACGACGGCAGCGGTGGTTCGAGGGCTTCATCCAGGCAGCGATGTCGCGCCCCTGGCAGGTGCTGCTCGTTGTCGCCCTGGTGACGGCCGCCGCGGGCCTCTTTGCCTCGCGTCTGGAGTTCCGCGGCTCCTTCGTGGAGCTCCTCCCGGAGGGTGCCCCCGAGGTTCGCGATCTGACACGCGTGTCAGAGAAGGCGGGCGGGGACGGGTACCTCGTCATCATGGCCAAGGGAGGAACGCCGGAGGCCCTCAAGGCCTACGCCACGGAGTTCCAGAAGCGCCTGGAGGCCCTGCCGACGGTCCGCTACGTCGAGCACCACTATGACGTGGCCTTCTTCCGCCGCCACGGCCTGCTGCTGCTGCCCACGGCGGAGGTCGCTTCCTTGAGGGAGGACCTGGAGGCCCGCGTCCGCTACGAGAAGGAGCGCGCCAGCCCCCTCTTCGTGGACCTGGGCGCGGACACGGTGCCGCCCACCTTCGAGGAGATCGCGAAGAAGCACACCCCGGACACGGCGCTGCCGGAGACGCTGGCGAACAAGGAGGGCACCGAGGTCTACCTGATGATCAAGCCGTCGGGGACGGCGGGGGACCTGGAGTTCGCGCGCAACTTCGTGGCCGCGGTGTTCGACACCGGCCGCACGCTCGCGGCCCAGAAGTACCCGGGCGTGACGCTGGAGGCGACGGGCAACTTCCAGAACCGCATCGAAGAGGACGCGGTGATGCGCCGCGACCTGTCCAACGCGGGCCTCCTGTCCGCGCTCATCGCCGTGGGGCTCATCCTGCTGGCCACCCGGCGCATCTCCGCGCTGGCGGTGGTGGGCGTGCCGGTGGTGGTGGGGCTGGTGCTGACGTTCGCGTTCGCGCAGGGCGCCATCGGCCACCTCAACATCGTGACGGGCTTCCTCGTCGCCATCCTCATCGGCCTGGGCATCGAGTACGGCGTCCACCTGGCGATGCGCTACTGGGAGGAGCGCGAGCAGCACGGCGTGAAGGAGTCGCTGACGGCGGCGGTGCGCGGCACCTTCAGCGGGGCGCTCACGTCCGCCTTCACCAACGCGGCGGCGTTCTTCGTGCTGGTGCTGGCGCAGTTCCACGCCTTCCAGCAGTTCGGCCTGCTCGCGGGCATCGGCGTGCTGATGGCGGTGCTGTCCGCGTACGCGCTGGGCCCGTCGCTGCTCGCCATCGCGGAGCGCATCCGCCCGTACCGCCGTGACACCGCCGTCGCGGCCTCCGCGCCCGTCCTGGAGCAGGCCTCGGCTCCGGCCCCGGCGAAGGAGTGGCGGCGCTGGCCCACGGGCGTCATCGTCGCGGTGGCGCTGTCGGTGGTGGGCTTCGCGGCGTACTCGGTGGGCATCGCGCCCCGGCTGGGCTTCGAGACCAACCTGCGCAACCTGAAGGGCGACTCCCCGGCGTCGCGGCTGGACGACCACATCACGGAGCAGATTGGCGCGCCGCTCAACCCAGCCATCCTCTCCGTGGACACGCTGGAGCAGGTCCGCGAAGTGGAGGCCGTCATCGCGCAGGTGAAGGCGAAGAACGGCGCCAACTCCGTGTTCCTGCGCACCGCGTCGCTGAGCGACCTGGTGCCCTCGGACGTGGCGGGCCACGCGGCGGAGATGGGCCGCATCCGGACGCTGCTGGACGGGCTGCCGAAGTCCGCCCAGGAGGACCCGCGCGTGAAGGACCTGCGCGGCATGGTGGACGCGAAGCCCTACGGGCTGGAAGAGCTGCCGGTGGAGGCGCGCCGCCGCTTCGAGGCGCTGGACGGCAAGGGGATGTTCCTCCTGCTGTTCCCGTCGGTGTCCAACTACGACACGCAGGACCTGAACCGCTGGGCGACGCAGCTGGATGAGGTGGTGGTCGGGGCGAAGGCGAAGGGCATCGACCTGGCGGTGCTGGACAGCAACCGCATCGCGGCGCGCATCTTCTCGCTGGTGCGCGGGGACGGGCCGTTCATCCTCTGGTCCGCGGCGGCGGTGGTGTTCCTGGTCATCCTGGCCAGCCTGCGCAGCTTCAAGCGCGCGCTGCTGGTGGCGGGCCCGCTGTTCCTGGGCATGACGTGCCTGGCGGGCGGCATGTACCTCTTCGACGTCCAGCTCAACTTCATCAACGCGGTGGTGCTGCCCAACCTGCTGGCCATCGCGGTGGACAACTCCGTGCACCTGTTCCATCGGTACGAGGAAGAGGGCCCCGGGTCGCTGGGCCGGGTCGTGCGCAACACCGGCTTCGCGGCGGTGGTGGCCACCCTGTCCAACGCGGCGGGCTACGGAGCGCTCCTGGTGGCGAACCACCAGGGCTTGCGCAGCATCGGTCAGATTGCCCTCCTTGGGGTGGTGAGCACCTTCCTGGGGACGACGGTGTTCTTTCCGGCCATGCTGGCGTTGTTGGAGCGGTGGAAGGGGCGGCGGTCCGCGGAGGCGCCAGGGTCGGGCGCGGTGGTTCGGAGCCTCAATCTCGGGGGGGCCGGCGAGCTGCCGGCCGAGTCGCCGGGGGAGCGCAAATCGGCGTGAGCATCTGGTCATTCAGCGAAGGCCGTGTGAGGCCCGCCGTGGCGTCGTCGGACGGAGTGCTCGTGCGCTTCCGGCAGGTGGACCTCGTCCTCATGGTGGCCTGCTCGGTGGCCGCCCTGGTGTGCGTGGGCCCGGCGCGCTGGGCGCCGCACTCCGGCCGCAACGCGCTCCTCTTCCTCTGCTTCGCGCTGGGCCTGCCGGCCGTGCGCATGCTGGAGGCCCGCTTCCCGCGCCAGCCGCTCCTCGCCATCGCGGCGGACTTCTGGCTCCTGCCGGTGTCTGCGCTGGCCCACGGGTGGCTGGGGCCCATCGTGGACTGGATGAACCCGGTGGTGAAGGACGCGCAGCTCATCGCGGTGGATCAGAAGCTGTTCGGCTTCCAGGCCGCGGTGGCGCTGGCGCACGTCATTCCGCCCTGGGCCAACGACGTGCTGATGCTCTGCTACTACGGGCACTTCATGTGGCCGCTGCTCCTGGGCATCTACCTGTACGCCCGGGGCAGGGGGCCCACGCCCGGCTTCGACGAGTACCTGCTGGGTCTGGGCCTGCTGCTGGGCTTCAACTACGCGGCGTACTCGCTGGTGCCCGCGGTGGGGCCCCGCTACTTCCTCATCGGCGCGTTCGACGGACCGGCCACCCAGGGGTGGGTCCTCACGCCGCTCTTGGAGTCCATGATGCGCACGCCGGTGTACACCCGGGACTGCTTCCCGTCCGGGCACACCGGGGTGATGCTGGTGGTGCTCTTCTACGCGTTCCGGTTCGCCCGGCGCTTCTTCTGGGTGATGCTCTTCCCGGGCATGGGGCTCATCTTCGCGACACTTGCGGGGCGGTTCCACTACGCCATCGACCTGGTGTGCGCGGTGCCCCTGGTGCTGGTGGTGACGGGGCTGGCGCTGGCCCTGTCCCGGGCCGCCCGGCAGCGCGCGGTGGAACAGGGCGCGCGTTCCGTGCCCGTGGACGCTATCGTCCGGCCCTGAACCGCCAGCCGGTCGCCCCGGGGTTTCCGGGAGGACGTGCGCTGGCCTCCAGAGGCCTGACCCATGCCCCCCCGGCCCGTGCTCGCGCAACGCGTCTCCCGCTTTGGCACCACCGTCTTCTCCGAGTTCAGCGCGCTGGCGCTGAAGCACCAGGCCGTGAACCTGGGGCAGGGCTTCCCGGACTTCGACGGGCCGGACGCCATCAAGGAGGCCGCCTGGAAGGCCATCCAGGGCGGCGTCAACCAGTACGCCCCCGGCGTGGGCGCCCGTGACCTGCGTGTCGCGATCTCCGAGCACGCGCAGCGCTTCTACAACCACGCCGTGGACCCCGACACGATGGTCACCGTCACCAGCGGCGCGACGGAGGCCATCCTCGACGTCATCCTGGGACTGGTGGACCCTGGCGACGAGGTGGTGGCCTTCGAGCCGTTCTACGACTCCTACGACGCCAACATCGCCTTCGTGGGCGCCACGCCGCGCTACGTGCCGCTGCGCCCGCCGGACGCCGGGCACACCACGTGGTGGTTCGACCGCGACGAGGTCCGCGCCGCGTTCAGCCCGCGCACGCGGCTGCTCATCCTCAACTCGCCGCACAACCCCACGGGCAAGGTGTTCACCCGCGAGGAGCTGGAGTTCCTGGGCAACCTCTGCGCCGAACACGACGTGAAGGTGCTGGCGGACGAAGTCTATGAGCACATCGTCTTCGCCCCCGCGCGCCACATCCGTGCCGCCACGGTGCCGGTGCTCGCGGACCGCACGGTGACGGTGAGCAGCGCGGGCAAGTCCTTCAGCCTGACGGGGTGGAAGATCGGCTGGATCATCGCGCCGCCGCCGCTGCGGGACGCGGTGCAGCGCGCGCACCAGTTCGTCACCTTCGCCACCGCGTCGCCGTTCCAGGCCGCCATGGCCGTGGCGCTCCGGCTGCCGGACAGCTACTTCCAGGAGCTGACTGCGCTCTACACCGCCAAGCGGGAGCGGCTGCTCACGGGCCTGCGCGCGGCGGGGCTCCAGGCGTTCTCACCGGAGGGCAGCTACTTCATCCTCGCGGACATCACCGGCTACGGCTTCGCGGACGACGTGGCCTTCTGCCGGCACCTGGTGACGGAGGTGGGCGTGGCGGGCATCCCGCCCAGCGTCTTCTACGGCCCGGAGCACCGGCACCTGGGCCAGCGCTTCGCGCGCTTCGCCTTCTGCAAGACGGAAGGCGTGCTGGACGAAGCCGTGCGCCGCCTGCGCGAGAAGCTGCCCGCGCTCAAGCGCTGAGGCGTCCCAAAAAGGCGCGCGACGGCCGTGGGCGACTTCTTCGGGGAGCTGTACCTGCGCAGCACGCTGCCGTACCTCTCCGAGGCGGTGACGGCCCGGGAAGTGGAGTACCTGTCCCGGGCGTTCGCGGACGTGGAGGGGCCGGTGGCGGACCTGGGCTGCGGCCACGGCCGGCACGCGGCGCGGCTCAACACGCAAGGCGCGCTCGCCGGGCGGGTGGTGGGCCTGGAGCTGGATCCGCTGTCCCTGCGCCTGCGCCGCCCCGGCTTTCCCGTGGTGCGGGGCGACCTGCGGGCGCTGCCCTTCCAGGACGCGTCCCTGGGGGGCGCGTACGCCTGGTATTCGACACTCTTCGCCTTCAGCGACGCGGAGCACGTCCAGGTGCTGCGCGAGGTGGCGCGGGTGCTGCGGCCCGGCGGACGGTTGGTGTTCCAGACGGTTCCCTACGAGCGGCTGGCCGGAAGTCCGGGCGCGTCGTTCCGCGAGCGGTTACCGGATGGGAGTCTCCTGGAGGAGGAGAGCCGCTTCGACGCGACGCGTGGCCGCGATGTCGGCCAGCGTCAGCTCACCTTGCCGGATGGTCGTGTCCTGCGAGCGGCGTACGCGCTTCGTTACTATCCTCTTGCGGAACTGAAACGGCTGTTGGAAAGCACGGGCTTTTCGGTGGAGTGGGTGCACGGCGGCCTGGATTCCGGGCCGATGACACCCGAGTCGACCGACCTCATCGTGGGAGCCGGGCGCGGTTGACCGGCCCGGGACACGTCCAGTGGATCCGAAAGAGACATCGCGAACGCGGGTCGGCCTGCTGGGGCAACTGCCCCGCCGGGTCGACGTGTACGAGGTCGGCCCCCGCGACGGCCTGCAGAACGAACTCCGCACGCTGCCCACCCGCGACAAGGCGCGCCTCATCAACGCCCTGGTCGCCGCGGGGGAGAAGCGCATCGAGGTGACGTCGTTCGTGTCACCCAAGTGGATCCCCCAGCTCGCGGACGCGGAGGAGCTGCTCAAGCTGGTGGGCCGCCGCCCCGGCGTCGTCTTCTCCGCGCTGGTGCCCAACCTCAAGGGACTGGAGCGCGCGCAGGCGGCGGGGCTGGAGGAGGCCGCGGTGTTCATCTCCGCGTCGGAGGCCCACTCCAAGAAGAACATCAACAAGACCATCGCGGAGGCGCTGGCCGGCGCGAAGGAAGTGACGGCCGCCGCCCGCAAGGCCGGCATGCGCGTGCGCGGCTACCTGTCCACCGTGTGGGGCTGCCCCTACGAGGGCCACGTCCCGGTGGAGCGCGTGGTGGACATCTGCCGTCAGCTGGTGGACGCGGGCATCTACCAGCTGAGCCTGGGCGACACGATTGGCGTGGGCACGCCCCGGCAGACGGAAGAGATTCTCAGCGCGCTGCTCCAGCACATGCCGGTGGACACGCTGGCGCTGCACCTGCACGACACGCGCGGCACCGCGCTGGCCAACGCGCTGGTGGGCCTGTCCGCGGGCGTCACCACGTTCGACGCGAGCATCGGCGGGCTGGGCGGCTGCCCCTACGCGCCGGGCGCCGCGGGCAACCTGGCCTCCGAGGACGCGGTGTTCATGCTGCACGGCATGGGCGTGGACACCGGCATCGACCTGGACAAGCTGGTGGAGGCCGGGGAGATCGCCCAGGAGCTCATCGGCCGGAAGCTCGCGGGCAAGTACCTCCAGGCCGCGCTGGGCGAGCGGGACAAGAAGGCCTCCCGCCGCGCGCAGACCTGAAGGCCCCGCCGGGGACCGCTGGGTGTGACTAGCGGTCCCCGAGCATCACCGTCAGCTGCTCCTCCAGCCCCAGGTGCTGGGCGGCGATCTGCAGCATCCGCCGCTCCTTGCGGTCGATGCGTCCGTCCACCAATGCCATGTCCACGATGTGGCGCAGGAACACCTCCGCCTCCGGGCTGCCTCGCGGGACCAGGCGCTCGAAGAGCTGGGGCCCGGCGTTGAGCGCCATCTCCACGTTGGGCCACGACACGCTCCAGCGCTCCGCGCACAGCTTGAGCAGGCGGCGCTCGGCGGCGGTGACTTCGCCGTCCGCGGCGGCGATGGACGCCATCATGTAGAGCAGCCGCTCGCGCTCCTTCACGTCCGTCACCACCCGGTCGCCGTCACCGCCGTGACCGTCGCCATGGCTGTCCACGGGCGGGGGCGCGACGGTGCCGCGCTCGGCCTGGCGCCGCTGCTGGTAGCGGGCCGCGTTCGCGCTCGTCTGCCGCGCGTGGTGCACGTTCCAGGACTCGAAGGGGAGGGCGGATGCGAGCACCCAGTCGCGCTCGCCGTTGCCCAGCACCGTGCCGCAGAACTCGCAGGTGTTGGCCGCGCTGTTGGTGGTGGGCGCGTTGCACTGCGGGCAGCGGTCCGTGGACATACCGGTGTCCGTGTTCGTCGTCGCGCCGTGGCGGCGCAGCAGCGTGAAGACCCAGCGCTGCGGCACCGTGGGCAGGCTGGGGGGCTTCTCGTTCACGGGGCCCACGCCCATGCGGGCGCTCCAGCGGATCTCCACCTGGGCCTCGTCGAAGGACTCCGGGTGGACCTCCAGCGCGCGCACGTCCACCGCGCCCACCGCGCACTCCAGGAAGACGCGCCGCCGGCCCTGCTTCGCCAGCTGGCCCAGCTCCGCGTCCAGCTTCGTGAGGGCGTCCGCGTTGGCGACCTTGGACAGGCGCTGCGTCTCGTTGCGGCTCTGCGCGTCGATCCACTTCCAGAACAGCAGCGACGCGCGGTCCTCCAGCATCTCCAGGTTGAGCGCGGGGTCGGCCTCGCGCGCCTGCATGAGGCCGTCCACCTGCTTGTGGTGGCGCACGTGCTCCACGCCCTGGGTGATTTCAGAGAGCGTCCAGTCGTAGTTGCCGGAGTTCACCACCGCGTTGCAGAACTCGCAGGTGTTGGACGCGCCGCCCTTGTAGGGCGCGCCGCAGTTGGGGCACTTGCCCTGGAAGAGGTCCTCTCCGATGCGCGTCTGCGCGCCGGGCTTGCGCACGAAGGTCCACACCTCCGTGAAGACCTCCGGCGCCACCTTGCTGGCCGCGGCCATGGCCTGCGCATCCGTCTGGCTCGCGGGCACGTCCGTGTCGCGGATGCTGGCGCGCACGCGCACGTGGATGCTGTCGTACCACTGCGTCTGGTGCAGGCCGATGAGCTGCACGTCCAGCACCTTCATGTCCGCGAGCGCGTCCCGCACGCCCTGCGCCTGCATCAGCGCCAGCTGCACGTTGAAGCGCTGCCACGTCGCGTCCGACAGGAAGGGGCGCACCGGCGTCATGTCCCGCCGGAACCACGACTTCTGCAGCTCGAGGAAGAGCCAGCGCACCTTCTGCAGCGTGGGCTCCAATTCGAAGGACGGGTCCTTGAGCTTCAGCGCGTTCACCCAGCCCTGCACGTCGCGGCCGGACACCTCCGTGCGCACCTCCGCCTCGCGCTGATCCAACGCGCGCCGGGTGGTGGCGTCCGGGTGCAGGTTGCGCTTGTAGAGCCAGTAGAGCCCGCCGCCGATGACGAGCAGCGGAACGGTCACCTTCGGGTACAGGAAGATGAGCCGGATGAGGTCGAACAGCAGCCAGAGGGGCAGGCCGTCACCGCTACCGCCGCCTCCACCCCGGTCGCGTCCGGACGTGTAGTGCTCGCCGCCGCCGCCGCGTGCCAGGGCCACGAGCGGCAGGGCGAGCACGAGCAGGGTGGAGACGGTGAGCAGTCCGGGCAGCCACCGCCACGGGCGTTTCGTCGTTGAGCACGAAGGCATGGGCGAAATCCTAACCGTTTACGGCTTGCCAGACTGGGGAACAGGTTTCAGGCTGCGCGCCATTCACGCGGGCCGCCCACCGCGGTCCGTCACGGGGAGCGAAGATGCCGGAGTTCAAGGTCGATGCCCGCGGGGCCATCGAGATCTGGACCATCGACGGGGAGAGCCGTCGCAACGCCATCAGCCGCGCGATGCACCAGGAACTGGACGCGCTCGTGGCCCGCGTGTCCTCCGGCCGCTCGGTGCGCGCCGTCATCCTCACCGGCGCGGGCGACAAGGCCTTCTGCGCGGGCGCGGACCTGAAGGAGCGCACCACCATGTCCGAGGACGAGGTGCGCGCCTTCCTCAACGGCCTGCGCGTCACCCTGCGCTCCATCGAGAAGAGCGACTGCGTCTTCATCGCCGCCATCAACGGCGCGGCCTTCGGCGGCGGCACGGAGCTGGCCCTGGCGTGCGACCTGCGCGTCGCCTCGCCCGCCACGGAGATGGGCCTCACGGAGGTGAAGCTGGGCATCATCCCCGGCGGCGGCGGCACGCAGCGGCTCTCGCGGCTGATTGGCCCCGGACGCGCCAAGGACCTCATCCTCACCGCCCGGCGCGTGAACGCGGCGGAGGCCTTCAGCATCGGCCTGGTGAACCGGCTGGCTCCGGAAGGGCACCTGCTGGAGGTCGCCTTCCAGCTCGCGGAGGCCGTCGTGGAGAACGCCCCCGTGGCCGTGGCCACCGCGAAGCACGCCATCGACGAAGGCACTGGCCTGGAACTGGACGACGCGCTGGCGCTGGAGCTCAAGAAGTACGAGGAGGTGCTCAAGACGGAGGACCGGCTGGAAGGGCTCCGCGCCTTCGCGGAGAAGCGTCCCCCTGTCTATAAAGGCCGCTAGGCCCGCCGAAAGCGACAGGGGCGGCAGGCCCGCGGTTGCTCGCGGACCGTGCTGCCCCTGCCTGCTTCACTCACATCGACTTCAGGCGCTCGCGGTCTTCTCGCCGCCGATGTTCACGCCCTGCTTGTTGATGTAGCCCATCGCCTTGTCCTTGACGGTGGTGCGCAGCTCCGTGCCGCGGCTCGGGGCCATCAGCAGGGCCACGATGCTGCCCGCGGCGGCGCCCAGCAGGAACGCCCCCAGTCCGCCCATGCCCGAGCGCGCCGGCTTGTACGTCGTCAATCCCACATAGCGCAGCGCGTCGTCCGGGTCGAAGTTGTCCCAGGACTTACGGGCGACCTTGCCCGCCTTGTCCGCGTACTCGGGGAGTTGGTCGAGCAGCTGGTGCGCCAGGAACTGGCGGTACAGCTTGCTCTTGGCCAAAGCCTTCGCCTGCCACGTCGCCTTCTTCGCTCTGAACATGGGTCCCTCCTGGTCCGAAGTCCGGATGCCGTTCACGGGGCGGTTCGTGGCCCGCCTGGGTGCACACCCCCCGTGCGACATCAAGGTAGGCAGGGAGGCCCCCGGCGACATCCCCCGAAGCGCTCTGTCGTAGCCCCATGCGTCGTCCGCTGGACGGCACGGCTGGTGCTTCGGCTGGCAAGAAGGCAGCCAGGCCTGGGGTTTCTTGGTATGGGACGGCGGCCATGTCCTCAGACCAGACACTGCTCGAGAAGCTCGCCCAGGTGGAGAAGGGCGGCGCGTCCAAGTACCACGCGAAGAACGCGGAGACCGGCAAGCTCTTCGCGCGCGAGCGCATCCGACTGCTCGTGGACGCGGACTCCTTCGTGGAGGACGGAAAGCTCGCCAACAACCTGGACCCGGAGCTGCCCTCCGACGGCGTCATCACCGGCATGGCGCGCATCGACGGGCGCGCGGTGGCCATCATGGCCAACGACTCCACGGTGAAGGCGGGCAGCTGGGGCGCGCGCACGGTGGAGAAGATCCTCCGCATCCAGGAGACAGCGAAGGCGCAGCGCTGCCCCCTCTTGTACCTGGTGGACAGCGCGGGCGCGCGCATCACGGATCAGGTGGAGATGTTCCCCGGCCGCCGGGGCGCGGGCCGCATCTTCTACAACGAGGTCCACCTGTCGGGCTTCGTCCCGCAGATCTGCCTGCTCTTCGGTCCGTCCGCCGCGGGCGGCGCGTACATCCCCGCGTTCTGCGACCTGGTCATCATGGTGGAGGGCAACGCCTCCATGTACCTGGGCAGCCCGCGCATGGCGGAGATGGTCATTGGTGAGAAGGTCACGCTGGAGGAGATGGGCGGCGCGAAGATGCACTGCTCCGTGTCCGGCGTGGGCGACGTGCTGGTGAAGACGGAGCAGGACGCCATCGCCGCGGCGAAGCAGTACCTGGCCTTCTTCCCGGAGAACTTCGCCAAGGCCCCGCCGCAGGTGCCGGTGAAGGCGCCCAAGCACAGTGGCAAGCGCGTGGACGAGATCGTCCCGCCGGATCAGAACAAGCCGTTCGACATGCACGCCCTCATCACGGAGCTCATCGACGAGGGCAGCTGGTTCGAGGTGAAGAAGCTCTTCGCGCAGGAGCTGATCACCGGCCTCGCGCGCATTGGCGGCCGCCCGGTGGGCATCGTCGCGAACCAGCCCAAGTACAAGGGCGGCGTGCTCTTCGTGGACAGCGCGGACAAGGCGGCCCGGTTCATCTGGCTGTGTGACGCGTTCAACATCCCGCTCCTGTACCTGTCGGACGTGCCGGGCTTCATGATCGGCACCAAGGTGGAGCGCGCGGGCATCATCCGCGCGGGCGCGAAGATGATCTCCGCGGTGTCGGAGGCCAGCGTGCCGCGCATCTGCGTGGTGGTGCGCAAGGCTTACGGTGCCGGCCTCTACGCCATGAGCGGGCCCGGCTTCGCCCCGGAGGCCACGCTGGCGCTGCCCCAGGCGATGATCGCCGTGATGGGCCCGGAGGCGGCGGTGAACGCCGTCTACTTCAACAAGATCCAGGAGCTGCCGGAGGCCGAGCGGCCGGCCTACGTCCAGAAGCTGCGCGACGAGTACAAGCAGGACGTGGACATCTACAAGCTGGCCAGCGAGCTCATCATCGACGCCGTCATTCCGGGCGACTCCCTGCGCGGGGAATTGCTCCAGCGTTATTCGCTTTATGCGGACCGGTTCCAGCCCCGTGCGGAGAAGAAGCACGGCGTCCACCCCGTCTGAGTTTCCCCACCTGTCATCCACGCTAGATTCCGCACCCGACCATGGACTTCGAACTTCCTGAAAGCCACCGCGCCCTCCAGGCCTCCCTCCGTGAATTCTGCGAACGCCGCGTGAAGCCGTACGCGCGCGAGTGGGACAAGGACGAGAAGTTCCCCATGGAGGTGGTGAAGGAGCTGGGCCAGCTGGGCGTGCTGGGCATGCTCGTCTCCGAGGAGTACGGCGGGGCGGCCATGGACTCGCTCGCCGTGGCGGTGGCCGTGGAGGAGATCGCCCGCTACGACGGCTCGCTCGCCCTCACGGTGGCCAGCCACAACGGCCTGGGCACCAGCCACGTGCGCGTCTTCGGCAACAAGGCGCAGCACCAGCGCTACCTGCCCAAGCTCGCCTCCGGCGAGTGGCTGGGCGCGTGGGGCCTCACCGAGCCGGGATCCGGTTCGGACGCGTCCGGCATGCGCACCACCGCCGTGAAGAAGGGCAACAAGTGGGTGATCAACGGCGCGAAGATGTTCATCACCCAGGGCACGGTGGGTGACGTGTTCGTGGTGCTGGCGCTCACGTCGCCGGAGAAGCGCCAGAAGGGCATCACCGCCTTCGTGCTGGAGAAGGGCCTGCCCGGCTTCAGCCAGCGCTCCATCCACGGGAAGCTGGGCATGCGCTCGTCGGATACCGCGGAGCTCATCCTGGAGAACGTGGAGGTCGGTGACGACGCCATCGTGGGCGAGGTCGACCGCGGCTTCATCGACACGCTGAAGATCCTCGACAAGGGCCGCATCACCATCGGCGCGCTGTCGGTGGGCCTCCTGCGCGGGGCGCTGGAGGAGTCGGTGGCGTACTCCAAGGACCGCACCGCGTTCGGCCAGCCCATTGGCGAGTTCCAGGGCCTGCGCTGGATGATGGCGGACATGAAGACGGAGCTGGAGGCGGCGCGCCTCCTGGTGCACCGCGCGGCGCGGCTCGCGGACGCGGGGCAGCCGTACTCGCAGGAGGCCTCCATGGCGAAGCTGTTCGCGTCGGAGGCGGCCATGCGCGGCTGCAACAAGGCGGTGCAGATCCACGGCGGCTACGGCTACACGCGCGAGTTCCCGGTGGAGCGCTACCTGCGCGACGCCAAGCTCTGTGAGATTGGCGAGGGCACGAGCGAGATCCAGCGCACCATCATCGCCCGCGAGACCTTCAAAGGGGCCTGATGGATACCGCTCGGCTGCGAGAGCTGGGGCTCCAGGTCCGTGAGGAGCCGTCCGGCGTCGAAGTGGTGCTGGACCTGGAGGCCGCGTCCCTGGTGAACCCCATCACCAAGGACTTCATCACCGACATCACCTTCCAGGTGATGGGTGACCGGCTCATCCCCATCGCGCCGCCGGCGGTGGTGGGCATGACGCCCATCCTGCTGTCCGCCATCGACGCGGCGGAGGAGATGCAGGCGCTCCTGCTGGACACCTTCAGCGACCACGTCTTCCACCTGCAGCGCCGCTCGGAGGAGCTGCAGCTGTTGGGCCTGCCCGCGGACGTGGATCCGCAGTCGCTGGAGCTGTCCACGTCCGTGCGGGAGGGCGCGCTCGCGGTGAAGCTGGTGTCGGACCGGCAGGGCAACTTCCGCATCGCGCAGGCCATCCGGGGCGGGGAGGAACTGGCCACCGCCGCGGGGCACGTCATCGAGCTGTCGGAGTTCCGCGAGAAGGCCGCGCTGACGGGCTACCTGTCCGCGCTGCTCGGCGAGCCGATGCCGAGAGCCCCCCAGGCGGCGACCGGCCCGGAGCCGGTGCGCTTCGTGGAAATCGTGGAGAAGTTCGGTCCGCAGGCGCTGGTGCCGCCGCGCAGCAGCCTGGAGTTGCTGGCGCAGCTGCAGGTGGACGGCAAGGCCTACCGCTTCGCCGCCGCGCGCATCGCCGGGCGCACCTTCCGGGGCCTGCTGGCGGGCACCCAGGGCAAGGTGTGGGCGGGCCGCTTCGAACTGGATGAGTTCCCCGGCGTGGTGCGGATGGTGGCGGACCTGTTGAAGGTCGCTCCCGAGGCCGTGCGCCTCGTGGGCCCGGACGCACCCCAGGAGTGAGCCGCGTGGAGAAGATGACCCTGGCCGAGCGGGTGCAGGCCCTGGAGGCGCGCCTGGGGGTGCAGTTCTCCAAGCGAGACCTGGCCCTGGAAGCGCTCACGCACAAGACGTACGTCAACGAGAACCGCGACCAGAACCTCAAGGACAACCAGCGCCTGGAGTTCCTGGGCGACGCCGTCGTGGACCTCGCCGTGAGCCACCGGCTGATGGACCGCTGCCCCGGCGTCCCCGAAGGCGAGCTCACCAAGATGCGCGCCCGCATCGTCCACGAGGAGGGCCTGGCCCGCGTGGCCCGGAGCCTGCGCCTGGGCGAGCTGCTCCTCCTGGGCCGGGGCGAGTCCCAGTCCGGCGGCCGCGACAAGAACTCGCTGCTCGCGGACGCGCTGGAGGCGGTGCTGGGCGCCGTCTACCTGAGCGGCGGCCTGGAGCCGGCGCTGGCGCTGGTGGACCGCTGCTTCGGGGAGCTGGTGGAGGAGGTGGCCTCCGGCGCCGGCCGCCTGGACTACAAGACGCTCCTCCAGGAGCTGTCCCACGAGCGGCTCAAGCTGTCGCCGCGCTACCGGGTGGTGTCGGAGACGGGCCCGGAGCACTCCAAGGTCTTCGAGGTGGAGGTGTGCATCGGGGAGACCGTGTACGCCCGGGCCACCGGCCGGAACAAGAAGGAGGCCGAGCAGGCAGCCGCTCGCACCACGCTGGAGCGCCTCAAGGCGGAGGCCGCCGCCGTGGTGGCCCCGGCCGTGGTGGCGCCCATCCCGGGAGGTCCTTCACCGGACGACCCTCCGGCGTGAAAGCCCTTGGAG
>NZ_RAVW01000213.1 GCF_003611585.1 Corallococcus exercitus | reverse complement strand
GCCCCGCCCCAGCTCCGCCTCCGCGTGGGTCCAGCCCCGTCCCGCTCGAGGCGTTCCGCTGACGGAGGCCCCCGCCCGCGTGCTGGCCTCGCCTGAAGGCGCCGCCGTGGTGGGCGTGCCCCTCCGGGCCAGCGTGTCCCGCGTCGCGGTGCGCCCCGGCCAGCACGTGAAGAAGGGCCACGTGCTGATGGAGGTGCTCATGCCCGAGGCCGTCCAGGCCGCGGGACGTCACCAGGCGGCAACGCTCCGCCGTGAGGCCTACGCCAGGCGGCGGGAGCAACTGCTCGCCCTCCAATCACAAGGCATGGCGCGGCTGACGGAGCTGGCCGAAGCCGAGACACAACTCGCGGAGGCCCGGGCCGAAGCCCAGGCCGCGCTCGCGCTGCTCGCGGTGGCGGGCCTCAACGCCGCGGACACGGCCGCCGTGGCGCGCGGGGGCCCGGTGCCGCTGCGCAGTCCCGTGGAGGGCATCGTCACGGAGGTCTCCGGCGTGCTGGGAGAGACCCGTGAAGGCGGAGGCGCGCCCCTGGTGCGCATCATGGGAGCCGGTGAAGGCCTGCTCGAAGCCCGCTTCGCCCGCCCCCTCCCCGCCGAGGCGCGCTTCGAGCTGGTGCTCCCCGGAGAGGCCCCTCTCCCGCTGAAGGAAGCGGGCCGCGCGCCCGCCATGGACTCGCGCGATGGCACCACGGCCGCGTGGTTCATCCCGGAGACACCGCGCGCCCTGCCCTCGGGCCTCACCGGCATGGTGCGGGTGCGCGCGGACAGCCTGCCGGGCGTGAGGGTCATCCCCGCCAGAGCCCTGCTGCTGGAGTCCGGCCAGGCCGAGGTGCTGGTGCGCACCGCGGCCGGCTTCCGCCGTCAGCCGGTGCAGGTCCTGGCCACCTCTGGCGCGGAAGCCCTGGTGCGTGGAGCCGGAGAGGGAGACGTGGTGGCCGCGGACGCGGGGGCCCTGCTCCTGGCGGAGGGCGCGCGATGATTGCCCGCCTCGTGGAGGCCAGCGTCCGGCATCGCGTCCAGGTGCTCGCGCTGACGGCGGTGCTCGCCCTCGCCGCGGGCGTGGTGGCGTGGCGCCTGGAGCTGGACGCGCTGCCCGACATCACCACCAATCAGGTCCTCATCCTCACCCGGGCCCCGGGCCTCACGCCGGAGGAGGTCGAGCGGCTCGTCACCCGTCCCATCGAAACCGCGCTCGGCGGCGTCCCCGGCCTCGTCGAGCACCGAAGCCTCTCACGCTACGGCATCTCCTCCGTCACCGCCGTCTTCGAGGACTCCGTGGACGCCTACCGCGCGCGCCAGGGCGTGCAGGAGCGCCTCAACGGGCTCGCCTCCAGCCTCCCCCTCGGCGTGGAGGTGCCGGAGCTCGGCCCCCTCACGGGCGGACTCGGGGAGGTCTTCCACTTCACGCTGGGCTCCCCCCTGCGCACCCCCGCCGAGCTGCGAGAGCTGGCCGAGTTCCGCGTGGCCCCGCTCCTGCGCGCCGTCCCGGGCGTCGTCGAGGTGAACAGCTGGGGAGGCCAGCAGCGCACGCTGGAGGTGCGCGCGGACGCGGTGAAGCTCGCGGCGCGCGGGCTGACGCTCTCCGACGTGCGGGGCGCGCTGGAGGAGGCCTCGGGCGCCGTCCCCGGAGCCAGCCTCCCCGCTGGAGAGCGCCAGGTCCTGGTGCGCGCGGTGGCCCGTCCCCCGGGCGCCACGGAGCTGGGCGGCGCCATCCTCCGCACGCCCAACGGCGCCACCGTGCGCGTGTCGGACGTGGCCGAAGTCGTCCCGGGCGCACTGCCCCGCATCGGCACCGCGACCGCCAATGGCCGGGGCGAGACCGTCTACGTCATGGTGCAGATGCTCCGCGGCGCCAACGCCCTGGACGTGGTGGAGGCCCTCCACACCCGCATGCCCGACGTGAAGGCCGCGCTCCCCGGGGACGTGCGGGTGGACCTCGTCTATGACCGCGGCGTCCTCGTGCGCGGCACGCTGCGCACGGTGGCGAAGAACCTCGCCGAGGGCGGCCTGCTCGTCATGGGGGTGCTGCTCGCCCTGCTGGGCAGCCTCCGGGCGGGCCTGCTCGTCGCCTCGGCGATTCCGCTGTCCATGCTGGGGGCCGCCATGGGCATGGTGCTGCTGGGCATCCCCGGCAACCTGATGAGCCTGGGCGCCATCGACTTCGGCCTCCTCGTGGACGGCGCGGTGGTGATGGTGGAGGGCGTGTTCCATCACCTCGGTCACGCGCGCAACCGGATGTCTCGCGAGGCGTGGCGCGACAAGGTGGGCTCGGTGACCGCCTCCTTGTCGCGGCCCGTGTTCTTCTCCGTGCTCATCATCATGCTCGTCTACGTGCCCGTGCTGTCGCTCACCGGCGTGGACGGGAAGATGTTCCGCCCCATGGCCCTCACGGTGGTGCTGGCGCTCGCCACCTCGCTGGTGCTGGCGCTCACCTTCATCCCGGCGGCGGCGAGCCTGGTGCTGCGTCCCCAGGACATTCCCGAGCGCGAGCCCTGGCTGGTGCGCGCCGTGGAGCGCGCCTATCGCCCGCTGCTGGAGCACGGGCTGCGCCGCCCCGCCTGGGTGGCGTGCGGCGCGGCGGCCCTGCTCGTCCTGGGCGGGGTCCTCTACCTGCGCGCCGGCATCGAGTTCACCCCCCAGCTCAGCGAGGGCGACCTGGTGGTGCAGACGACGCGCGGGGGAGACATCGGCCTGGAGGCCGCCGCGCGAGAGGCCGGCCGGCTGGAGGCCGCCCTGCTGCGCCACGTCCCCGAGGTGACGCAGGTGGTGTCGCGCGTGGGCAGCCCCGCGGTGGCCACCGACATCATGGGCCTGGAGCAGGCGGACGTCTTCGTCGCCCTCAAGCCGCGCGCGCAGTGGCGCCCCGGACTCACCCCCGAGACACTGGTGGAGGACATGCAGCGCGCGCTCGATGCCCATGCTCCCGGCGGGGAGCCCTCCTTCACGCAGCCCATCCAGATGCGCTTCAACGAGCTGCTCGGAGGCTCCGTCGCCGACGTGGCGGTGAGCCTCTACGGCGAGGACCTGCGCGAACTGCACCGGCTGGCGGAGGCCGTGGCCGCCAAGGTGACGGGCGTGAAGGGCGCGGTGGACGTGCGCGTGCTCGCGCCGCCGGAGGTGTCCCTGCTGGAGGTGGAGCCCCGTGCGCTGGACGCCGCGAGCGTGGGCTTCTCCGTGAAGCAGGTCCTGGAGGCGGTGCAGGGGGTGCGCACGGGGCTGGAGGTCGGCGCCACCTTCGACGGGCCCGTGCGCGTGCCCATCGTCCTGCGGCTCGGCGCGAACACGGAGGCCTTCTCGCTGGAGTCCCTGCCACTGCCCACCGCGTCGGGGAGCCTGGTGCCGCTGTCCCGCGTGGCGGACGTGCGGCTGACCTCCGCGCCGGCGCTGGTGAACCGGCAGGAGGGACAGCGCCGGCTGGTGGTGGGCTTCAACGTGCGCGGCGCGGACCTGGGCACGGTCGTGGAGACCGCCCGGGCGCGCGTGGCGTCGGAGGTCCCGCTTCCGTCCGGCTACCGGGCCGTCTGGGGCGGGCAGTACGAAACGCTGACCGCGGCCACGCGACGGCTCTCGGTGGTCATCCCCGCGGTGGCGGTGCTCATCGTGACGGTGCTCATCGCGGCCTTCGGGCGGCCGAGGCCGGCGCTCATCATCTTCACGCACGTCCCCTTCGCCTGCGTGGGCGGCATGCTGGCGCTGTCGCTGCGGGGCATGCCCGTGTCCATCTCCGCGGCCATCGGCTTCATCGCCCTGTCAGGCATCGCGGTGCTCAACGGCGTGGTGTGGGTGTCGCGCCTGCTGCACCATGAAGCGGAGGGCATGCCGGTGAAGGAGGCCGTGCGCCTCACCGCGAGCGAGCGGCTGCGCCCGGTGGTGATGACGGCGCTGGTGGCCACGCTGGGCTTCGTGCCCATGATGCTGGCGCAGGGCATGGGGGCGGAGGTACAGCGGCCCCTGGCCACGGTGGTGGTGGGCGGGCTGGTGACGTCCACGCTGCTCACCCTGGGCGTGCTGCCCTCGCTCTATCCGTGGTTGTCCCGGCGCCGCACCCGGCCCGGGTCCCTGCCCACGGCACCGGAGGAGCCTGCATGAAGCTGCTGCTGGTGGAGGACGAGGAGCGCATGGCCCTGCTGCTGCGCCGGGGGCTGTCCGAGGCGGGCCACCAGGTGGACGTGTGCGAGCGGGGCGAGGACGCGCTCCAGCAGGGAATGGACGTGCCGTATGACGTCGTGCTGCTGGACTGGAACCTGCCGGACCTGGACGGGCTCGCGGTGCTGCGGCGCTGGCGCGAGCGTGGACTGCGCACCCCGGTGATGCTCCTCACCGCGCGCGGCACGGTGGGCGAGAAGGTGGTGGGACTGCGCGCCGGCGCGGACGACTACCTGGCGAAGCCCTTCGCCTTCGAGGAGCTGCTCGCGCGGCTGGAGGCCCTGCACCGCCGGGGCGACACGGGCACGCCGGTGCGGAACGTCGGCCCGCTGGTGCTGGACGCACGCCGGCGGGTGCTGCGGCACGGGGACCAGGAGCAGCCGCTCACCGGGCGCGAGTTCGCCCTCTTCCAGGAGCTCGCCGGTCACGTGGGCGAGGTGCACTCGCGCTCGGAGCTCCTCATGCGCGTGTGGGGTGGCGCCTTCGACGGGCCCCCCAACATCGTGGATGTGTACGTGGGCTACCTGCGCGGGAAGCTGGCCCGGCTGGGAGCGGAAGGCGCGGTGTCCATCCAGTCGGTGCGCGGGGTGGGCTTCCGGCTGGTGAAGGGGGAGGCGCGGTGAGGCTGGCCGTGCGGCTGTGGCTGCTGGGCGCGGGCGTGCCGGTGCTGGGCGTGGTGCTGGCGTTGCTGCTGGCGGGCCAGCTCTTCGAGGCGTACCTGGAGCGCGTGGTGGACGATGCGCTGCTGTCGCAGGCAGCCGCGGAGGCGGTGAGCCTCTTCGACGGCCCCGGAGGGGAGCCCCACCTGCACATGGAGGATTCGCCGCTCTCGGACCTGGTGCGGTCCTTCGCGCCGGTGGCGGAGGTGTACGGGCCGGACGGGCGGCGCGTGCTGGCCTTCCCGCCCACGGCCGACACGTCCAGGGCGCGGCTCCAGCGGCTTCCCGACACGGACGCGCCCCGGCTGGAGACGGTGCGCGAGGGCGACACGCTGCTGCGCCGCGCGACGGTGCGCGTGGTGTCTCCCCGGGGCGTGCCGTACGTGCTGCGGCTGTCCGCGTCGCTGGCGTGGGAGGAGACGGCGGTGCGCGCCTTCCATGGCATCACCCTGGGGCTGGCCGGCCTGTTGGGGCTCGTGTTCTTCGGCTTGCAGACATGGCAGGCGCGGTGGCTGGAGCGCAGGCTGGCGGAGCTGCGCGGCCTCATCACCCACCTGCGCGAGGGCCTGTGGTCCGGAGCACCCGCTGGAGGGACGGCCAGGGACGAGGTGGCGGAGGTGGAAGCCGCGCTGCGCGAGGCCGCGAAGCGCCTGTCGTCCGCGCGCGAGGCCCAGGAGCAGCTCATCGCCCGCGCCGCGCACGAGCTGCGCACGCCGCTGGCGCTCATGCGCACCCAGCTGGACCTCGCGCTGTGGAAGGAGCGCAGTGGCGCCGAGCTGCGCGAGTCGCTGGAGGAGACCCGCCGCGAGGTGGAGCGCCTGTCCATCCTGGCGGGCAACCTGCTGGACCTCGCCTCCTTCGGCCGTGGCACGTGGGAGGTGAAGCCCGAGGACTTGCGCGTCCTGCTGGAGGATGCGTCGGCGGCGGCGCGAGCACAGGCGGAGGAGCAGGGCGTCTGGGTGACGGTGGAGGCGCCGGAGCCCGCGCGGTGTGTCCTCCACGCGAGTTCCGTGCGGCAGGCGGTGGACAACCTGCTGGCCAATGCGCTGCGCTTCGCCCCGGGCGGCACGGAGATCACGATGCACGCGGAGCGGCACGACGGCATGTGGCGGCTGACCGTGCGGGACAGGGGGCCCGGCATTCCTCCGGAGCACCGGGAGAAGGTGTTCGCCCCGTTCTACCGCGCGGAGCCCTCCGGCCGCGGCGCGGGCCTGGGGCTCGCGGTGGTGCAGGAGGTGGCCCGGCGTCACGGCGGCCACGCCTATGTGGCGGAGCCCCAGGGCCCTGGCGCCGAGGTGGTGATGGAGCTGCCCGAGGTGGGGCCGGCCACGAATTGACAGCCGCCTCGGGTGAGCGGCCGGGCCCGCCTCCCGGGTGGGAAGCGGGCCCGGCGAAGGACCGCGTAAAGCCGCGAGCGCTACTTCTTGGGCGAGGTGGCCTTCAGCTCCAGCGCGACGGAGTCATCCCCCTCCAGCTGGAACTTCGCGCGCACGCTGGCGCCCTCCGGCAGCTCGCTCGCCTTCACGGTCTTGCCGTCCAGGGTCACCTTCGTCTGCTCACGCACGTCCAGCTTCACCTCCGGCAGCGTGCCGGTGCGCGCGAGCGTGACGTCGTCGTTGTCCTTGGCCTTCACGGTGCCGTTGAGGCTGAAGGCGTCCTTCTGCGTCCAGAGGCCCGTCTTGTTGGCGGCGTCCGCCTTGTCCTTGGAGGTGTCCGCGCCCACGACCTTCTTCGCGGTGTCACTGATGGCGGGGCCCACCTCCTGGGCCTCCACGCCCGTGGACGGGCCGTTCATCTGGTGCGCGCTGGGCGCGTCCTTCGACGGGTGCTCCGGCGTGCCGGTGGCGTTCTGCGCGAAGGCAGCCGTTCCCAGGCACATCACTGCCGCGACGATGAGCTTCTTCATGGTCCCGCTCCCTTTCGTTTGGGTGTTTCGTGTCTGCTCTCAAGGGTGGGGCGGCCATGTTCCGCCGCCAACCGGCCCCTTGAGTCCATGACTTCCATGCCGCCCCGCCGCAGGTGGAGCAGGCAGGCGTTCAGACCGGCAGGCACAGCTGCTTCACGGTGGACAGCAGCGCGGACAAATCCAGCGGCTTGCGCAGGTAGGCCGCCACGCCCATCCCATCCACCGTGTCGCGCACGTCCAGGTCCGCGCTCGCCACCACCACCGGGATGTCCGAGCACGCGCGCTCGTGGCGCAGCGCCTCGCGGAACGCGACGCCGTCCATGCGCGGCATCATCAGGTCCAGGAGGATGAGCTGCGGCCGGGGCTCCGAGGAGCGCAGCCGCTCCAGCGCCTCCAGTCCGTCCGCCGCCAGCTGCACGGCGTAGCCCTCCAGCTCCAGCGCGTCCTGGAGCGCATCCCGGATGTCCATGTCGTCGTCGACGACCAGCAACGTGTGATGGGCTTCCATCCCATTCCCCCTGCGAGCCTTGGAGCGCCCGCGCCGTCCCCCGAGCCGGGACGGCGGGTCCCCGCCTTCGCCAGGACGAATCTGTACCCGGGGACAGGAGAGCGGAAGCTCCAATGTAGGCGCATGCCTACCAGTGAGCACATGTGGGGCAGGCGCCCGGCTGGCTGGCTGGGGGGCTACTCGCAGCGGTCGCAGAGGCCGCGCAGCTGCACTTCCACGGCGCGCTGGGACACGGCGCGGGGCACGCCCCGGGCGGTGGTGAGGCGCACGGACTCTTCAGGCAGGCAGGCCACGGTGCCGCAGTCGGTGCAGGTGAAGTGGGGGTGGTTGTTGGCGTGCTCGGTGGCGCCGGCGCGCTTGAGCTCGAAGCGCCAGACGTGGTCGCCCAGGTCGGCGCGCACGACGAGGCCGGCCTCGGTGAGGTCGGTGAGGTTGCGGTAGATGGTGACGCGGTCGTAGCCCTCGCCGCCCAGCTCCTCCACCAGGTCCGCGTGGCTCATGGGGGCGGTGGCGGTCTCCAGCTTGCGCAGCACGGCCACGCGGGGGGCGGTGCTGCGCAGCCCCGCGGCGCGAATCCGGTCCTGGAACCCGGTCAGCTTCTCCTGCGCCGTGACTTTCTTGGCACCCATGGGCGGTCGAATAACACACCGCCGCGTTCGAGTCCCCCCTTCGCCAGTGCAAGCGAAGTGTACTTGTAGCCCGGTTGTACCAGTGACGCGGCAGGCCAGCGGCGGGTCTCCCTGGCCCGTGGCCTTCCAACTTCCAACACTTCCGCACGGTTGCCTTGACTCACAGGCCCCCGTCACCAGACTGCGCCCTTTCCACACCCTGGGGTGGGCCGTTGGGGTCCCGCCGTCCAGAACGACCTGTCGGCCCGCGCCCGCTTCCGCTGCTTTCCGCCCCCTTGATGAAGCCCACCCTGCTGCTGGTCGAAGCCCCGGGTCCGCACCGGGAGCTGCTGGCCCTGGCCTTCCAGAGCCAGGGATGGCGGGTGTTGCTGGCGGCGGGGCTGGAGCCGCTGGCGCGAGCCCTGCGCGAGTCCCCGCCCGTGCACCTGGTGCTGGCGGCGGCGGGCCTGCTGGCGGCGGCGGCGGGGCCCCTGGACGCGCTGCGGGAGGCGCTGACGGCGGCCGACGCGGCCCTGTGGGTGGAGGCGCCGCCGGCCGAGCAGGAGTCCCTGCGGAGGCCAGGCCTGCCGGTGGCGGGCTTCCTCGCGCCGTCCCTGTCGCTGGGCCAGCGGGTGGAGGCGTTGCGGCAGGCCCTGCCGCCGCGAGCGCGGCAGGCGGACGACGGCCGGACGTCGCTGCGGGTGCTGGTGGCGGAGGACGACCCCGTCTACCGCAAGCTGCTGCGGCTGGCGCTGACCCCCTTCCGCTTCGAATTGATGGAGGCGGAGGACGGCATGGCCGCGCTGGAGCTGGCGCGGCGGCGGCGGCCGGACCTGGTGCTGGCGGACGTGCTGATGCCCCGGCTGGATGGCTTCCGGCTGTGCCTGGCGCTGCGCCAGGACCCGAAGCTCGCGCGCGTGCCGGTCATCCTCACGCACGCCACCGCGCCGGACGAGCTGGACCTGCGCATGGCGGCCAACGTGGGGGCCAACGGCTTCGTGCGGCGCTCGCAGGGGGACGACGAGCTGGTGGCCACGCTCCTGCGCGAGTCGCGCGCGGAGGGGCCGACGCCCGCCCCCGTGCCCGGCGAGCTGTCCACGGAGGCGCACCTGTATTCGATGGTGCGGCAGCTGGAGCGGCGCGTGGGGCTGCTGGAGCAGGCCGAGCGCACCGCGCGCGAGAGCGAGGAGCGCTACCGGCTGGTGGTGTCCGGCTCCTACGACGGCGTGTGGGACTGGGACGTGCGCAACCAGCGCATGTACTGGAGCCCGCGCCTGCTGGAGATGCTGGGGATGAAGCCGGAGGACTTCCCCGGCACCTCCGAGGCGTTCCTCGCGCGGGTGCACCCGGAGGACCGGGACGAGGTGGCGGCCGCGCTGGCGCGGCACCTGGAGCAGGGCGCGCCCTACGACGTGTCCTTCCGGCTGAGGCACGAGGCCGGGGGCTACCGCTCGTGCGTGAGCCGGGGCCGGGCCATCCGCGACGCGCAGGGGCGGCCGGTGCGCATGGCGGGCATCATCGGCGACGTGACGGAGCAGCTGCGGCTGTACCGCGAGGCGCGCGAGGCGGTGCGCGTGCGGGACGAGTTCCTGGCGGTGGCCGCGCACGAATTGCGCACGCCCCTGGCCGCGCTGCGGCTGCGCGTGCAGGGCACGGCGGCGGCGCTCAAGCACGAGCACCCGGTGGCGCCACAGCGGCTGGAGCGCGCGCTGGTGGCGGCGGACCGGCAGGTGCAGCGGCTGGCGGACCTGGTGGAGGGGCTGCTGGACGTGTCGCAGATGCAGGGCCACGCGCCCCGGCTGAACCTGGAGGACGTGGACCTGGGGCAGGTGGTGCGCGACGTGGTGGTGCGCTCGGAGGAGATGGCGACGCGCGCGGGGTGCCTGCTGGTGGTGCGCGACGTCGCGTCCGCGGTGGGCCGCTGGGACGCGCTGCGGCTGGGGCAGGTGGTGTCGCACCTGCTGGTGAACGCGGTGAAGTTCGGCCCGGGCCGGCCGGTGGAGCTGGAGGTCCAGGCGGACGGGGACATGGCGTCGCTGGTGGTGCGCGACCACGGCATCGGCATCGCGCCGGACCGGGTGGACGGCCTCTTCCGCCGCTTCGAGCGCGCCGTGCCCGCGCGCAACTACGGCGGCCTGGGGCTGGGGCTGTACCGCCTGTACCGCATCGTGGAGGCGCACGGCGGCGAGGTGGCGGTGACGAGCATTCCCGGCCAGGGCGCCACCTTCCGCGTGCGGCTGCCCCGCTCGGGTCCCCCGGCCGGCCGCGCCTGAGGAGCGGACGTCCGGACGTCCGTCGCCTCTGTCCGCTGACCCACACATGGCGGAAGGATGCTGCTGCTGTCCCAGGCGGAAGGACGCAATTTCCCCCCCATGGGAAAGCGACCCACCGTGCTGGTGCTCAACGGGAGCGAGGATCTCATCGAGGCGCTGGAAGAGGTGCTGGACGACGCCGGCTTCCAGACGAAGGGCGTGCGCGTGCAGGACGTCATGCGCGGGCCCGTGGACTTCGCCACGCTGGTGCGGGAGACGGCGCCGGCGGTCATCGTCTACGACATCAGCGTGCCGTTCGACCTGAGCTGGCGCGCGTTCCAGAAGCTGGCCGCGAACCCGGCCGCCGCGGGCATCCCCTTCGTGCTCACCACCACCAACCGGGAGGGCGCGGAGGTGTACACGGGGCCGGATGTCATCGAATTGCTGTTGAAACCCTATGACATCGACCAGTTCACCCGGGCCGTGTCGCAGGCGGCGCGGCGGGGGGCCGTCGCGGCAGGCTGAGGCACCGGGCTACAGCAGGCAGAGTGTGGCTTCGTGGAGTTCCTCGTGAAGCCGTGCCGATTCCCCCGTGCGTGTTTCGAAGCGGTGGATGAAGACCGCCAGCGGATCGGCAGTGAACCGCGAGCGCGGAATCCCCGTGGCGTGAATGGCACGCTCGATGTGCTCGGGCGGGCCTTCCACCTCCAGGAGCACGTCCATGCGGGGGAACTGTTCGAAGCGCAGCGTCGCCGCGCCGAAGGTGTACCAGGCGATGTCCCGCGTGACGTGGTCGTGCGGCGTGAAGCCGGAGCGCTCCAGGATGTGCCGCAGCGTCGCCTCGTCCCCGACCCGGGTGGTCAGTTCCTCGCGCTCCTTGTAGCCCTGATCCAGGCGGGCAGGGCCCTTCCACGTCAGCTCCGCCCAGCCGTTGCCCGGTGACTGGTAGATGCGGACCCGCAGCCGCTGGCCTCCTTTGGGAGGCTGGGACGCGAACCGGTAGTACCGGTCCACCATCGTCCCCGCGAAGCGCAGGGTGCCGCCGGCCTCTTCGACACGGCGGCGACGCAACGACACGTCATCCACGACACTCTTGAGCTCCAGCTCCTGCATGGCTCGCCAAGATGGTCGCGGTTCATGCGGATGCCATGGGAGCTGTATGAAAGACTTCTCATTCATTGGCACCGCGTCATTCCGTAATCCCTCTCTCCGCTGAGAGGGCGATGAGAAGTCTCTCAGGGAACGCCGGCGAGGGGACAGCCGCCGCATGGCTCGGGCATGAAACGATGGAAGTCCTCGCGAGCCACGGCGCACTGGAGCCCGGGCGGGCGCGGGAGAGGCGGGTGCCGGATGTCGCGCACGTCCTTGGGCGCAGCTGCTGCGAGCGGGCCGCCCTGGTTCCTGGTGTTCGTGCTGGGACTCATGCTGCTGCGGCTCGTCTATGCCGGGCAGGTGGAACTGGCGCCGCAGGAGGCCTATTACTGGCAATACGCGCGACACCTGGACCTGTCCTATCTGGACCATCCGCCCCTGTGCGCGTGGTGGATGGCTTTGTCCATGCGGCTGCTGGGGAACACCGAGCTCGCGGTGCGCCTGCCGGCCATCCTGTCCTCCACGCTGCTGAGCGGTGTCTTGTACTCACTGGGCGCGCGGCTGTACTCGCCGGCCGCGGGAGTCCTGGCGGCGCTGGCCGCGAACGCCACCGTGCTGTTCGGACTGGGCGCGGTGGTGATGACGCCGGATGTGCCGCTCGTGCTGTGCTGGACCGCCGCGCTGCGCGTGCTCTGCGAGCTGGTGCTGCCGGACGGCCAGGGCCCCGGGCGCTTCGCCTGGCGCTGGTACCTGTTGGGCCTGCTCTGCGGGCTGGCGCTGCTGTCCAAGTACACCGCCGCGCTGCTGCCGCTCCAGGTGCTGGCGACGGCGCTGGTGACGCGGCGGGGCCGCGAGGCCCTGCGCACCCCGCATCCCTACCTCGCGTGCGTGCTCATGCTCGCGGTCTTCTCCCCGGTGCTCGCCTGGAATCATGCGCATGGCTGGGCGTCCTTCGCGTTCCAGACCACGTCGCGGGCGCGGACGGTGGATGGCTTTCATGGCTTTCTCGTCGGGCGCTACCTGGGGCTGCAGGCGGTGGCCGTGGGGCCGCTGCTCTACCTGGCGCTGTGGCTGACCGCCGCGGTCCTCGCGCGGCAGGCGTGGAGGGGAGATGCCCGCGCGCGCCTGCTGGCTTTCGCCAGCCTGCCGGGACTCGCCCTGTTCACGCTGGTGAGTCCGCTGCACTGGGTGAAGATGAACTGGGTGGCGCCCGCGTACATCGGTCTGATGGTGGCCGCCGCCGCCGGGGCGTGCGCGCTGCGTGAGCGCCGGGCCGTGCGCGCGTACGCGGCGCTGAGCGTGGGCGTGGGCGCGGTGCTGATGGTGGGCATGTACCTGATGCCCCTGTGCCCGTGGATCCCCTTCCGCGAGCGCGACAACCTGGTGAGCGGCTGGCGGGAGCTGGCCGAAGCGGTGCAGCGCCATCGTGGGGCCACGGGGCTCCCCGCGCCCGCGGTCGTGGGCTGGGGGTACAAGACGGCGAGCGAGCTGGCCTTCTATCTCCCGGACCGCCCGGAGACGCGGTCCGACGCCGCGCTCGGGGGGAGCGGGCTGGCCTATGACTTCTGGCGGGACCCGGCGGATCCGGAAGGGGATGCCATCATCGTCGCCGACCAGCGCCAGCCGCTGCGGGACGCGGCGACCCGGCTGGGGGCGCACTGCGCGGCCGTGACTGAGCTGCCTTCCGTGACGGTGCATCGCGGTCCGCGGACGGTGACGACCTTCAGCCTCTGGTCCTGTCAGCACGCACGTCCCCCGCGGCAGGTGGCGGCCCGGGGGCTTCCGGCGGTTTCGGAAGGTGCAAGGTGAAGCGGCTCTCGCCGTCGCCGCTCCGCGCGTAGTCGAGCGTGCCGCCGTGCGCCTCCGCGAGGGTGCGCGACAGCGCGAGCCCCAGGCCCGTGCCTTCCCCCGTCCGCGCGGCGTCCGCCCGGGCGAAGCGCTGGAAGAGCCGGGGCTGGAAGGCGGGGTCCACGCCCGGACCGTCGTCGCTCACGGTGAGGCGGGCCTCCGTGTCCGTCGCGTCCAGCGCCACGCGGATCCGCTGCCGCGCGTGGCGGCGTGCGTTGGACAGCAGGTTGTCCAGCACGTGGGCCAGGAGGACGGGGCTGCCCTGGACCTGCGTGGGGCCGCCCGTCAGCTCCAGCGTCAGGCGCTGGCCCCGCGCCACCAGGAGCTGCTCCGCGCGCTGGACGGCCGCCCGCGCCAGGAGGTGGAGGTCCACGGGCTCCGGCGTCAGGACCCGCGTGCCGGCATCCGCGCGCGCCAGCTGCAACAGCGCGTCCACGAGGCGCGACAGCCGTTGGGTTTCGTCGAGCACGACGCCCAGCGCGCGGCGGTACTCCTCGGGCGTCCGCTCGCGCCGGAGGGTGACTTCCGTCTCCCCCAGGATGACGGTGAGGGGCGTGCGCAGCTCGTGCGCCGCGTCGGCGGTGAAGGTCCGGATGCGCGCCAGGGACGCGCGCGCGTCCGCGAGCAGTCCGTTCAGGGTCGACGCCAGCTCGTCCCACTCGTCCCCCGTCCCACGCAGGGGCAGGCTCAGGTCCAGCTCCGAGGCGCGCGCGGCGCGGACCCGGTCCCGCGCTTCGCGCAAGGGGGCCAGTGCGCTCCGGGCCAGCGCGCCACCCAGCGCCGTGGCCCCCAGTACCGCGAGCGGTGTGGTGAGGACCATGGCGCCCAGGGACTGGAGCGCATCGTCGAAGAGGCCCTCATGGCGCTTCCCGGGCGCGTCTCCGCGTTGCTCCCACCCCTCTCCCGCGACGAGCACCGCTGTCACCACGCCGCCGTAGAGCAGCAGGGTCCCCAGGACGGCGCTGGCGAAGAAGAGCGTCAGCCGGGCGCGGAGCGTGCGCGGGCGTCTCATGGCTGGCTCCGGAGCACGTAGCCCACGCCCCTCACGGTGTGGATGAGCTTCACGTCGAAGGGCGCGTCCACCTTGGCCCGCAGGTAGCGGATGTACACCTCCACGACGTTGGAGAAGGTCTCGAAGTCGTGGTCCCAGACGGCCTGGACGATGCGCGTCCGGGAGACCACCTCGCCCGCGTGCTCCAGCAGGAAGCGCAGGAGCGCGTATTCGCGCGCGGTCAGGAGGATGTCCACACCAGCCCGGGCCACCTTCCGCGTCGCGGGGTCCAAGGTCAGGTCCCCATGGCGCAGCAGCGGGCTGGGGCGGCGGTCCACGCGGCGGAGGATGGCGCGCAGGCGCGCGAGCAGCTCCTCGAAGGAGAAGGGCTTGACGAGGTAGTCATCCGCGCCGGCGTTGAGCGCGCCAATCCGGTCCGAGACCGCGTCCCGCGCGGTGAGCATCAGGACCGGGGTGACGTCCTGCCGCCCGCGCAGCGCCCGGAGCAGGTCCATCCCCGACAGGCCGGGCAGCATCCAGTCCAGGATGATCAGCTCGAAGCGCTCATGGTGCAGCAGCTCCTGGGCGCTCACTCCGTCTTCGCATTCCCGCACCGGGAAGCCCTCTTCCGTGAGGCCCCGGGCGATGAAGGCCCGCACGCGCAGCTCGTCTTCGACGATGAGGATGGACACGGTCAGGCTCCTGGCCGCGGGGCCGCGGCTGCTTCAGACGGCGAATGGTGGTCTTTCGGGAAGGACAAGCGCCAGTGGGTCCCCGTCCTCGGCCGTGCTGAACGTGCCGCGGGTGCTCGCCCTGTACCCGCGCTTCGGACGTCCTAGGGCCGTGTCGCAGGCGGCGCGGCGGGGGGCCGTCGCGGCAGGCGCACGGTGAAGGTGGTGCCGGTGTCCTGGGTGCTGGTCACGCCCACGTGGCCCCCGTGGGCCCGCACCACCTGCCGGACGATGAAGAGGCCCAGGCCGATGCTGCGGTCGGCGCGGTTCTCCTGGTGGGAGGTGCCCCGCTCCAGCGGTTCGAACAGGCGCGGCAGCAGGTCCGCGGGGATGGGCGTGCCGGTGTTGTGCACCTCCAGCACGACGCTGTCGGGCTCGCCCCGGCTGTGCACCTGGATGGGGGCGGCCTTGTCGCCGTAGGTCAGCGCGTTGCCCAGCAGGTTGCCCACCACCTGGGCCAGCCGGTCCGCGTCCCACGTCCCCGCGCCGTCTCCGGCCTGGGTGTGCAGGATGGCGCGGCCGGGGGCCTGCGTCTGGGCCTCCTCGATGGTGGCCTCCACCAGGGCGTGGAGGTCCGCGTCCCGCGGATGCAGGACGAGGCCGCCGTGGCGCACCTGGGTGAAGTCCAGCAGGTCGCGGATCATCCGCACGGCCCGCTCCGTGGACGCGCGGATGCGGTTGACGCGCTTGCGCTGCTCTTCGTTGAGGGTGTCGCGGTTCAGCAGCAGCGAGGCGGCCAGCAGGACCGAGGACAGCGGGGTGCGCAGGTCGTGGCTCACGATGCCGATGAGCTGCCGCTCGAAGTCCCCGCGCTGGCGGGCCTCCGCCTCCAGCCGCTTGCGCGCGCTCACGTCCCGCAGGGCGCCCACCACCTGCTGGACCTCGCCCTCGCTGTCGCGGACGATGACGGCGTGCTCCTCCACGTCCCGCCAGACGCCTCGCGCGTCGTGGAAGCGGTAGCCGCACCGCCACAGGTCGCCCGTCCCCGCGAGCGAGTCCATGAAGCCCTGCCGGACGGCCGCCAGGTCATCCGGGTGGATGTGCTCGCGCCACCAGTCCTGGCGCGCCACGCGAGGGTCGTCCAGCCGGCCCAGCAGGTCGGGGTCTCCGCTGCTCCACTCCAGGGTGTCCGTCTGGGGGTTCCACTCCCAGATGGCGTCCTGGGTGGCGCGCGCGGCCAGCCGGAAGCGCTGGTCGCTCTTCCAGGCGCGCAGCTCCGCGGCGCGGACCTCCGCGAGCGCGCTTTCGGCCAGCGTGCGCCGCGCCTGCTCGTCGGACAGGGTCCGGCGGGTCGTGTCCAGCGCCGCCGTCGTCTCGCGCTGCTGCCAGCCCCACTGGGCGAGCCCCAGCACGCGCGCCGCCAGCTCCGAGGACCGGAACGGCTTGAACACGTAGTCGTTGGCGCCCACGCCCAGCCCCTCGACGACGTCCTCGGGACGCTGGTGGGAGGTGAGCAGCAGCACGGGGAGCAGCGCCGTGGCGGCGTTGCCGCGCACGAAGGCGCAGACCTCCAGGCCGGTGAGGCCCGGGGTCTCCCGGTCCAGCACGAGCACGTCCGGCGCCTTCTGGAAGCCCAGGGCCTCCACCAGCGTGGCCCCGTCGGAGAACATGACGACGTCGCACACGGGGGCGAGCGCCGCGCGCGCGGCCTGCGCCTCCGTGGGGGAGTCCTCCAGCAGCCACACCACCGGGGCACGGGCGGACGGCGGGGGCGAGCGG
>NZ_RAVW01000212.1 GCF_003611585.1 Corallococcus exercitus | reverse complement strand
GGCTGCAGGGGGCGGAGTGGGCGTTGGCGGCGGGGTACTACGACCAGGCGCACCAGGTGCGGGAATTCCGGGCGCTGACAGGGCTGACGCCGGGGGCGTACGTGCGCGAGCAGGCGGAGGTCGGATTCGTCCAATCTCCTGACGAGGCGGGTGCGTAAGGTGGGGGTGTTCCCACTTGAGGAGGCAGCCATGTCCACCGCACCGCAGCAGGCCGAGCAGCACCACCGCATCGACTACATCGAGCTTCCCGTGAAGGACATCGCGGAGACGAAGCGCTTCTACGGCGCCGTGTTCGGCTGGAGGTTCGAGGACTACGGCCCGGACTACACGGCCTTCATGGACGGGCGGCTGAACGGAGGGTTCGACAAGGAGCGCGAGGTGTCGAAGGGGGGCGCGTTGCTGGTGCTCTATTCGAAGGACCTGGACGCGACGCTGGCGAAGGTGCGCGAGGCCGGAGGGCGCATCGTGAAGGACACGTTCTCCTTCCCCGGAGGCAAGCGCTTCCACTTCACCGACCCCACCGGCAACGAACTCGCCGTGTGGACCGAGCCTTCCTGAGGCGCTGAAGGACAGGGGCCCGGGCGGGGAGTGCTACGCTCCCCGTCACCCCCATGCGGAACCCCGTGAAGCGCTGGCTCCTGCTTCCATCCCTCGTGATGCTGATGGGGTGTGCTCCCGCGGGTCCAGCCCCCGGGGTGTGGCGGCCTGGGGTGGATGCCTCTGCTGCCACGCCCATCCCCGGGCCGTTGCCTGGATTCGGCCCCTTCACGTCGTTCTCCGAAGCGTTGCAGGCGGCGTGTCCGTTCATCCTTTCGAAGCCCAATGCGGTCGCGGGACACCTGCGGGATCGGGACCCGCGACTGGCGTTTCGGGCATCGACCGAATACTGCGCCTGGCTCTATTACACCCCGGATCATCTCTATGAGATGAGCATGCTGACGGACCGGTCCTCGCCGGACGACCTGGTCTCGGGCAAGCGAAGCTGCATCCTGCCCGCGGAAGTGTCCGACTCCCGCTATGCGCCCGGGGAACTCAAGTACATCTTCGCCCTGCACAACCATCCGTTCGGCGGGCCTCCTTCCCCAGGAGACCTCCGCTTCACGGATGAGATGGCGCGCGTGCATACCTGGGCCATCGAGACAAAGGACAAGGGGTTGGGACCGGGAGACGTTGGGGAAGGTGAGCTGGATCAACGAGACGACCTATCGCCTCGACAAGCCGCCGCGCTGATGACCCCGGGCCTGGACTCCTGATGACGATGCGAAAGACCTGTCTCCTGGTGACCGCCCTGTTGACGGGCTGCGTGCGGGCCCAGCCCTCCGCGTCCGTGCTCGTGGAGGAGGACCCCTCCATTGTCTTTCCGGTGTTTTCGGAGGAGTCGGTCGTCGAGGTCCAGCCCTCGGCGCGCCCCTATGTGCTGGATGGCGCGTTGCTTCAGGCACTGGGCATCGCCACGAATGACTTCCTGCCGCCGACGTCGAAGGACGTCCCTTGTCAGGACAGACCCGAGGCACACCGTTATCGGGTCCTGCGCCAGGGAGACCTCTTCTTCATCCACATCTCCGAGGACCCTGCTGTGTGTGGAAGGTCGTATCCCTCGCTGGATTCGAGCGCCTGGTATGCCATCAGCCTGGACGGGCGGATCCGGCGGCGTGTCGTGGATGGCATGCCCATGGAGCTTTCAGCAGATGCAGGCGTGGATGCGGGGCCGCCCCAGGTCGTTCCCGCCGAACCCGGCGTGGCCCCCGCGCTGGACTCCAGCTGGAACCGGCCCGAGCAGCCCTGGCCTGAAGAACTCCGGGATGGCGGAGTCGCACCCAGGTAGCTGCCTGCCTGTACGGAGGCTGGACAAGCTGTCACGGTTCCAACACTCCCCGTTCACACGGGACGTGCGCTGAGCAGTGGCGCGGAGCGTGGGTTGATCCCGGTTCGCGTGCGTTCATGCCGCGCGGTAGAAATCGGGTCCGGCTCCTCCCCTGGGAATGTCGCCCGTGCTCGTCACCGCCAACGCCACCGTCCTCCACGTCAACGACACGCCCGCGAGCCTCTACCTGGGCACCTTCTCGCTGCGCCAGGCGGGCTACCGTGTCCTGGAGGCGGTCACCGGCGGAGAGGCGCTGCAGCTCGCCCTCGACTCGCCTCCGGACGTCGTCGTGCTCGACGTGAAGCTCCCCGACATGAGCGGCTACGACGTGTGCCGGCTCCTCAAGGAGGATCCGCGCACCAGCGAGGTCGCCATCATCCACACCTCCGCCACCTTCATCACCGCGGAGAAGAAGGTCGCGGGCCTGCGCGCGGGCGCGGACGTCTACCTCACCCAGCCGTTCGACCCGGAAGAGCTCATCGCCACCGTCAACAGCGTCCTGCGCCTGCGGCGCGTGGAGCGCGAAGCCCTGGCGAACGCCGCCCGCCTGGAAGAGGCCGACCGCAAGAAGAACGAGTTCCTCGCCATGCTCGCCCACGAGCTGCGCAATCCCCTGGCCGCCATCTCCGTCGCGGTGCAGATGCTCGGGCAGAAGGACTCGAACGGTCTGTCCGAAGCGGACGCGCGCCGCCGCGACATCATCGAGCGGCAGGTGAGCCACCTGCGCCACCTCGTGGACGACCTGCTCGACGTCAGCCGCATCACCCGGGGCAAGTACGCCCTGCGCCGCAGCCGGCTGGACCTCAACACCGTGCTGCAGCACTCGCTCGCCGCCGCCCGGCCCGTGATGGAGGAGCGAGGGCTCGTCCTGCGCGAGGCCCTCTCCCCCGAGCCCTGCTGGGTGGACGGCGACCGGACGCGCCTGGAGCAGGTCTTCACCAACCTGCTCGACAACGCCTCCAAGTACTCCCCGGAGGGCGGCATCGTCACCGTGGGCGCCCACGTGTCCGAGGACTCCCGCGTGCACGTGTCCGTGCAGGACACCGGCATCGGCCTGCGGCGTGACGACCAGGAGCGCATCTTCGAGCTCTTCGCGCAGCTGGACGCGGGCCTCGCGCGCAGCCGGGGCGGGCTGGGCATTGGCCTGACGCTGGTGCGCAACCTGGTGGAGGAGCACGGCGGCCGGGTGGAGGTCTTCAGCGAGGGCCCGGGCCAGGGCAGCCTGTTCACCGTCACGCTGCCGCTGCTCACGGACGCCGCGAGGCCCGAGGCCGCCGTGGAGCGCATCGAGTCCCGCCGGCGCGAGTGGCGCATCCTCCTGGTCGACGACAACCCCGACGCGCGCGAGGGCCTGAGCGAGATGCTCCAGATGTGGGGCCACACCGTCGCGGTCGCCGCGGACGGCCCGGAGGCGCTCGCCATGGCGACGCCCGGCACCTACGACGTCATCATCCTGGACATCGGCCTGCCGGGCCTGGATGGCTACCAGGTGGCGCAGGAGCTGCGAGGGCGCGTGGCGTCGGACGCGCACCTCATCGCGCTCACGGGCTACGGGGCGCCGGAGGACCGGACCCGCAGCGCGCGCGCGGGCTTCGACCTGCACCTGGTCAAGCCCGTGGAGCTGGTGGAGATCGGCCGCGTGCTCGCGCAGCTGGGCCCGGTGAAGCGCGGCTCGCACCGCCGGCTCCAGGCGAAGAGCGCGTAGGGTTTCAGCGCCGAGCCAGCGGCACTTCTCGGAACATGAGGTCGCTGGGGCCAAGCCGCTGGGCTGCCTGGACAAAGCGCTCCGTGACCATGAGGTACGTAGTCGCGTTCACGGGAAGGAAGACATCCAGGTCATTCGGAAGCGAGTCCGCTTCCAGCGCATGCTCGGGAGAAATCCGCACCTCTCGCCATCCGCAGGTCGGACATTGAGGCCCCTCCTGCACATCCTCAGGGGCCAGGCGTCCCGCGACGTGGAACTCCAACTCGTACAGGAATGGCGCTTCAGACCCGAACCCTTCCACCTCCAAGCGGACCGGAATCAGCCCGTTCAATCCCTGCTGCTGTAGTCGTGAGAGCGCGTCCTCTCGCACCAGCAGGTCCCATCCATCCTGCGTCGTGAGTGGACCAAAGGCTCCCTCGGCCGAGCCCCGCAGCGGGCCCAGCTGCATGCCGGGCTCGGGAGCGAGCCCTCGTGGCAGCCGCGAAGCAAGTCCGGCGGTCAGTGCCGTGAACTCCGCGTAGGGAACGACCCGGGGCTTACGCAGCAGTCCTTGTTGCGGCAGGTCGGTCACATCGACCGTGGGCAGCATCTGTTGCCCGCTCCAGGTCTCTCCGCAAGTCGGGCACTCCACTCCGGGCAGGGTCCAGGTGCGTTCCGTCATGATGTGTCCCGTCCATCGCCGTGGCAGGTCGGGACGAACGATGTCGATCTCGTAGAAGCGCATGCGGCTCAGTTCTCAGGCACGGGAAAGGGGCCGAGCTCGACATCCTGCCAATAGGTCATCGTGAGGCCAAAGAGCCCGTACTTCTGGATCAACAGCGAAGCATGCTCGAAGTGGGCGGGCTTGCTGGCGGTTCCGCGGGTCGTGCGTCTGAACTGACGCCACTCTTCGTTCCAGGGAGCGCCATTCGCATCACGGTGGATGCGCTTGTGCAGCTCGGCGTCGATGGCGATGACGTAGTCATGGACGTTGATGCCCTTGGATTGGAAGTAGGGCTTCAATGCCTGGGGAAAGATGTGGTGCCGCTCCTTGGGGCGAGACGCCCAGGCTTCCATGGCGCGTTGGCGCTTCAGTTCGCTGGGAAGCAACTCGCGCCGGTGCCAGCGGAACACAGGAATGGGCAGCGAGTCTCCCGGCAGGCCCTGGGCGCTCCCCCAGTGCCGTTGCGCGGTGCCACCTGGAGCGATGAAGACGGGAGCGCCGCTGTAGGTGCGGACGATGCGACCCGGCGGAAGGTCATCACACCGGTAGAGCCCACACGTCCCGCCTTCACAAAGTGGCGCGAAGCATGGACCTTCGCGTGCGTCCTCACAGTCCTGCGCATCCTCGGCCCACGACTCCTCGACCATCAGCGAAGAGCCCGCGGGGAGAGCCGGAGTGGATGCGCACCCTGCGAACATCACGGACAGCAACAACCACCAGTGGCGCACGGGTTCTCTGCTCCTTGTGTGGGCAGGAGCTTACGCCCGCGGCTGGAGGCCCGTCGCGGGCTGCTCCGCGCGTCCCGTCCAGAGGTCGCGGATCCATCCCCTGGCGGGCTTCTCCACGCGCTCGTACGCGAGCACGCTCAGGCACACGACGCCCACGACGTACGCCGCCACGGCCCAGGCGGACGTGGGCTCCGCGCCCAGCCGCTTGAGCACGGACTTCCAGGCGAACAGCACCGGCATGTGCAGGATGTAGAGCGCATAGCTCGCCTCGCCCAACAGCCGCAGCGGCCGCGAGGCCAGCACCTGCGCCACGGCTCCCCGGCTCCTGGGCAACAGCACGATCAGCGCCGCGAACACCGGCGCCAGCAGCCCGTTGTGCAGCAGCGGGAAGGGCAGCGACGTGCTCCCCAGCAGCGCCGCGACCACCAGCCCTCCCAGCACCGCCAGAAGCACCGGGCGCGAGCGCGGCGCTTCCCCCGCGCGCAGCAGGAAGAAGCGCCCCGCGAGGATGCCCAGGATGAACTCCGGCAGCCGCGCCAGCGGGTTGAAGCGCAGCGCCAGCATCCACGGCCCGGAGTTGTACGCGGACGCCGTGCCTCCGGTGTGGTCCGGATCCACCAGCATGTACAGCGCCGGGAGCAGCAGCGCGGCCCCGTACGCCAACGCCGCGCCCACCGCGAGCTTCCGGGGCCCCAGCCGTCCCAGCCGTCCCGCCAGGAAGGGGAAGGCCGCGTAGAAGACCGCCTCCACCGCCAGCGACCAGCCCGCGGCGTTCCACGCGAGCGCCGTCCACGGCGTCCAGCTCTGGAGCAGCAGCGGTGCCAGCACCAACGCCTCGGCCTGCCGCGACGCCTGCGATGGATCCACCGCCCACACGTCGCGCAGGCCCTTGAGGAACGCGGGCGCGGCGACGGCCAGCCCCAACGCATAGACCGGGTAGACGCGCGCGAAGCGGGCCACCCAGAACGCCTTGCGCGCCGCGTGCGTGTCCGGCGGCCGCTCCAGGTAGTTGTAGCCAAGGATGAAGCCCGACAGGACGAAGAAGAAGCTGACGCCCACGTACCCGCTGTCGAGCAGCCCATGCAGCCCCGGCGGTGCCTCCGCGCCAGTGAAGACCAGGTGGTAGACGTGGTAGGCGACGACGTGCGCGGCCGCGAGGAACCGCAGCCCGGTGAGGGCATCCAGGTGCTGCCGGGAAGAGGCCATGACGGCCCCGAGTCTCGCAGCCCTCTTCACGCTCCTCAAACCGCCCCGGCGCCGTCCGCCCGGCTGGCGGGAGGACTCGCGGCGCAAGGCCCCCGGCCATCCGACGCGGTCTTCCAAACCTGTCCGACTGTCGGACAGGTTCAGTGCGGTGCGCCGAGGTGGCCAGTCTTCGTGTCCGACGGCTTAGAGCTGTTCGACGCCCGGTGCGCCCGACACGCCCCCCGCCTTCGCCTCGTCCGGACGCAGCTTCACGCGCACGCGCGGGTCCAGCTTGAGGATGACCGCCTCCACCGCCTGCGCCTGCGTGTAGTCCTGGGCCGGCGTGAGCAGGAAGAGGCCGACGGCCGCGTCGCCCCCTGCCGCCAGCGCCACCTTCCGCACGTGCTCGATGAGGTCCTGCTTGGAGTCCACCCGCCCCCGGCTGAAGGCCAGCTTGCCCAGCAACTGGTGCGAGTACCCGGGCCGGACCTGGAGCATGTGCGAGGTCATCTCGATACCCTCCGGCAGCGTCTCCTGCAGGAAGATGACCGCCGCCGCGTCCTTCACCGCCGCCGCCTGGGCCAGCACCTCGCGGTCGCGCTCGGGCAGGTACTCGCCATAGCCCCGGTACTCGTTCTGTTCCAGGGCGTGGCCCTGGAGGTAGGACGGACCCGAACAGCCCAGGACCGCGAGCGCGGTCCACACGAGGGAAAGACAGACAGGACGAACGTTCATGCCCTGGCGGTCTAACACACCGAGCCAGGGTGCAGCCGGAAGCGCTGTGCGCCCTCCCGTGCACGAAGCCGGAAATGGAGCCCCCCACTTCGGCGTAGAACGGGCCACATGCTCAGCCTGCGCAACCTGGTGAAGGTGTATCCGGGCCCGGTGACGGCCCTTCGTGGCGTGGACCTGGACGTCCCCAAGGGGATGTTCGGTCTGCTCGGGCCCAACGGCGCGGGCAAGTCCACCCTGATGAAGATCCTCTCCGGCCTGCTGGAGCCCACCTCCGGCGAGGTGACGCTCGACGGCCTGGATCTCGTGCGTCACCCGGAGGCGCTGCGCCCACACCTGGGCTACCTGCCGCAGGAGTTCGGCTTCTATCCGTACCTCTCCGGTCAGGACATGCTCCGCTACCTGCTGGAGCTCAAGGGCGTCACCGCGCCGCAAGGGCTCAAGGCCCTGTGTGCGCAACTGCTGGAGCGCGTGAACCTCACCTTCGCCGCGAAGCGCAAGGTGAAGGAGTACTCCGGCGGCATGCGGCAGCGGCTGGGCATCGCGCAGGCCCTGGCCGGAGACCCGAAGCTCCTCATCGTGGACGAGCCCACCGCGGGCCTGGACCCCGAGGAGCGCCAGCGCTTCTACCGGCTGCTCGCGGAGATGGCCCATGAGCGCACGGTGCTCCTGTCCACGCACATCGTGGAGGACGTGGCCATGCTCTGCCCGCGCTTCGCCGTCATCCGCCACGGCCGCGTGGTGGCCATCACCAGCCCCACCGAGGCGAAGGCCGCCCTCCACGACACCCTCTTCGAGGGCACCGTCCCCCCGGCCGACATGGCCGCCTTCCAGCAAGCGCACCGTGTCACCCAGGCCGTGCTCTTCGAGGGCAGGAACCGCGTGCGCATCCACGCGACCCCGGGCACGCCCGTGCCCCCCGGCTTCGAGCGCACGCCGCCCACGCTGGAGGACGCCTACCTCCTCCTGATGAAGGACGCGCCCGAGCCCACGGCCCCCACGGCTCCGGCATCCGCCCCGGCGGTGAGCGCGTGAACGCGTCCCGGCTCTGGCGCGTGGCGCGCACGGAGTGGCGCCACCAGACACGGCGCCCGCTGTTCTGGGTGCTGCTCGTGCTTCTGGTGGCGGTGGTGTGGGGCGTGTCCTCCGGCAACGTCACCATCGACGCGGGCAGCACGGAGGTGGGCGGCAAGAAGGCGTGGATCACCAGCGCCTTCGCCGTCGCGCAGACGGTGCTGCTGCTCACCTTCATGCTGTTCATGTTCTTCGTGTCGGTGGGCGCTGGCATGTCCGTCATCTCCGACGACGAGGCCCGCGTGCAGCCCATCCTGCACACCTCGCCGCTGACGCCCGCGGAGTACGTGTGGGGCAAGTTCGCGGGCGTGCTGGGCGCGTACGTGCTGGCGCTCGCGTGGATGATGGGGCTGCTCGTCTTCTTCCACCACGTGGTGCCGGCGGGCGCGGACGCGGAGTTCCGCGGGCCCTTCGCGCCGGGCAACTACGTGAGCGCCGCGGTGTGGTTCGGCCTGCCGCTCATCGTCTTCATGGCGGGCGCGGCCTTCGCCACGGGCGAGCGCACGCGCCGCGCGGTGCCGGTGTACTTCCTGCCGGTGGGCCTGTTCTTCCTCTGCGCCTTCTTCCTCTGGGACTGGACCCCCGGTTGGTTGGATCCGCGCGTGAACCGGTTCCTGATGGCCCTGGATCCCGGCGGCTTCCGGTGGCTCACGGAGACGTGGATCAAGGTGGACCGGGGCGTGGACTTCTACAACACGCAGCCCGTGGGGCTGGACGCCCTCTTCGTCACCAGCCGCTTCATGCTCATGGCGCTGGGCCTGGGCGCGGTGGCCTGGAGCGAGCGCCACTTCCGCCGCGCGCTCCGGGGCGAGGTGCGCACGAAGACCCCGCGCAAGGGGGTGACCCTGGACGCTCCGCCGAAGCAGGTGGCGCTGTCGCACGCGGAGGCGCCGCTGTCCGCGCTGCGCATGGGCGTGCGGTCGCCGGGCTTCTGGACGGGGCTGTGGACGGTGACGCGCGCGGAAGGGCGGGGCCTCCTGTCGCAGCCGGGGCTCTACCTGTTCCTGCCGCTCCTGATGTTGCAGATGGTGTCCCAGGGCGCCACGGCGGTGGGCCCCTTCGACACGAGCCTCCTGCTGGTGCCCGGGCGCTTCGCGGTGCGCACGATGGCGCAGGCGTCGGTGCTCGTGTGTCTGTTGTTGATGTTCTACGTGGTGGAGTCGCTGGAGCGCGAACAGGCCTCCCACTTCGCGCCCATCCACGACGCGACGCCGGTGCGCACGCTGTCGGTGCTGCTGGGCAAGGCGCTGGCGAACAGCCTGGTGGCGGTGGCGCTGCTGACGGCCATGGCGCTCGCGGGCACGCTGGTGCAGGTGTCGCAAGGCAAGGTGCCGCTGTCGCTGACGCCCTACGTGCTGGTGTGGGGGCTGTTGCTGTTCCCCACCTTCCTCTTGTGGACGGGCTTCATCCTGGCCGCGCGCTCGGTGACGGGAGGCCGCTTCGGCACCTACGCGCTGGCCCTGGCCGCTCTGGGCCTCACCGGCTACCTCGCCGTGCGCGGGGACCTCACCTGGGTGACGAACTGGCCGCTGTGGGACGCGGTGCGGTGGACCGACCTGGGCGCCTTCCAGGTGGACCGCGCCGCGCTGGTGCTCAACCGCGTGGCCGCGCTGGGCGGGGCGGTCTTCTTCACCGCGCTGGCGGTGCGCCTGGACCGCCGCCGCGTCCGCGACTCGGTGACGACCCTGGAGGGGCTGAAGCCCGCGGGTCTTGCGCGCGGGCTGTGGCGGCTTTCGCCGTACCTCGCGGTGCCGGCGGTGGCGCTGGTGTGGCTGGCCATCCTCGTGGGGCTGGGCCACCAGGGCGCGGCGGCGAAGAAGCGCGCGAAGGAGTACTGGCAGAAGAACCTGGCGACGTGGAAGGACGCGCCGCAGCCCATGCTGGCGGACGTGGACCTGGACGTGGACCTGGAGCCGGAGGCGAGCGCCTTCCGCATGAAGGGCACGTACACGCTGATGAACCGGCACGCCGTGGCGCTGCCGCGCTTCGCCCTCAGCGGCGGCGATGGCTGGACGGACGTGCGCTGGACGCTGGACGGCGGGGACGTGACGCCAGAGGACCGCGCCGGCTTGTATGTCTTCACGCCGCCCGCACCGCTGGCGCCCGGGGCGAAGGTGAAGGTGGGCTTCCAGTACGCGGGCCACGTGCCGGATGGCGTGTCCCGCGCGGGCGGCGCGTTCAAGGAGTTCATCCTCCCGTCGGGCGCGGTGCTCACCAGTGAGACGCCCACGTTCGCGCCGGTGGTGGGCTACGAGGAGGAGCGCGGCATCGACCCGAAGGAGAACAAATACGAGCCGCGCGTGTACGCGGACGACTTCTACGAGGGGCCCACGGAGTCCGCCTGGGGCAGCAACATGCCGTTCCCCTTTCGCATCCGCGTGAGCGGCCCGGAGGACTACACGCTCAACTCCGTGGGCGTGCGGGAGAGCGACACGGTGAAGGACGGCCGGCGCACCACGGTGTGGCGGAGCGACCACCCGGTGAGCTTCTTCAACGTCATCGCGGGCAGGTGGACCCGCGTGGAGGGCGCGGGCACGGTGGTGTTCCACGACCCGGCGCATGGCTACAACGTGCCGGAGATGATGCGCGGGCTGGAGGCCGCGCGCCGGTACTACTCGGAATGGTTCCACCCGTTCCCGTGGGCGGAGCTGAAGCTGTCGGAGTTCGCCGGCCTGGACAACTACGCGCAGGGCTTCCCCACGGACATCACGTTCTCGGAGTCCATCGGCTTCCTCACGCAGACGACGCCGGAGTCGAACGCGGTGCTGCTCGTCACCGCGCACGAGGCCGCGCACCAGTGGTGGGGCAACCTGCTCATCCCCGGCAAGGGGCCCGGCGGCAACGTGCTGTCGGAGGGGCTGTCGCACTACTCGGCGCTGAAGCTCATCGAACAGCTCGATGGGCAGGAGGCGCGCCGGCAGAACGCGAAGCGCATGGAGGAGCGCTACGGCAAGGACCGGCGCGTGGACGCGGAGCAGCCGCTGGTGAAGCTGGACGGCTCGCGCGAGGGCGACACGGTGGTCCTCTACGAGAAGGGCGGCTGGACGTTCTGGATGCTGGAGGACTTGATGGGCCGCGACGCGATGCACGCGGGGCTCCAGGCCTTCCTGAAGCAATACATGAACAACGCCGACCATCCGGTGCTGCAGGACTTCCTCTCGGTGATGCGCCCCTTCGCGCCGTCGAAGGAGGACTTCGACCGGTTCACCCGGCAGGCCTTCTTCGAGGTCGTGGTGCCCGAGTACCGCGTCACCGACGCGCGCGTGACGAAAGAGGGCGGCCAGTGGGTGACCACGGCGACGGTGACGAACGCGGGCGCGGGCCGCATGCCGGTGGAGGTGGCGGTGACGAAGGCCGCGGAGGCCGCCGCGCCCGCCGGGCCTGATGGGTCCGCCAGGGCCGTGACGCGCGTGGAGCCTGTCGCGGGCGGCTCCGTGCAGGTGACGCTGCGCTCGGGGTTCGCGCCGGAGCGGCTGGTGGTGGACCCGGACGTGCGCGTGCTCCAGCTGCGCCGCGAGCAGGCCCAGGCACAGCTCACGCCGCCGTGACGCGGTGACATGACACGCTGACACGCGTGCCTCCGGACTCCGGAGACACGTTGTCACGCGGTCAGGCCTCACCGGCGCGCGGCGCCCTCTGGGAGCAGGCTGGCACACCCATTGCGATGGGCCTTCCCGGCATGGCGGACCTTGGGGGTCCGGCTTCATGACGGGGGTTCATCACATGGTCTCGACGCAGTGGAAGCTGGGGGTGTCGCTGGTGCTGCTGTCGGCGGTGGCGTTCGCGCAGGAGGGCGTCACCACGGGGTCGTTCCCGGTGGAGCGGCGCAACGTGGTGACGGTGTCCGTCCCCATCCAGAGCCTGAATCAGCTGTCGCTGGAGGGTGAGCGCGTGATGGGCGAGCGCTTCTCCGTGGGGCTGGGCGTGTTCGCGTCCTTCCTCCACGAGCGGACGCGGCTCGAGGAAGCGGATCGCAGCGGATACGAGGGCTACAATTACACGGGCCATCAAGTCGGCCTGGCGCCCTCGGTGCGCTTCTACCTGACGGGCCGGGCACCCCAGGGGCTGTGGCTGTCTCCTCGCCTGGAGGTGAGCGCGGGCCGCAGCTCCAACGCGCCGGTGGGGAACTTCGTGGACGACTCGCTGGCCAAGGACAGCATCACGGACGTCTGGTCCGTGGGGGGGACGGCGACCCTGGGTTACAGCGTGGTGCTGGAGCCCGGCTTCACGGTGCAGGGTGGAGTCGCGCTGGGGACCCGGCGCGATGCGGTTGCCTTTGACGCCCTCGTCATGGACTCCATCGAGGGGCTGAAGGTGGAGCGGGTCCACCGGTCGACGTGGCTGCTCACCCAGCGCATCTTGCTCAACGTGGGCTGGGCCTTCTGACGTCAGGGCAGGTCGGCCTGCGTGCTCACGGTCCACGGCGTGCGCGTGGTGTCCACCCACAGGAGCTGGAGGTCCCAGCTTCCAGGCGCGGAGCCGGGCGTGTCGGTGGCGACGGCGAAGACGCGCGTGTCCGGCTGGGGCGTCACGGAGAAGCTCGTGCGCGGCGCGCGGTTGGCGTCGTTGGACGGCACCACGCCCAGCGTGACGGTGCCACCGGAAGGCAGCGGCAGGCCGTCCTGCGCGGTGGCGGAAGCGAAGGGCACGTCGAGGAAGGGCGCGTCCGGCAGCACGCGGCGCTCCGAGCCCAGCGGTCCCACGTCCACCGCGGGCGTGTTCGCCGCGGCGTGCACCCAGCGCAGGCGCAGGTTGGAAGGGTCGTTCGCGAAGCGGTCCGTGAGGGGCAGCAGCGTGAACGGAGACGCCGCCGGCCGGGGCGGCGCGAGGTAGCCCGCGGCGACCATCAGGTAGCGCTCGCCGGGGACGAGCGTGGGCGTCGTGGCCGTCACCACCGGTGCGCTCGTGGGCCGCTCCGTCCCGGGTGCGGCGGCGAAGAAGTCCAGCGTGTACGTGCCCGGCGGCACCTGGAGCGGCGAGGACAGCGCGCCGTACGCGAGGCCGCCGGACAGCTCGCGGTCGCTGGCGAAGAGGTCCAGCGCGGGCGCGTCCGGCGACGCGTGCAGCACGTACACCGTCGGGTTCTGCCGCAGGATGGCCAGCGTGCCGTCGCGGCCCGCGGTGAGCAGGGAGAAGCCGTCGCCCGCGCGCGCGGGGGCGGACATGAGGCCAGTGGCGACGATGAGCGTGTCGGTGCCGGAGCCGGCCGCGGGCACGGTGAAGGACGTCAGCGCCCGGCCACCGGTGCGAAGGCCCACCTGGAACGCGGCGCCTGAAGGCAGCACCCACGCCTCCTCGCCGGAGTCCTTGAAGCGCGCGAGGGACGCCACCTCCACCGAGCCGTCATTGCCCAGGTCCACGTCCACCGTGGGCGCGTCCGTGCCGGCGTTGACGATGCGCACGCGCGTCTGGCCGCCGTCCGCGGGCACGGTGTTGTCGCGCAGGAGCAGCGTGCGCAGCGCCGCATCGGAGTTGGAGGAGGAGAGGGCGCCCGCGGCCACCACCGTCCAGCGCGTCCCGGCCTCCATGCCCACCGACTGGGACACGACGGGCCGCGAGTCCGCCGCCGCGCCCGTGGGCCGCAGCTCCACGGTGACGGCGCCCGCTTCGCGCGTGAAGTAGGGCGTGGTGGCGCCATAGGCCACGGCCCGCGCCACGGGCGTGGGGTTGCCGGCGAGGTAGACGTCCATCGAGGGCGTGCCCGGCGCGGCCTGCACGATGCGCAGCTGCGCCTGGGTGGGCGGCACCAGCACCGGCCCGTCCTGCGTGGGAGGCGTGTCGGAGTCCTCCGCCGAGCCGCCTCCGCACGCGGGCGCGAACACCCCCAGCGACGTGAGCGCGACGACCAGCAGTGTCTTCCCCCGCATCCAGGCCATGTCGAAGTCCCCTCCTCGGCGGGCCGCGGACGCGGCTCGGCACCGATGTCGACAGGGGTAAGGGTGGGCATCACCTCCACGCGGGCGAACCCCCACGCAAGGGCCACTGTCCGCCTCCGACGTTGTGTACCGGCGCACGTCGCAAGTCCCTGGCATCACGGGCGCGTGGGGTTTCAGGGAGACGGCGGGTGCGATCACCACCCGCGCCGTCATGTCTGCCCGGTCGCCGCACCGCATCAGCGGCCGGAGGCCATGCCCTGTTCGAAACGCGTCATCGCGTGGAGGGGGGGAACGGCGCGCGTGGCTGCCGGGGAGGAGCGGGGCGGCGGCACCGCTGCTGTTCAACACGCGTCATGGCGTGGGTGGGCGGAACGGCGTTCGTGGGTGCCGGAGAACGCGACGGCGCTGGTAGGGTCGGCGGCACCATGACCCTCGCGTCCCTTCCGCTCATCGTGTCCCTGCTCGCGGCGCAGACGCCCGCGCCCGCGCCGTCGAAGCCGCCCCCGGCGCCCGCCGCCGCGAAGGCGCCGTCCGCCGTCCCCGGCATCGCCCCGTTGCCCGGCCTGCCCAACCTGTGGGCGAGCGGCGTGCCGCCGGTGCCGCCCGCGCTCTCCCAGCGCGTGCAGCAGTACCTGGAGTCGCGCTCCGCGCAGCTCTTGGACGTGACGGGGGACGGCCAGCAGGTGCTCATCTCCACGCGCTTCGCGGACGTCAATCAGTTGCACGTGGTGGAGATGCCGCTGGGCGCGCGCACGCAGCTCACCTTCACGAAGGAGCCCATCAACCGGGCGCGCTTCCTGCCGGGCAACCCTCAAGTCATCTTCTATCTGCAGGACACGGGCGGCGGAGAGTTCTTCCAGGTGCTCAAGCTGGACCGGCGCACGGGCCGCTCGGAGCTGCTGACGGACGGCAAGAGCCGGCACGAGGAACTGGTGGTGTCGCGGGACGGGAAGTGGCTCGCGTACGCGGGCACGGGGCGCAACGGCAAGGACACCGACGTGTACGTGGCGCCCACGGCGGACCCCAAGCAGGCGAAGCGGGTGACGGAAGCGGAGGGCAGTTGGGCGCCGCTGGAGTTCTCCGACGACGGAGCCAAGCTGCTGGTGCGCCAGTTCCGCGCGGCGGATGACTCGGATTTGAGCGTGGTGGACCTGAAGACGAACGCGCGCACGCAGCTGACGCCCAAGGAGGGCAAGGGCAGCGTGGGGGACGCCGTCTTCACGCGCGACGGCCAGGGCGTGTACGTGTCCACGGACCGCTACAGCGACTTCGCGGAGGTGTACCGGCTGCCGCTCACGGGCGCGCCCCCGGCGACGCCGCCGTCGCTGACGAAGTCGGTGCGCTGGAACATCGACCACCTGGAGCTCTCCCCGGACGGGCGCAAGCTGGCGGTGACCGCCAACGAGGAGGGCTACGGCCGGCTGTACCTGCTGGACACGCGCACGCAGGCGCTGTCGCCGGTGGAGACGCCGCGCGGGGTGATTTCGCAGCTGCGCTTCCCGTCGAAGCGGTCGGACCGGGTGGCGTTCTCGCTGACGTCGGCGCGCGTGCCGCTGGACATCTTCACGGTGGACCTGGGCACGAAGAAGACCACGCGCTGGACGCGCTCGGAGGTCGGCGGGTTGGATCCGGAGACGTTCGTGGAGCCGGAGCTCGTGCGCTACCCGTCCACGGACGGCGTGAAGGTGCCGGCGTTCCTGTACCTGCCGAAGAACGCGAAGGGGAAGGTGCCGGTGGTGGTGATGTTCCACGGCGGCCCGGAAGGCCAGAGCCAGCCGAGCTTCAGCGCGCAGATCCAGCTCATGGCGACGGAGCTGGGGCTGGCGGTGCTGCTGCCCAACGTGCGCGGCTCGGAGGGGTATGGCAAGGCGTACCGCGCGATGGATGACGGCGTGAAGCGCGAGGCGAGCCTGGCGGACATCGGTGCCACGCTGGACTTCGTCGCCTCCCGGCCGGAGCTGGACGCATCGCGCGTGGGCATCTACGGCGGCTCGTACGGCGGCTACATGACGCTGGCGACGGTGGCGTTCTTCCCGGAGCGCATCAAGGCGGCGGTGGACGTGGTGGGCATCTCGTCCCTGCCGTCGTTCCTGCAGAATACGCAGGCGTACCGGAGGGACCTGCGGCGCGCGGAGTACGGCGACGAGCGCGACCCGGCCGTGCGCAAGGTGCAGGAGCGCATCTCGCCACTGGGGTCGGTGGACAGGATTCGCGCGGCGCTCTTCGTGCAGCAGGGAGCGAACGACCCGCGCGTGCCGCAGTCGGAGGCGGAGCAGGTGGTCCAGGCGGTGCGCAAGAAGGGCTCGGACGTCTGGTACCTGCTGGCCACGGACGAGGGGCACGGGTTCCAGAAGAAGGCCAACCGGGACCTGGCCCAGACGACGGCGCTGATGTTCTTCGAGAAGCACCTGCTGGGCCCGGCCGCAGGGCAGGGGAGCGGGGCGGCAGGCGGGAAGTAACCCTCGGCGAGCAAGGGCCCGTGCCCGGGGCGATATGGCGCGGCCCCGGGCACGTTACACATTGTCAGTGCTGGCGAAGTGCGTCCCCGGAGGGCCGTGTCCATGAAGCGCTACAGTCAGTCGTTGCGTCGGGGTGTGGGGGTGTTGGCGG
>NZ_RAVW01000211.1 GCF_003611585.1 Corallococcus exercitus | reverse complement strand
GTGCTGGCGCTGGGGCTGGCGGCGGCGCTGTCCGCGGGGCAGCGCATGCCGGCGCTGGCGCTGTACCTGTTCGCGGACTGCTTCAGCACGTTCGTGTCGTTCCGCTTCTGGGGCCGCATGGCGTCCGCGTTCGACGCGCGCGAGGCGCGCCGGGCGTTCACGGTGCTCAACGGCTTCGGCATGGGCGGCGGCATCGCGGGTGGCCTGTTGGTGCAGGCGCTGGCGGTGCGGCTGGGCACGCCCGTGGTGGTGGTGAGCGGCGCGGTGAGCCTGCTGGCCGCGGGCGCCATCTTCCACCACCTGCACAAGGCGGAGCCGGCGCCGCCCGCGCGCTCGCGCTCGTTGCAGGCGTGGTTCCCGGCGTGGAGCTACCTGGGGGAGAGCCCGTACGCGCAGGTGCTGGCGGCGCTGGGCATCGCGTTCGCGGTGCTGTCGTCCTTCGTGGACTACCTCTTCCGCCTGCGCGTGGAGGGCACGCTCAGCGAGGACGGGCTGGCGGCGCTGTTCGGCTCGCTGCAGCTGTGGATTGGCCTGTTCTGCGTGGCCTTCCAGCTGCTCGTGGCGGAGCGGCTGCTCAAGCGCATGGGCCTGCTCATGTACCTGGCGCTGGTGCCGCTGGTGCTCGCGCCGCTGGCGGGCGCCACGCTGGCCACCGGGCAGCTGTGGCCGGTGCACCTGCTGCGGCTGGTGGAGACGGCGGTGAGCTACTCCATCCTGCCGGTGGGCATCCAGTTGCTCTACGCGGCGGTGCCGGACGAGCAGCGCGAGGGGCTGCGAAGCGCGGTGGATGGGCTCTTGCGCAAGGGCGGCGTGGTGCTGGCGGGCCTGCTGCTCATCGGCGCGGGCCGGGGTGCCAACGGCATCACGATGGCGGTGGCGGTGGTGGGGCTGTGCGCCGCGCTGGGCCTGCTGCTCGTGCGCCTCAAGCCCGCGTACCTCACCGCGCTGGGCGAGCAGGTGGGCGCCCACGAAGAGGAAGAGGTCGAGCTGGGCGGCGAGGCGCAGAAGCTGCTGGTGGATGCGCTGGGCGCGCCCACTCCGGAGCGCGTGCTGCGCGCGGTGGACATGCTGGAGCAGGCGGAGGCCGCGCCCCTGCGCCAGCACCTGGCCGCGCTCCTGAGCCATCCCCACGAGCGCGTGCAGGAGCGCGGCGTGACGCTGGCCCTGTCCATGGAGGCGCGGGAGCTGGCGCCCATGCTGGAGCGGCTGGTGGAGGAGGGCCCGCGGCGCCCTCGCGACCAGGCCGTGTGGGCCCTGGCGCGGCTGTCCCCGGAGCGCGCGGAGCGGCTGCTGCCGCCGCTGCTCACCAGCTCCGACGTGGGCCTTCGCTGCGCGGCCATTGGCGCGCTGATGCGCACGCAGGGCAACTCCGCGGCGCTGGAGTCCCTGCGCGAACTGCTGTCGAAGGGGGACCACGCACCGGTGGCCGAGCGGCGCGAGGTGGCGCGGCTGCTGGGCCGGCTGAAGGACCCTCGCTTCGCGGGGCCGCTGTCGCTCTACCTGGAGGACATGGACATCTCCGTGCGGCGCGTGGCGCTGGTTGCGGTGGGGGAGGGCGGCTACGTGGAGCTGGCGCCGCGCCTCCTGCCGTTCCTCACCTGGCGCGAGGAGCGTCCGGCCGCGCGTGAGTCGCTGGTGCAGCTGGGCGACGCGGTGACGCCGCTGCTGGAGCTGCAGCTCAACAACAAGGCCGCGCCGCTGGCCATGCGGATGCAGCTGCCCCGCGTGCTGCGCGGCATCGGTTCGTCCGCGGCGCTCAACGCGCTGCTGTTCTCCAACGTGCGCGACGACGCGGCCCTGCACTTCCGCATCGGCGCGCAGCTGTCGCGCCTGCGCGAGGAGCAGCCGGATCATCCGGTGGACGTGGACCGCATCCACGAGGCGCTGGGCCGCCGCCGCGACACGTACCGCCAGCTGGTGGGGGCCTTCCGCGACGTGCAGGCGGCGCTGGGGCCCCAGTCACTGCTCACCCGCGCGGTGGGCGACCGGTTGGATCAGGCGCTGGAGCTGTCGTTCTTCCTCCTGGGCCTCCTGCATCCGCCGCAGGCCATGCGCCGCATCCACCAGCACCTGGTGGGCAGTGATTCACGGCGCCGGGCCTATGCGCTGGAGCTGCTGGAGAACCTGGTGGCGCAGGAGGAGCGCGAGCTGGTGATGGAGCAGGTGGAGGCGCACCACCGCGAGCTCCCTCCCGGCGCGCCGGGCCGGCTGTGGCGGCGGCTGGCGAACCTCGTGCAGAGTGAGGACCTGGTGCTGCGCGCGTGCGCCCGCCACGTGGCGCGGGTGAATGGCCTGGACGTGCTCCCGCAGGAGGGCGACATGAGTGACACCATCGTCCAACGGATGTTCGCCCTGGAGGGCGTGAGCGTCTTCTCGCAGAGCGACGTGGACGACATCGCCGCCATCGCGGAGGTGGCGCGCGAGGCTTCCTACAAGGCGGGCCAGCGGCTCTACAGCCAGGGCGACCCGGGCGACGCGCTCTACGTCATCGTCGAGGGCGCGGTGGACGCGTTCCGCAATGGCGAGCACGTGCTGCGCTTCCAGGCGAAGGAGGCCATTGGCGAGGTGAGCCTGCTCGACGGCGCGCCCCGCCCCACGGACATGGTCGCCGCGGTGGACTCGCGCGTGCTCGTCATCGACCGGCGCGACTTCCTGGACCTGCTGGCGGACCGGCCGGAGCTGCTCACGGGCTTCTTCCGCTCCGTGAGCCAGCAGCTCCAGAGCGTCATCGACCTGCCTGCTCGCCGCGAGGAGGGCCAGCGGCTGGAGCTGGGCGCTCCCCAGCAGCCCGCGCCGCCGCTGGAGGGCATTGGCGGACTGCCTCCCGAAGGCAACGCGCCCTCCGACGTCTGAGTCAGTCTCCCGCGTCGTGCGGAGGCGGCGATTCGCCGCTCTTGAGCGCGGGCGGCTGCACGGGGTCCAGGCCGATGAGGTGCGCCGACGCCACCGACATGAACGGCCGCGTGAAGCAGCGGAACGGCGGGATGCTGCCCACGAAGCGCGTGAACGCGAGCCCCGCGAAGACCCAAGGCTGACGCTCCACCGCGGCGATGGGCGCGGCCACGCTTTCCGCCCGGTGGTCCAGGCGCGCCACGTAGTTGCGAAGGGGCCACCCGTGCAGCATGGGCAGCGCGCTCCAGACGCGCACGAACCAGGGCGGCCGCGTGACGGGGGCCAACCAGGCGCGGTCGCTCTTGGCGGCCGTGAAGACGAGCAGCCACCAGAAGCCCCAGAGGCTGCTGAGCAGGGTGAACACGTGCGGGATCCAGCACAGGGGGATGCAGAGCAGCAGGAGGGCGGGAACCCCCATCACGAACAGCAGGAAGGCCCTCCAGCGGCGCTGGAGCTTGGCGCGCATCCAGGGGACGTTGATGCGCACGCGCGGGGTGATTTCGGGGTCCTCGGGCGGCACGCCGGTGGCGAGGCTGGCCTCGCGGGAGATGACCGTGTGGTAGTCGCGGGACAGCGCGACGACAATCCACTGCACCACGCTCAACGAGCCGAAGAAGAGCGCCCAGAACTCCCAGCTGCCCAGGAAGAAGATGCCGTCGCGCACCGTGGGCATGTCGATGTTGAACCCCTTCTTCTGGGGTTCCTTCTGGACGCGCGGACCCCTGGCTTTCGCCTCCGGGACGTCCTGGAGGGCCTTCTGGACCTCCGCGCGGATGAGGGCGGAGAGCGAGTCGCCCGGGGAGTCTTCCTCTTCCGCTTCCGCGTCTGTTTCCGGAGAAGGGATCGCCTCATCGTCAGCGGTGGCGCGCTCCGAAGAAGGCGGGGTTTGCGCCTCCTGAGGGGTCTGTCTCGCGTCCTCCGCTGCGTCTTCGGCTTCCTCCGCGGCCTCTTCGGCGGCAGCAGCGGCTTCATCCGGAGGAAGGCTGCCGCTCTTCCCTGCGTTGACCGCCTCCTCCAGGAGCGCGGCGAACGCCTTCGGTACGTCGGCGGCGTCACCCTTCGCCGTGCCCTGACCCTTTCGGGCCTTCAGCGCGGCCTCCAGCTCCTTCGCCCGCTGCTCGATGCGGGCCTCGGCCTTCTTGCGCGCGGCCTCGGAGATGGCGGGCTTCGGGTCGGACTCCTGTCGCTCGAACTGGTTGAACGCCCAGCCCGCGGCGATGGCCAGCAGGAACGCCGTCTGGAGCGCGGTCACCTTCACGTAGGTGGCGCGGGCCGCGGGGCTCGCGAGGGTGACGCGGGCGATGTGGAAGGGCAGCGCCACGCCGTAGAAGAACTGGCGGATGCGGCCCTGGGGCAGCTGGCCCTTGGTGGACTGGAAGTGCTCGGCGCCGCCCCGGACCTCGCCCCACAGCTCCGAGGCGAAGTTCCGGCCCCAGGAGTCTCCCTGTCCACCGGGAGTCCCGCCGTCCTTCTCCTCCTGTAAAGGCTTGAAATCCTTGCCTTTCATGCCCGTCATTGGGCCACGCTACCACGTCGGGGATGTGCTAAAGGCCCGGCCGTGAACCCGAACCCTCTCTCGCTGCGTCCCTTCCGTCGTCCTTCCCGCCAGCTCACGCTGTCGTCCGGCGCGCTGGTCCTCGCCCTGGGAGCCCTCGCGGGTTGTGAGAAGACTCCCCCGCCGGCTCCGGCCACGCCGCCTGCCGCGGCCGAGCCCGCGAAGCCCGCCGTGCCCAATGAGGTGACGGTGCTCGTCACCGGCAGCGCCCGTGGCCAGCTCCTGCCCGTCGAGGGCAAGGGTGGCGCCGCGGAGCTGATGGGCCGCTGGGTGACCGATGAAAAGCACTGTGCCGGTCCGCTGAAGGACGGCCAGGCGACGTGTGCGGATGCCGGCACGCTCGCCCTGACGACGGGCGACCTATGGACGGGCCCGGCCATCTCCTCCTTCTTCCTGGGTGCTCCGACGGCCGAAGTGATGGGGCACATGGGCTATGCGGCCTCCGCGCTGGGCAACCACGAGCTGTCGTACGCCAAGGATTCCTTCCTGAAGAACCGCGCGGCCGGGGGCTTCCCCTTCCTGGCGGCGAACCTGAAGGTGACGGACGCGTCGCTGGCCAAGGACCTGTCCATGCCCGCGTTCCAGGTCTACGAACGCCGGGGCCTGAAGATTGCGGTGGTGGGCCTCACGTCGCAGAAGACGGTGCGCACGGCGATGTCCGGCCGCGCGGAGGGCCTGGAGGTCACGCCCAACGAGGACGCGCTGAGCACCGCGGTTCCCGAGGCGCGCAAGGCGGGCGCGGACGTCGTCGTCATCGTCGCGGACCAGTGCCCCACGGACCTGCAGCCGGTGCTGGCGAAGCACGCGGACTGGAAGGTGTCGCTGGTGGCCGGTGGCCGCTGCGGCACGGATGCCCCCGGCGTGAAGACGGAAGGTGACACCACCTACGCGTCGCTGGGCCGCGGCTTCGAGTCGTACCTGCGCGCGCAGTTCAAGTTCGACCCGGCGAAGCCCGCGGGCCAGAAGGTGACCGGCGTGGACACGAAGGTCGTCCAGGTCTCCGGCGGCACGCCGGACGCGGAGACGGCGAAGCGCATCGCGGAGTGGCAGGCGAAGGTGGACCAGGCGCTGGGCCGGAAGATCGGCTTCACCAAGACGGGCATCCCGCAGGACTCGCCGCTGATGGCGAAGTGGGTGGCGGGCGCGGTGCGCTCGCAGCTCAACACCGACGGGGCCATCCTCAACAAGGGCGGCATCCGGGGCGGCCTGGCCAAGGGCGACGTGACGCTGGGCAGCGTGTACTCGGCGCTGCCGTTCGAGAACTCGCTGCTCACCGTGAAGCTCAAGGGCGAGGACCTGGCGAAGCAGCTGGCGAACCCGGATGCGCTCGTGGCCGGCTTCACCCCGGCGGGCAAGGGCAAGTTCAAGGACGCCAAGGGCAAGCCGCTGGATCCGCAGAAGGAGTACACGGTGGCCACCGTGGAGTACCTGTACTTCGGCGGTGACGGCTTCGACTTCGAGAAGCTGGACAGCGACCCGGCGGAGACGGGCATGGCGTGGCAGACGCCCGTCGTCGAGTGGACCGAGGCCCAGGCCTCCTCCGAGGCGAAGCCGCTCGAGAAGCTCATCAAGTAGCGCTTCGCGTTCCTGAAGCACCGGGGCGCCGGAGTCCTCCCTTGAAACGGGAGGGCGGCCGGCGCCTCGTCGTTTCCCCTGCTCGGCTAGAGTGGCCCCATGGAGATGGCGGAGTTCATCGAGACGCGGCGGCCGCGCTGGCAGCAGCTGGAGTCGCTGCTGGACAAGTCCGAGGGCGAGGGGCTGCGCAAGCTGAGCCTGGACGAGGCTCGCTCGTTGGGGAAGCTGTACCGCGCCGTCTCCAGCGACCTCTTGTGGGTGCGCGCGCGCAGCGGCTCCGCGGACGTGAGCGCGTACCTCAACGACCTGGTGGGCCGCGCGTACGCGCTGACGTACCCGGGCAGCCGGCCCCGGTTCGCGGACGTGTGGGCCTTCGTCGCGCGCGGCTTCCCGGCGCTGCTGCACCACGAGTGGCGGATGTACGTGGCGTCGGTGCTGCTGTTCCTGACGGGCGCGGGCTTCGGCTACGTGGGCATGGTGGTGGATCCGGACGCGGCGCACTACCTGGTGCCCGAGCAGCACCTGAGCATGGACCCCGTGAAGCGCGCCGCCGACGAGGCCGCGGGCAAGGGCATGTCCGTGGAGGAGCAGGCGCAGTTCACGACGTTCCTCTTCACGCACAACATCCAGGTGGCCTTCCTGGCGTTCGCGCTGGGCATCACGCTGGGGCTGGGCACGGCGGTGATGCTGTTCACCAACGGCCTGTTCCTGGGGGCGCTCGCGCAGGTGTACGCGGCGAAGGGGATGGCCGGGTGGTTCTGGGCGTGGATCCTCCCGCACGGCATCCCGGAGATCACGGCCATCTGCATCGCGGGCGCGGCGGGGCTCGTCATCGCGCGGGGCATGGTGGCGCCGGGGGGACTGTCGCGCGGGCAGGCGCTGCGCAAGGAGGCGGTGACGGCGGTGAAGCTGCTGTTCGGCACGCTGGTGCTGTTCGTGCTCGCGGGCTTCATCGAGGGCACCGTGTCGCAGATCCACCCGCCGAAGCTGTCGGTGGCCTTCAAGGTCACCTTCGCGCTGACGGTGGGGACGGGCGTCTACGCATATCTGCTGTCGGACTGGCTGCGCGGACGCCGGGACAGGGCGCGGGCGACGGCGGAGCTGGCGGGATGAGCGGGTCGGAGCTGGCCGTGCCTCCGCTGCCGCGCGAGCCGGAAGTGCTGATTGAGTGTCCGCGCTTCTCCCTGGTGAAGCGGCGAGCGGACGGCTCCGTGGACTTCGTGTCGCCGCTGCCGTGCCCGTACAACTACGGCTCCATCCCGGGGCTGCTGTCGGATGACGGGGACCCGCTGGACGCGGTGGTGCTGGGGCCTCGGCTGGCGCAGGGGCAGCGCGTGCGCGTGCCGGTGGTGGCCGTGCTGGGCTTCATCGACGCGGGGAAGGGCGACCCGAAGGTGGTGTGCGGGACGCACCCGATGACGCCCGCCGAGCGCGCGGGGCTGGAGCGCTTCTTCCGCGTCTACGCCCTGTTCAAGCGCGGCCTGCACCGCGTGCGCGGCGACGTGCCCGACACGCGCTTCGTGGGCTGGCTGCGCGAAGTCTAGGCCTCACTGTCCGGCTGTACTTTTCAAGTGAAGCTAAGCTGTTTTTGAAAAGAGGTTTGCTGAGAACTCGCTCATCTCAGTACCTCGATTTTCCATCGCAATTTCGCAGGCGCTTGAATTTCCTGTGAAATTCGGCCGCGCAACTGTCACTGCGACATCGCTCCTTGACAAGGGCAGATGCTGTTTGAGGTTGAGCATCCCACGCGTCGGTTGTGAGCAACGCCTACCGACCTGACCAGTCAAGAGGCCATCATGCAAGCAGCTCAACGCGGTGCGCCGAATTCGGATGACGAGTTCGATGTGCGACATTTGGTCAAACAGTTAAGCACTGGTGAAGTGCTCAACTTCATTTCAGCACCTTGCTGCTTGATCAAACTGGGCCCTGGCGCTTGTTCCGATGATTTCCATTATGCGATCACCGCAAGGCTCGGGTTGTTTCATCATCCCCGTGTTCGGTTGGGCGTCGTCGACTCGTCTAAGGTCGAATGGACCGTGTGGGTGAAGGCTGTTGTAAAAGCAAAACTTCAAAATTTGGCTGTACCTTTGAGCGACGAGGGGCATCCACCGGCTGGGTATTATTTGTTTATCAGGGGAGCCCCAGTGGCTTTTCATCCGGCAGCAGTCGACCTTGATCAGGATGGAAGCCTCCTTTTGGCTGGCGCAGCGACTGCTTTCGCTGGATTTTTCCTGAAGAGCCCGGAAGTGGTGAAGATTGCCACCCATATGGGTGTCTGGGCCGCTGGCGATCGCGCTGCGGCGTTCTTTGTCGAGCAGATCAAGCAGTTATTCTCGGAGTCGGCTTCGGCGGCGGAAGAGACGCTCCCTGTCGACGAGAACGATAGAGACGAGCCCCTGCGAATGGCATATGAGCTCCTCGGCCTTTCGCTGGATGCTTCGGAGACAGAAGTTCGGTCTGCCTACCGGAATCGTGTCATGGAATGTCATCCTGACCGTGCCGGGAGAAATCCAGTGGCCCAGGAACGAGCGAATCGACGCACCGCCGAAGTGAATGCGGCTCGTGACTATATTTGGAGGGTGAAAGGCTACCGCTGAGATCGTTATGCGCTGGGTGGTGGGCCGAGTTGCTTCGTCATCTTCAGGACCCGGTTCCACCGGAGCCCGTGCTCGATGGGGCCCACCCATTGCTCCGGCTGGAAGCCCACGCGCTCCCAGAAGCGGCGCGCGGCCGTGTTGCGCTCCACCACCGCCAGCCGCAGCAGCCGGCCACCGTTCGCTCGCACATGGGCTTCGTAGGCGCTGAGCACGGCCTCGCCCCGGCCCTGGCCCCGGGCCTCCGGTGCGAGGAGCAGGAGCCCGAGGTACCACTCGCCCTGGGCGGGATAGTCGCGCAGGGCTTCCAGCATCCCCGCGAGGGTGCCTCGTGCATCGCGAAGCGCGAACAAGTGGCCCTGGCCGGGGACAAGACCTGGAGGACGTTGGCTGGGAATGTTCCGGGCCTGATCCGGGAGGGCGGGGCGGCCGTAGACGACCTGGTGGTAGTCCTCGCAGCGGTCCAGGAGCGGCTGCAGGACGTGCGACTCGCTGTCGTCCACGGGTTCCGCCGTGAGGTCCGCTGCCACGAATGCTGACTGGGCCATGCCGCCTCCTAGAGGACGCCGCGCGCCTTGATGTCGAGGTAGCGGTTCACCGCCGCGAGGCTCAGTTCGTCCGGTGCCACATCCAGCATCTGCACGCCGCCCCGGCTCACGCGGGCCTTGAGCACCTCGCGGTCCGTGAGCAGCTCCGACGCCACCGCGTGCTGGAAGGCTTCCTCTGGTCCGGAAGGCGGCGTGCGCAGCAGCTTCTGGAGCGCCGTGTCCTTCACGGACAGGCACAGCGGGACGTGGCGGCGCGCGAGCCGGTGCAGCGGGGCCACCAGCGTGTTGGCCTGCTCCTCGTCGAGGAAGTCGGTGAAGACGCACAGCAGGCTGCGCCGGTTGAGGCGCACGTTCAGTTCCTTGAAGAGCGCCAGGTAGTCCACGTACGTGAGGCTGGGCGTCGCGGAGTAGAGCGTGTCCACCAGCTTGCGGTACTGGCCCCGGCCCGCGGCGGGCGGCAGGTAGGCCTTCACTCCATCCGCGAAGAGGGCCAGGCCCACGCGGTCCCCGTTGCGGATGGCCACGAAGGCCAGGAACAGCGCCGCGTTCACGGCGTGATCCAGCTTGGTCAGGCCGTCCACCTGCGCGGCCATGGAGCGCCCCGCGTCCACGCAGATGAGCAGCGCTTGCGAGCGCTCCGACTCCAGCACGCGCGTCACCGGCCGGCCGCGGCGCGCGGTGGCCTTCCAGTCCACGTCGCGCACGCTGTCGCCCTGGGCGTAATCGCGCAGGCGCGCGAACTCGCTGCCCTGACCGTCGCGCCGCAGCTGCCGCAGGCCCAGGTTCACCAGGTCCAGCGCCGCGCCCGACAGCAGCAGCCTCCGGGCGCCTCGCAGGTCCGGGTACACGGACACCGAGCGCTCGGCCGGGAAGGCGCGCTCGTGCGAGACGAGTCCCAGCGGGCCCCGCACGCGCACGTGCACGGCGCCGAAGCTGAACTTGCCGCGCTTCGCGGGCGTGGCCCGGTACACCCACTGCGTCTGGCTGTCCGGCGTGAGGCGCAGCGTGGCCTCCGAGGGCTCCGTGGTGAAGGACGGAGGCGCTTCGTCCTTCACGCGCACCTCCACCGTGCCGCCTCCCCGGTGCACCAGCCGCAGCTCCACGCGATTCGCCACGCCGACGTTGAGGCGCTCCGGCAGCGTGCGCTCCACCTCCAGGCGCACGCGGCGGGCCTGGAGGAAGTCGAACACGGCCAGGGCCACGGCCAGCGCGTCCAGCGCCAGCACCGCGCCGCCCAGGCCCGGGAAGAAGCCCGCCAGCGCCATGGGCAGCGCGAGCAGGGCGAGCAGCCCCCACAGGCGCTCGGAAGGAATCACCGGGGGACCTCGACGCCCTGGACCACCTCGCGCAGCACTTCCGCGGGCGTGGCTCCGTCCAGCTCCGCGTCCGGCGACAGGAGCAGCCGGTGGCGCAGCACCGGGCCCACGAGGAAGCGCACGTCGTCCGGGGTCACGAAGTCGCGGCCCCGCAGCGCCGCCAGCGCCTTCGACGCGAGCAGCAGGTGCACGCCCGCGCGCGGTCCCGCGCCCAGGCGGATGTTGGGCGAGCCGCGCGTCGCCGCCACCAGCTTGCGGATGTAACTGAGTACCGGCTGCTCCACGTTCACCGCGCTGAGCGCCGCGCGCGCCTGGAGCAGGCCGTCCTTCGTCACCGCCGCGTTCACGCCGGCCCGGGCCAGGTCGCCCGAGTCGAAGCCCCGGTGCACGGAGTCGAGGATGGCGTCCTCCTCCTCCGGCGCGGGGTAGCCCACGTCGATCTTCAGGAGGAAGCGGTCCAGCTGCGCCTCGGGGAGCGGGTACGTGCCCTCGGACTCCACCGGGTTCTGCGTGGCGAACACCGTGAACATGGGCGACAGCTGGAGGTTCTTGCCCTCCAGCGACACGGTGCGCTCCTGCATCGCCTCCAGCAGCGCGGACTGCGTCTTCGCCGGGGCGCGGTTGATCTCATCCGCGAGCAGCAGGTCCGTGAAGATGGGGCCTCGCGCGAGCACGAAGGCCTGCGACTTCAGGTCGAAGACGCTGGTGCCCAGGATGTCCGCGGGCATCAGGTCCGGCGTGAACTGGATGCGCTTGAAGTCCGCGCCCACGCTGCGCGACAGCGCCTTGGCCATCAGCGTCTTGGCCACGCCGGGCACGCCCTCCAGGAGGATGTGCCCGCCGGCCACGAGCCCGCAGAGCATCAGCTCCAGCGGCTCGTCCTGCCCGACCACGGCCTTGCGCACCTCCGCGAGGACGCCCTCGCGGATGGCGTTCGCGGACCGCACGGCGTTGCCGCTGTCCGGGAAGGGAGGAGGGGAGAAGGGCGGGGCGTTCATGGGGTTCCGGGTCGAGGCCGGCCGGTGCCGGCGGGGTGGATGCGCTCGCGCAGGTGCGCGGCGGAGGTGGCGAGAGCCTGGAGGTCGGCGTCCTTCTGGACGGTGGCGGCTTGGCCGGCCACGTTGAGCAGCCCTGCCGCCAGGTCCTGGCGTCCGCGCGACCGCAGCCCTTCCGCGACGGCGTCGGCGGTGGAGTGCGAGGGCAGTCCCGCGAGCGGCGCCAGCTGCTGCGTGAGGCCGCGCGAGATGAGGCCCGCGGCGAAGGCGTGGTGCTGGCCCTCGCGGTACAGGCGGCTCATGGCGAAGAGGGCGTCCGTGGCGCCCACGCGCATGGACTCAGGCGGAGGGAGGGGACGGCCGAAGCGCTTCAGCGCGCCCGCCCACAGCACGACGCCCAGCAGCAGCTGCGCGACGGCGAAGTGCAGGCCGTAGCGGCGCGCGAAGTCCACGAGGGAGCGCTCGTTGGTGAAGCCGTGGTGGAACTCGTCGAAGGCGTAGGGGCCGGGGCCCATGGCGCCCAGCGCGCTCAGCCAGAACTGCGCGTTGTCCGCGCGCGCGAGCGCCGGGTTCATCGCGAGCTCGGGGGCGCCCACCACCAGCACCCGGCCCTTGCCCGCGGGAATCACCGCCGCCACGGGGAAGCCCAGGCGTTCATCCTCCAGCACGGTGACCGCGCCTTCCGGAAGCCGGAGGTAGGCCTGGACCTTCGCCTCCACGCGCTCCACGCCCAGCGTGTACGGCGTGGGCAGCGGAGGCACCAGCGTGCGCATGGGCAGCGTCACGTCCGCCTTGTCCAGCTTCACGCCCAATTCATCCAGGAGCGCGTTCTCGCGCGAGCCCCAGGGCACGTACACGAGCGACGCTCCGGCGCGGACATGGGCGAGCACGCGCTCGACCTCGTCATCCTCGAGCTGCTGCGCCCGCAGCGCGTTGAAGCCCTGGTGCGGCGCCTGCTCGTCGTCGACGCCCGCGTCCGGATCCGAGGCGAGTCGCGTCTGATCCGGATCCTCCTCGTGCGAGTCCTGGACCTCCACGGCGAGCAGCACCAGCGCCTCATGGCCGGACAGCAGGCGCAGGTCCGCCATGTTGCGAGTCACCGGCAGGCCGCTCTCCTGCGCGAGCAGGTACAGCGCGCGCGCGCCGTCCGGTTCCGCGCGGAAGGTGGACAGCGGATCCGCGAAGCCGCCGCGCTGGGCGCCGCGCACCAGGAACGTCCCGAGCACGCCCGCGAGCAGCAGGCTCCCCAGCACGAGCAGCGGGAAACGGTCACGCACCGGCGGCCTCCTGCACGGGCGGCGCCGCGAGCAACGGGGCGGTGATGGCGCGGAACTCGGTGTAGCCGTCGGCGCCCACGGGCACGTTGCCGTACCACGCGAAGTCGAAGCGGCGCGTCAGCTCACGGAACGGGGCCTTCACCTCGGGGCGGCCGCGGAACGCGCGCAGGTAGTCCCAGTTGGAGAGGGTCTCGTCGTAGTGGATGGCGCCGTCGCGGTGCAGGCGCGACAGGAGCGCGAGGTAGAGGTTGCGCACCGCCTCGCGGTACTCGCCCTTCGCGGCCAGCGCGTCGGCCAGGTGCGCCCAGCCTTCAGGGGGACGGGACAGCGCGTGGTCCGGGTTGTCCGCGAGCGCCGCGGCATCCACGGTGCGCACGTCCAGCGCCGCACCCGAGTCCCCGCGCTTGCGCCGCAGGACGCTCACAAGCACCACCCCCAGCACCGCCAGCGTCAGCGCGACCAGCAGCACGACAAGGACGTTGGCCGCTGCGCCGCCGCTCAGGGGCAGGGCCGTCTCACGCGACTTGGGCTGCGGATCATGGCGCTTGAAGAAGTCCCTCAGCCACTCGCCCAGCTTGTCGATGAAGCGGCGCCACCAGCCCGCCTCCGGAGGGACCTCCTCCTCCTTGGGTTCGGACGGGGCCTTCTCCGGACGCTCCTGGAACTCCGGCCGCGCGAGGATGGACCGCGCCCGCTCCGTCGCCGCCCGGGCGTCGGCGCGCGCCTGGGCCTCGGCCGTGGCCGTCACCTGCGCGAGCCCTTGCTCCAGCGTCACCGCCGCGCTGTCGCAGTCCTCGTCGTCGTAGGCCTGCTGCTCCAGGCGGCGCACGAAGCGCTCCAGCTTGGCCGTCTCACGCGCGTCCAGCGCATCGAAGCCCCGGAGCGCCGGGCCCTCCACCTGTTCGGGCAGCTCGCACGTCGTCGCGACCTTCACCAGCCGGGCGCGCACGGCCTTTCGGTCCACGGGCGCGGCCTCTGGCGCCGCTTCCGCCGGCGTGGGCACGGCGAGGAGCAGGCCCGTGGCGAGGAGCAGCGCGGCGGCGACGCCCTTCGACGCCAGCGTGCCGGCCTTCTTGCTCCGCTCTGGCAGTTGCTGCACGGCGGCCAGCAGATCCAGCCCCTCCTGCCGCACGCGTCCGTCCACCAGCAGCAGCGTGGCGGTCGCCGCGCGCAGGGGCTCGAAGAGGGCGAACGTCGTCGCGGCGAGGAACACGAGCCACGGCGGGTTGTCCAACGACGCGAACCGCTCCGCGAACGTCAGGTCGATGCCCACGAGCTGACGTCCGAGGTACAGCAGGAAGTTGAACCCCACGTGCAGGTTGAAGAACACCAGCACCTGCACGGCCATCAGCCAGCGCACCGCGGTGGCCGTCCCTCGCGACGGGCCCAGCAGCCGCGAGCCCACGGCGTACAGCTTCAAGGGGCTGCCCCGGCCCTGCATCGTCGCCGCGTAGCCCACGCCCTGCGCGGAGAGGAGCATCGTCGCGATGCCCAGCGAGAACGTCAGCGTCAGCACGTTGAAGAACGCCAGGTACGCCACGGCGATGAACAGGCTGGGCAGCCGCGCCAGCGCCGCGCGCAGCGACTGCCGCACGGACGGCTCCGCCTTCGCGCCCAGCAGCACCTCCTGCACGTAGTGGCACGCCGCGCCCTGGCCCACGCCCCGGAGGAACCACGCGAGCGTGACGTACAGCGCGGGCAGGGTGGGGGAGCGCCCATGCTCCACGGCGTCCAGGAGGTGCAGCAGCGCGGCCACCACCGCGGCGCCACCGGGCAGCGTGAGCGCCCAGACGCCCGCGTCGCGTGCGCACAGCCGCAGCGCCGCGTCCATCAAGGCCACCGGACCCCGGGGCCGCAATTCCAATGCGGAGACGGCCATCGCGTCAGCCCACCGCGTGCGCGGCCAGCAGCACGCCGCCCCACACGAGCACGACGCCGAGCAGCGCCAGCACCACGTGCGCCACGCTCCACTCGCGCCGGGGCGGCGGCCCCTCCAGCGCCTTGCGGCGCGTGTCGAGGCAGCTGGCGCAGCGGTTGATGCCCTCGAACTGCGTGGTGCACTCGCGGCAGATGACGCGCCGGCACTCCACGCAGACGCCCAGGCCCGCGCGGTCCGGGTGGTAGTGGCAGCGGCCCGAGCCCTGAATCATGCGCTCACCTTACGCAATCCAGGGCTCGCCACACCACCCCCGCGCGGGCGGCCAGCGCCGGGCCTACAACTCGTCGAAGAACTCGTCGTTGTAGGTGTAGCGGCCAAGCCGTTTGACGAGCGCCTCCATGGCCTCCACCGGCTTCACGGAGAAGAGCATCTGGCGCAGCTTCTTCACCTTCTCGTACTCGCGCAGGGTGAAGAGCTTCTCCTCCTTGCGCGTGCCGGACTGGGCGATGTTGATGGCCGGGAAGACGCGCTTCTCCGCGAGGAGGCGGTCCAGGGTGACCTCGGAGTTACCCGTGCCCTTGAACTCCTCGAAAATCACCTCGTCCATGCGGCTGCCGGTGTCGATGAGCGCCGTGCCGATGATGGTGAGCGAGCCCGCCTCTTCCGTGGCGCGCGCGGCGCCGAAGATGCGCTTGGGGCGCTCCAGGGCGCGGCTGTCCACGCCGCCCGTCATGGTGCGGCCGGAGCTGTCGACTTCCTTGTTGTAGGCGCGCGCCAGGCGGGTGATGGAGTCCAGGAGGATGACCACGTCCTTGCCGGCTTCCACCAGCCGGCGGGCGCGCTCCAGCGCGAGCTCCGCGACCTTGAGGTGGTCGCCCGTGGGCCGGTCGGAGCTGGAGGCGATGACCTCCGCCTTGATGCTCCGGCGCATGTCCGTCACTTCTTCCGGGCGCTCGTCGATGAGCACCACCATGACGTGGCACTCCGGGTGGTTCTGGATGATGGCCTGCGCGATGCGCTGGAGCATGATCGTCTTGCCCGTCTTGGGCGGGGCGACGATGAGCGCGCGCTGCCCCTTGCCGATGGGCGCGATGAGGTCCAACACGCGCGTGACCATCTCCTTGTGGCCGTTCTCCAGCTTCAGCCGCTCGGTGGGGTCCACGGAGGTGAGGTCCGCGAAGTGGGGCAGCCGGGGCGCGCCGTCCAGCGGGCGGCCGTCCACCGTGTCCACCTTCTGGATGACACCCTTGTGGCCGCGCATCTGCGCGAACGCGGTGAGGTACTGGCCCTGCCGCAGGCGCAGCTTCTGCACCAGGTTCTTCGGCAGCTCCGGGTCGTCCGGCGACGCCAGGAGATTTCGCTTCACCTGACGCAGGAACGCGTTGGGGCCCTTGGCCTCCGTGTCCAGCACGCCCTCCACGGGCGCCAGGTTCTGCTGCTGCTGCTGTCCACCCTGGGCATGGCCGCCGCCGCGCTGCTGCTGCTGATGGCGCGGGTGCTCGTGGCGCTGCGGCTGCTGTGGCTGCCCGCCGTCCTGCGCGGGGCGGGCCTCCTGGGCCTGCGGCTGGCCGCCACCCTGGGGCTGCTGCTGTTGCTGCTGCGCCTGACGCTGCTTGTACTGCTCCAGCTCCTGCGGCGTCAGGAACACCTGCACCTGCTGCCCGTCCGGGCCCGGCTGCATGCGGTAGGCCTGGCCCTCCGGGGTGAAGTGCACCTGCGCGCCACGACGGCGGCGGCGACGGCGGCGGCGGCGTCCACCCTGGCCCGCGGGGCCTCCGGGCGCGCCGTTCTGCGCGGCGCCTCCCGCGGAGGCGTCCCCCTCGTCGGGGCCCTCGTCGCCCTCGTCGTCTCCGCCGTCGTCATC
>NZ_RAVW01000210.1 GCF_003611585.1 Corallococcus exercitus | reverse complement strand
GCGCCGGGGGCGGGTGGACACGCGAGGGCTGCCGCTGGCGGACGCGAAGGGCATGGGGCTGGTGGACTACGGCGCGCTGACGTTCGGCGGCTGGGACCTGTTCGAGGACGACCTCGCGCACGCGGCGCGCAACCACGCGGTGCTGACGGAAACGCAGCTGGAGGCGGTGGCGCCCACGCTGGGGCGCATGCGGCCCTGGCCCGCGGCCTCCAACGCGAAGTTCTGCAAGAACGTCGTGGGCACCGCGGCGAAGAAGGCGCGCACGCTGCGCGAGCAGGTGCAGGCCATCCGCGAGGACCTCCTCCGCTTCAAGGACCGCGAGAAGCTGGACCGCGTGGTGGTGGTGAACCTGGCCTCCACGGAGAAGAGCGTGGACCTCACCCGTCCGGAGTTCGCCACGCCGGAGGCCTTCGAGAAGGCCCTGGACGCGAACGACCCGGACATCGGCCCCGCGATGCTCTACGCGTACGCGGCCATCGTGGACGGCATCCCGTTCGCCAACTTCACGCCCAGCGTCGCCGCGGACGTGCCCGCGCTGCTCATGCTCGCGAAGCGCACCGGCGCCCCTGTCGCCGGCAAGGACGGCAAGACGGGGCAGACGCTGCTCAAGACGGTGCTCGCGCCCGCGCTGCGCGACCGCGCGCTGCACGTGGACGGCTGGTACTCCACCAACATCCTGGGCAACCGCGACGGTGAGGCCCTCAACGACCCGGCGTCGAGGCAGAACAAGCTCGACACCAAGGGCGCCGCCCTGGACAGCATCCTTGGCTACAAGGTCCAGGACCACGTCGTCTCCATCCAGTACTACCGCCCGCGCGGGGACAACAAGGAGGCCTGGGACAACATCGACGTGACGGGCTTCCTGGGGCAGCCCATGCAGCTGAAGCTCAACTTCCTCTGCAAGGACTCCATCCTCGCCGCGCCGCTCGTCGTGGAGCTGGCGCGCACGCTGGACCTGGCCAAGCGCCGGGGTGAAGGCGGCGTCATCGACGCGCTGGGCTGCTTCTTCAAGGCCCCCATGTCGCAGGACGGCCAGCCCGTGGAGCACGCCATGCCGGAGCAGCAGCGCCGCCTGATGGCGTGGCTCTCCAAGGGCCACGTGCAGCAGGCGGAGCGCACCCCGGAACGCGTCAGGGGCTGAACTCCATGAACGCACCCGCGCGTGAAGCAACGGCCACCGGCCGTCTGGCGGAGCTCCGCCCGCTCCTCTCGGAGCTGATGGACCTCAAACGCATCCGCACCCCGGACCACCCGGACGGCCTGGCGGCGCACGGCTTCCGTCGCGCGTGGGCGGCCCTGGCGTCCGGCATGGACCCGCGCATCGTGGCGCTGCGGGAGACGGCGCGCGCGGTGGCGGCGGTGCGGCTGGGCGGCCTGGACCTGGACGTCCTCCAGCGCGCGGGACTGTCTCCGCAGGAGGCGATGCGGGTGCTGGGCCGGGGGCTGGAGGCGGTCTCCCGGCCGTTGGATCCACGCCTGCGCGAGCGGCTGTCCGTGGCGCTCGCGCAGACACCGGAGGGGGCCTGTCACGCGCCGCCGCCCCTGTTCGTGGAGCGGCTGGCGCAACAACCCCGCGCCGGGGCCACGTACCCCGGCCGGCCGCGCATCGTCGTCTCCCCTCAAGAGAGCCACGCGGACCACTGCTACGCGGTGGCGGTGGGCGCGGTGCTCGTCGCCCCGTGCTTCGGCGCGTCCCCGGCCCTGCCCTTCGTGGCGGGGCTGTCCCATCACCTCTTCAACGCGGCGCTGCCGGACGCGGGCTACGGCGGCGAGGCGCTGCTGGGCGACCTGCTGGAGCCCGTCATGAAGCGCCTCACGGAGGAGGCCCTGGCCACGCTGCCGGAGCGGCTGGCCGGCGTCGTGCGGCAGGCGCTGGCGCTCACCGGCCACGTGGACTCCGCGGAGGCGCGCGCCTTCAACGCGTCGGACGCGCTGGACCGGGTGCTGGAGCTGGAGGCCCACGCGCGCGCCGCGGGCTTCACGCTGCGCCAGGCGATGGAGGACCTGGAGCTCATCCACCCCGGTCCCCTCCAGGCCTTCGGCAACGGCGTGCTGCGCGAAGCCGGGGTGTGGCCCTGAGCGGGCCCGCGGTGTCCTGAACCTTCCCCTCAATCTTCCGAAGCAGAGGCGGTGATCATGTTCGAGCAGAGGCCGAAGGCCCGCAGGCTGGGCTGGGCGGTGGTGGGCTGTGGCTGGGTGGCGCGGGACTACGTCATCCCCGCGCTCCAGGGCGCGAGCAACGCGCGGCTGGTGGCGCTGTGCGACGCGAACGTGGAGGCGCTGCTGCGCATCCCCGCGGACGACGTCGCCCGGTACACGGCCCTGGGGTCGGTGCTGGCGGACAAGGACGTGGAGGCCGTCTACATCGCCACGCCCAACCACCTGCACGCGGCGATGACGGAGGCGTGCGCGGCGGCGGGCAAGCACGTGCTGTGTGAGAAGCCCATGGCCGTCACGCCCCGGGACGGCCTGCGCATGGTGTCCGCGTGCCAGCGCGCGGGCGTGCACTACGCCACCGCGTTCGACCAGCGCCACCACGCGGCGCACCGCAAGCTGCGCACGATGGTGAAGGAGGGCGTGCTGGGCACCGTCACCCAGGCGCGCATCCACTACGCCTGCTGGCTGCCCGCGGACTGGACGCCGGACAACTGGCGCATCGACCCGGAGCAGGCCGGCGGCGGCGCGATGATCGACCTGGCGCCGCACGGCCTGGACCTGCTGGAGGTGGTGCTGGGTGACGAGTGGGCGTCGCTCACCGCCATGACGCAGCGGCGCGTGCACGACTACGCCGTGGACGACGGCGCTGTGCTGATGGGCCAGTTCAAGAGCGGCACGCTGGGCATGTTGCAGGTGGCCTACAACTGCCCGGACGCGTACCCCCGGCGCACGCTGGAGCTCATCGGCACGAAGGCGCGCGCGCTGGCGTACAAGACCATGGGCCAGACGCCCGGCGGCTCCCTGTCCCTCACCGACGCGAGGACGGGCGAGGAGACGTGGATCCACCTGTCGCCGGAGGAGGACCGCAGCCCCTTCCTCCACCAGGTGGAGACCTTCTCCACGTGCGTGCTGGAGGGCCGTCCGCAGCCGTACGCGCCGGAGCGCGACGTGCGGCTCGTGGGGCTGCTGACGCAGGCGACGCAGGACGGAAAGGCGTATCCGTCATGTCACTGACCCGCTACGCCTGCACGAATTGCGGCACGTGGCAGCCGGGCTTCCCGCGCGAGCAGCCCACGGGCTGCCCCACCTGCCTGGACGTGCGCAACGCGCTGCCGCGCGACGGCTGGGACTTCCAGACGACGGGCCAGGTGTCGGAGCGGCTCGCCACGCGCTGGGAGGAGACGCTGCCCGGCATCTGGGCCTTCTCCTGCACGCCGCCCTTCGGCCTGGGCTCCACGGGGTGGCTGCTGCGCAGGCCGGAGGGCAACGTCGCCTTCGAGGGCGCGCCCTGGTACTCGCGGCCCGCGCTGGAGTTCATTGAAGTCCTGGGCGGCATCCAGGTGCTGTCCGCGTCGCACCCGCACGGCTTCGGGGCGCTGTGGCAGCTGCAGGAGCGCTTCGACCCGCTGCTCGTGCTGCACCGGGACGCCGTCCAGTACAGCAAGGCCTTCCGGGTGCGCTGGCCGGTGGACGACGAGCAGGAGCTGGCCCGGGACCTGACGCTGCACTGCGTGGGCGGCCACTACGAGGGCCAGACGGTGCTGTACGACGCGAGCACCCGCTCGCTGTTCTGCGGCGACGTGCTGAAGGTGGACCTGGACGCGCAGGGCAGGCCCACGGCGCTGTCGTGCCACAAGGGCTTCCACTACGCGATTCCGCTGAGCCACGGCGAGCTGCGCCGCTACCGCGCGGTGCTCAAGCAGCTCCCGTTCGAGAACGTCTTCACCCCGTTCGAGTTCGCCCGCGGCGTCACCCGCGAGCACGCGCTGGCGCTGTTCGACCGGCTGCTCGCGGGCATGCCGCACACCCGTCCCCTGCCCTTGGAGGAACTGTCATGACCATTGCCCGAGCCCTGGATGCCTACCACCGCGCCGTGTCCACCGGCGCCCTGCAGATGTTCCGCATCGACCCCATCGACCGGCTGGGGATCCCCGTGGCCTCCGCCAGCCTGCGGCTGGGCGACGGTCCGGGCGCGGTGCTGCACGGCAACGGCTACGGCCGCACGGACGAGGAGGCGCGCGTGGGCGCGCTGGGTGAGCTGGTGGAGGAGACCTTCTGCGAGTACGCGATGAAGGTGATGCCGCGCGTGCACGGCAGCCACGCGGCGCTGGTGCGCGCCCGGGGCCCCACGGCGGTGGTGGATCCGCTCACGCTGGGGCTGCCCGCGGGCAGTCCGTATACGCCCGACCTGCCGCGGGTCTGGGTGGAGGTGCAGCGGCTGGCCACCGGGGAGCGGGTGCTGGTGCCGGAGGAGTACGTCGCCATCCACCCCGGGCAGTTGCAGGGGAAGGCGCCGCTCATCACGCCCATCACCAATGGCCAGGGCGCGGGCCTGACGCGGCCCCAGGCGCTGGCGCACGGGCTGCTGGAGCTGCTCCAGCGCGACGGCAACGGCCTCATGTACCGCGCCATGGACCAGGGCGTGGTGCTGGACCTGGAGGGCGCGGACCTGGCGCCGGACGTGCGCGAGCTCCTGGAGCGCTACCGCCGGGCGGGCGTGGAGGTGATGGCGAAGCTGGCCAGCACGGACTTCGGCATGGTGAACCTGTACGTGGTGGGCCGCGACCTGTCCGTGGGGGACCAGCCCCTGATGGTGACGGCGTGCGGTGAGGCGGCGGACCCGGACCGGGACCGGGCGCTGCGCAAGGCACTGCTGGAGTACGCCTGCTCCCGCGCGCGCAAGGCGTTCATGCACGGGCCGCTGAGCGAGGTGGCCCGGGTCGCGACGCCGGAATACATGGACCGCTTCGTGCCGCAGGTGGACCTGGACGCGGAGGAGCCGCGCGCGCTGAACGCGATGGTGGAGTGGGCGCGGATGCCGGCCGCGGCGCTGCGTGAACTGACGGCGTGCACGCTGATGGTCCGCAAGAAGGTGCGCTTCGAGGACCTGCCCCGCTCGCCCGTGGTGGAGGACCCGTCGCTGCGGTGCGACCACGTGGTGCGGCAGCTGCACGCGGCGGGCTTCGACATCCTGGTCGCGGACCTGTCGCCGCCGGGCCGCCAGGTGCACGTGGTGAAGGCGCTGGTGCCGGGGCTGGAAGTGGAGACGATGACGTACTACCGCGTGGGCGAGCGCAACGTGGCGCGGCTGCTGGAACGCAGGGACTCGCTGGTGGGCTTCGGGGCGCCGCCGCCGGGAGCGCAGCCGGTGCGGCTGACCCCGGAGGCCGAGGAGCGGCTGGGCGGACCGGTCTGGTTCAACGTGCGGCTGGCGGAGGCGCGCGTGGGGCGGCTGTACGCGCTCTACCGGGAGCCGGACCGCCACGCGGTGCCGAAGGTGCTCGCCAGCCGTCGCTTCGGGGGGCAGTGAGCCATGGCGCTGCGCTTCGCGTACAACACCAACGGCGTGTCCAACCACCGCTTCGAGGACGCGCTCGGCCTCATCGCGGACAGCGGCTACGACGGCGTGGCCCTGACGCTGGACCACCACCACTTCGACCCGTTCGCGCCGGACTTCGAGCGGCGCACGGAGCAGCTGGCCGCGCGGCTGGAGCGGCTGGGCCTGGGGCTGGTGGTGGAGACGGGTGCGCGCTTCCTCCTGGACCCACGCCAGAAGCACGAACCCACGCTCATCACCCCGGACGCGCAGGGCCGCGCGCGGCGGCTGGAGTTCCTGAAGCGCGCGGTGGACGTGTGCGCGACGTGCCGGGGAGAGGCGGTGTCCTTCTGGGCGGGCGTGCCCCGCCCGGGCGTGACGGAGCAGGCCGCGTGGCCCTGGCTGGTGGACGGGGTGGCGCGGCTCTCCGAGTACGCGGCGGCGCACGGCGTGGTGCTGGCGGTGGAGCCGGAGCCGGGGATGCTGGTGGAGACGGTGGACGCCTGGCGCCGGTTGCAGGCCCGGGTGCCCGGGGTGCGTCTGGCGTTGGACGTGGGGCACCTGCTGGTGACGCAGGAGCGGACGCCCGCGGAGGCGGTGCGCGAGTTCGCCCAGGTGCTGGGCACGGTGGCGCTGGAGGACATGAAGCGCGGCGTGCATGAGCACCTGCCGTTTGGTGAAGGGGACGTGGACGTGCCGTCGGTCCTGCGCGAGCTGACGCGGGCGGGCTACGACCGGCTGGTGTGCGTGGAGCTGTCCCGGGACGCGCACCGGGCGCACGAGCTGGTGCCCCGCGCGCTGGAGTGGCTGAGGGAGCGCCTGCCGACGGGCGCGGAGGTGGCGGCGTGAACAGCGTGAACGGGCTGCGGATCTGCTTCATCTCCCGGCGCTTCTTCCCGGCCATCTCCGGGATGAGCGTCTATGCGCTGAACTTGGTGCGGGAGCTGGTGGCCTGCGGGCACGACGTGACGATGGTGAGCCAGTACCGCAACGACCCGGCCGGCATGGCGGTGTACGGGGGCGGGCCGCCGCCGGGCATCCCGGGCGCGCACGTGCTGGGCTGCGAGTCGCGCGGCGAGCAGCGCATCAACCAGGGCCAGCCGGCGAGCTTCGAGCAGGACCTGGATGCCTTGGTGGACACGGTGGTCCGCGAGCACCGGCGCCGACCCTTCGACCTCATCCATGCGCAGTATGGCTATCCGTGCGGCCTGGCGGCGCTGGAGGCGGCGAGGCGGCTGGGATTGCCCAACGTCGTCTCCATCCAGGGAGGGGACGGGCACTGGGTGGGCACGTGCTGCGGGACGCACAAGCAGGCGATGCTCGCGGTGCTGGGCCACGCGGGGGCGCTGCTGATTGGAAGCAGGTCCTTCGCGGAGGAGGTGCGGGGGCACCACGGGACGCCGCTGGAGCGGTTCACCATCGTGCCCGGCGCCACGGACACGCAGCGCTTCCACCCGAGGAACGAGTCGGCGCTGGGGGAGACGCGGGACGTGCCGGTGTGGCTGTACCACGGCCGGGTGGACGCGCGGAAAGGCGTGATGGAGCTGCTGGAGGCGGTGCGGCGGCTGGTGGCGGACGGGCGGACGTTCAAGCTGCGCGTGTCTGGGATTGGGCCGGACGTGGAGGCGGTGCGCGCCAGGGTGGAGGCGGAGGGGCTCCAGGGCGTGGTGGAGCTGACAGGGGTGTCCAGCTACGCGGAGGCGCCGGACCTGTACCGGAGTGGGGACCTGTTCGTGTCGCCCACGTATTCGGAAGGGTTCTCCAACACGCTACTGGAGGCGATGGCGTCCGGGCTGCCCATCGTGTCCACGCGGGCGGTGGGCGTGGTGGACTGCCTGGAGGATGGGAGGGACGGGCTGCTGGTGCCGCCGCGGGACAGCGTCGCGCTGGCGGAGGCGATGGGCCGGCTGATGGACGACGCGCCGTTGCGCAAGCGGCTGGCGGCCACGGCGCTGCGCGAGGTGCGGGAGCTGTATTCGTGGCGGGCGGTGGGGCGGAGGATTCAGGGCGTGTACACGGGGCTGACGGGCACGCGGCCGGACACGCGCTGGACGCACCTGTACGACCCGGCGACGACGGAGGCGAGCGCGGATCCCACCTGCCGGTTCCGGTCGGCGCCGCACCTCCTATGAGCACGGCCCTGTTCGTATCGCCGCACCTGGACGACGTGGCCTTCTCCTGCGGCGGCACGTTGGCGGCATTGAAGGCGAAGGGGTGGACGGTGGCGCTCGCCACTGTCTTCACGCGGTCGGTGCCGGAGCCGAGGGGCTTCGCGCTGCAATGTCAGACATCGAAGGGGCTGGGGCCGGAGGTGGACTACATGGCCCTGAGGCGCAAGGAGGACCGGGCCTTCGCGGCCTGCATGGGCGTGGACCACGTGACCTGGGGGAACCTGGAGGAAGCGCCGCACCGGGGCTACGGGAGCCCGGAGGCGCTGTTCCAGCCACCGCGACCGGATGACGTCATCGAAGCAAAGGTGGCGGCCTGTCTGAAGCCGGTGTTGGGGGAGCTGAAGCCGGACCGGATCTTCGTGCCCCAGGCGCTAGGGAGCCACGTGGACCACGTGCAGGTGGTGCGAGCCGTGAAGGGGCTGGGCCTGCCCACGAACCGCGTCCTCTACTACCGGGACACGCCCTACGCCGTGCGCCAGCCGAAGGCCTGTCCCGACGCGGCCGTGCCCCAGGGCCTGCGCCCATGGGCGGTGGACATCACGGAGCACCTGGCGAAGAAGGTGGAGGGCTGCGTCCGCTACGGCACGCAGCTGGCGTTCCAGTTCGGCGGAGTGGACGGCCTGGCGAGGACGCTCACGGCGTTCCACCGGATGGAGGCGCAGGCACGCGGTCAGCAGGGGGCGGCGGAGGTGTTCCTGGCGGAGGGGGTCAGCTGAGTGACCGCAAGGGATGCAGCAGGCCCGCCGCGCCGAGCACCTGTTGAACCTGGGAAGCCAGCGCGACGTGGTCCGGATTCGTCACGGTGAAGCGTTCCGGGGTGAGGACCACCAGGGTGCCCAGTTCTCCCACGGGCTCAACGCGCACAGGAGCGGGGAGCGGCGGCACAGGGCCTCTCTGGCGGGAGAAGTACATGACCCAGCCAGGAAGGGTCCCTATCTTGGTCCGCGAGGACATGCTCACGAGGTGATCACTCGAAGTGGCGAGACCAACCTCTGGCTCCCAGATGTGCGCCATCTCCCGAACCACCTGGGAAAGCATGGTCGCGGTCAGGATGCGTTCTGAGAGCGGACCTTGCTCAGGCGGAGACAGGACACAGGAGGAGGGGGTCCACGGATCCGCGGAGCCACATGTCCCGGAAACTTTTGATACTTCATCGGGTCGGGTGCCCGCCCAGAGCCAATACTGGAAGGCATCCCCGAGCTGGCAGTCCTTCCTGTTGAAGTGCTTGCGCAGCGAATCCACGTCCGTGGCGACCTGCTTTCGAGCTGCTTCCTCGAAGGATTTCGCCGTTTCGCACCAGCGGTTCCAGGTCGGCTCGATGCGGCCCAGGAACTGGAAGAACGCCGAGGCACGCCGAGCACATTGCTCAACGGATTCACTGCGTCCCTTCCAGTAAGCACCTGCGAAATAGGACTCTGTCATGGGGTGACGACCTTGGCTGGCCGCAGGACGACTTCGATCTCGATGAGTTCCTGGGCGAACATCCTCCTGAGCACCAACGCGAACCGCTCCTCCGCGACAATCCAGCGCACAGGAGTATCCCTGGCCAAACGCAACTGACGACTTGCCTGTTGTAGCAGGCTCTTGTCGCCCTTGAAGTACGACTTGAAGCCTGTCACCTCATCAAGGAACTTCTCATATCCAGGGCCCTTGGTCTCCAGCAGCACGTTCTCATCCAGGTCATAGCCGTCGAAGTCGACCTCTTCGTCCCCTCGCTTGACCCGGTACGCGGAGCCCTTCGGCGCTCCCGTCACCTGGGCCTGATAGTCGCGGGCGCGGTCCGACATCGACTCCTTCACCTGCACCCATTTGCCCGGGCCTCCTGGACTGCTCGGAGGCGGTGGGCCCACCGTGGCCATGGCCACCGTCGTGGACGCGAGCGTCACCTCCACCACTCCGCCCACCACCGCCACCGCGCTCACGTCCAGCACGTGCGCCACGCTGAAGCCTGCCTGCGCCGTGCCCAGCCGCACCGCGTCCGGGAAGCCCGGCATCAACGTGAGCGCCGACGACAGCCCCACCGTCACGCCGTGACTCACCAGCATCGTCACCGCGAGCACGAAGATGCGTGCCACCTCTGGTCCCAATGCCTGCGCGAAGACCTCCGCAGCCTCCTCCAGTTCCTGGAACGTCGTCGCCCGGTCCGTCGCCGCCTTCAGCGCGCCGCACGCCCGCACCACCGTGAGGAACGACTGCACGCCCACGTACGCCAGGAACACGGCGGCAATCACCGCGGCGGCCTTCGTAAACACGGGCTCCGGCGCCGCCGCCAGCACCACCCAGGAGGCAATCGCTCCCGACACCACGGACACGAAGAACGCCGGGTTCACCGTGTCCCCCAGCGCGTCCCCAATGCTCGCGCGCAGCGGCTCCAACGACATGCCCACCGCGAGCGTCAGCCGGTCCAGTTCGCCGAAGCCCGCCCCGTCCTCCAGCAGGGACAGACAATCCCCCGGAGCCTCATGCGCCCGGCACCACCGTCCGTACCGCTCCCGCAGCAAGAACCCGAGCCCCCGGTCCAGCTCCGCGCCCTTCCTCGCCACCGCGCGCACCACCCTCGGTGAGCGCACCGTCAGCGGCACCTCCAGCACCAGTCGCGTCAGCGCCTCCTCGAACTCACGCGCGCTGACCGGCACCCGCCGGTCCCACGTCGCCGGGACATACGTCCGCGTCTCCCGCTCCGTGCGCAGCCGCACCGTGGGTCCGCTGGCGCACCCCATCCAGAACACCCACAGCATCAACCAGCAGCCAGCCCGTCCCCACCGTTTCTCACCGCCAACCCACGGGCCACTCCCGAGCGGCGCCGCGGAGGTCGTCCTGACGGCGGGGGCCAAATGAGTCATCACAAGTCCCGCAGTAAACCGGCTGCATCGAGCACCTGGTGGACCTCCGTGGCCAGCCGGACGTGTTCCGGGTTCGTCACCGTGAACCGTTCCTCCGTGAGGATGACCAGGGTTCCCAGGTCGTCCACGGGCTCGACGCGCACAGGGGCGGGGAGCGGCGGAACGTCGCCCCATTGCCGGGAGAAGTAGGTCATCCAGCCCACGAAGGTGCCTACGTCCCCGGAGGAAGGCGACACCTCGTCCCGGTACTGCTGGGAGGCAACGACTCCCCATGCTGGCTCCCAACTGCGTACCGCGGAGAGGAGCACCTCGCGCAACACAGGTGCGGTCAATACGCGTTCAGCCACTTCACCGCGATGAGGGGGATCGACGACACACACCGAAGTCGGCACAGCATCCGCGGAGCCGCAGAAGCCATTGACCGCAATTGCTTCGTCCCGGGACGGTCCCCCCGTCCACAACCAGTAGCTGAAGCCGTCGCCTATGCGGTTCTTCTTTCGAGCAAACAGCTCCAAGAAGGAGGCTTGGTGGGTTTGAAACCAGCGTGACTGGGCCTTCTTGGAGGTCCGCCCGGTCGCGTTCCACTGGCGCCACGTCGGTTCAAGGTGGCCCAGGCTTTCAAACAATCTTTCCGCTCTGCGGGCACAAGACGCGTCGGACTCGTGCCGCGCCACCCAGTAAGCCCCGACGTAGTACCTGTCCGACATTTGATCCGGGATGCTCATTGCGAGGGAGGAAGGAAACGCACTTCCACCTTAACGCCTTGGCCCTTGAACAACACACGCAATGCGGCTGCGAATCTCTCCTCGGCAACCACCCATCGAACGGGTGTACCGCCGGCTACCCTGAACTGCCGCTGTGCCTGCTCCACCAGGGGAGCAGCACCCTCGAAGAACTCCTTCGCACTGAGATCTTTTCCGAAAAACTTCTCGTAACCGAGGCCCTTGGCGTCCAGCAGAACATTCTCCTCCAGGTCATAACCGTCGAAATCGACCTCCTCGTCTCCTCGCTTGACGCGGTACGCGGAGCCCTTCGGCGCGCCCGTCACCTGGGCCTGATAGTCGCGGGCCCGGTCAGACATCGACTCATTCACCTGCACCCATTTGCCCGGGCCTCCTGGACTGCTCGGGAGCGGTGGGCCCACCGTGGCCATGGCCACCGCCGTGGACGCGAGCGTCACCTCCACCACTCCGTCCACCACCGCCACCGCGCTCACATCCAGCACGCGCGCCACGCTGAAGCCCGCCTGCGTCGTGCCCAGCCGCACCGCGTCCGGGAAGCCCGGCATCAACGTGAGCGCGGATGACAGCCCCACCGTCACGCCGTGACTCACCAGCACCGTCACCGCGAGCACGAAGATGCGCGCCACCTCCGGCCCCAGGGCCTGCGCGAAGACTTCCGCCGCCTCCTCCAACTCCTGGAACGTCTGTGCCCTGTCCGTTGCCGCCTTCAGCGCACCGCACGCCCGCACCACCGCGAGGAACGACTGCACGCCCACGTACGCCAGGAACACGGCGGCAATCACCGCGGCGGCCTTCGTAAACACGGGCTCCGGCGCCGCCGCCAGCACCACCCAGGAGGCAATCGCTCCCGACACCACGGACACGAAGAACGCCGGGTTCACCGTGTCCCCCAGCGCGTCCCCAATGCTCGCGCGCAGCGGCTCCAACGACATGCCCACCGCGAGCGTCAGCCGGTCCAGTTCGCCGAAGCCCGCCCCGTCCTCCAGCAGGGACAGACAATCCCCCGGAGCCTCATGCGCCCGGCACCACCGTCCGTACCGCTCCCGCAGCAAGAACCCGAGCCCCCGGTCCAGCTCCGCGCCCTTCCTCGCCACCGCGCGCACCACCCTCGGTGAGCGCACCGTCAGCGGCACGTCCAGCACCAGCCGCGTCAGCGCCTCCTCGAACTCCCGAGCGCTGACCGGCACCCGGCGGTCCCACGTCGCCGGGACATACGTCCGCGTCCCCTCCTGCGTGCGCAGCCGCACCGTGGGTCCGCTGGCGCACCCCGCCCAGAACACCAGCAACAGCGGCCAGCAAACAGTCCGACTCCACGGTTTCGCATCCAAACCCGTCTCCAGCCCACGGCGTAACGTCACCCTGCTAGGCTTGTTATTCCTTAAATGCCAACAAGGCAGGGAGTGACAATGCGCATCCAATCCATCCTGAGCGGTGTGGTGCTGACGGCGGGCCTGATGCTCGCGGGCTGTGGCGGTGTGGAGCCCACCGAGGAGGCGCGACAGCCGGACCTCGCCACGCGCAAGGACCAGCTCCCCCCCTGCAGCGGGACCGAACAGTACAGCCGCGTGTTCTACAGCGACCCCGGGTTCACCAATGAAGTGGGCCGTTGGAGGTGTTACTGCGGCGAGGGCAGTGCCTGGGTCTCCGGCCAGTGGCAGGGCGCGCCCTACTCCCGCGAAGAAGACGTGCTGGAGTGCTACTGAGGTTCCTGCCCCACGGCTAGACTGCCCCGAGGATCGCGAATGTCTCCCCGGTCCTCGGAGCCAGGATGACGTCGATTTCGGATGAGACCCATGAGCGCATCACCGACCTCTGCGCCCAGGGAGACGCGGCCGCCGGCGACGACGACTTCGAACAGGCCTTGAAACACTTCAAGGCCGCCCTCGCCTTGATTCCGGAACCCACCCGCGACCATCCGCAGAACACCTGGGTGCGCGCCGCCATCGGCGACATGTACTTCCAGCTCGAACGCTTCGAGGACTGCTTCAAGCACTTCGTGGAAGCCGTCCACTCCCCGGATGGGCTCGGCAATCCCTTCATCCACCTGCGGCTCGGCCAGAGCGCCCTGGAGCTGGGAGACGAAGCCCGCGCGGCCGACGAGCTGGCCCGCGCCTTCATGGGCGGAGGCGAAGAGCTCTTCGACGGCGACGACGCGAAGTACCTGGAGTTCATCCAGTCCCGCCTGCGTCCACCCGAGGACGCCTGAGGGACTCGGGAATCCGAGCGCTGGCCCTCCCGCACGACCTGGCGCCTCACGCACGTGAGGCATGCACACCCTGAGGCGTGAAGTCGCTCTCATGCGGAGGCGCCAATGACACGCCAGCAGCCAGACCCCACGACGAGCCCAGCCAGGGCGCCAGGCGCCATCCGGCCCTTCTTCCCGGAGGGCTTCCGCGAAGGCGACGAGGACGTCAACGGCACGCGGATCCACTTCGTCATCGGCGGCAAGGGCAGCCCCGTGCTCCTCCTGCACGGCTACACGCAGACGCACCTCATGTGGTGGCGCCTGGCGCCGGAGCTCGCGAAGCAGCACACCGTGCTCATCCCGGACCTGCGCGGCGCTGGCGCGTCGGCCGCCCCCGCGAAGGGCTACGACAAGGAGACGATGGCCCGCGACATGCGGGCCCTGGTGAAGAAGCTCGGCTTCGACAAGGTCTCCGTCGTGGGCCATGACATCGGCCTGATGGTCGCCTATGCCTACGCCGGCCTGTTCCCCGACGAGGTCGAACGCCTGGCCCTCCTGGACGCGTTCCTCCCGGGAATCGAGCCCTGGTCCGACCAGGTCATGAGCAGCCTGCAGGTGTGGCACTTCACCTTCAACGGCCCCACCGCGGAGAAGCTGGTGCAGGGACGTGAGCGCATCTACTTCGACCATTTCTGGACCGACTTCGCCGCCAACCCCCAGGCGATCGGCGAAGCGGAGCGGCAGGCATACACGGAGGCCTACGCGGCCCCGGGCCGGCTCCACTCGACATGGGGCTACTTCCAGGCGTTGGACCAGGACAAGAAGGACTTCCGCGAGCTGGCCCGGAACAAGCTCCCCATGCCCGTGATGGTGATTGGTGGAGACAAGTCCATGGGCGAACCCCTCGTCGCACAGGCGCGTGCGGTGGCGGCCCAGGTCGAGCCCCACATCCTCCGGGACACCGGCCACTGGGTGACCGAGGAGCGCCCGGAAGAGGTCCGCCAGTTGCTCGGCGACTTCCTCCGGGCCTGACGCCCACCCGCTACGCCCCAAAGCCTCCCAGCGCCGTGCGGCTGAAGCTGGCCGCGCCCTGGCTCACGCGCACGGCGGACTGGCTGAACACCTGGAACGCGGCGCGGATCTCCTGGGCGCTCTGCCCCGGCGTGAGAATCCACCGGTCCGCGATGCCCATGTCCTGGAACACGCGCCGGAAGTCCGTCACGCCGTCATCGATGCCCATCGCCGCGACGATGTGGTTCTCCACCCGGTGCAGGTCCTTCACCAGCGCCGCCACGTCCTTCGCCCGCGCCTTCTGGGAGCCCGCGTCCGCGCCGTCGGTGATGAGCAGCGTCACCGTGCGCACCGGAACGCCGTTGCCGCTGAACTCCTGCGCCTTCGCCAGCACCGTGCCCAGCAGCACCACCGCCTGGTCGTACAGCGGCGTCCCCAGGTCCGCCGAGTAGTTCCCCGAGTGCATCCGCACCACGTCCTCCAGCGGCCGGAAGGGATTGAGCACGTGCCCGTTCAGGTAGCGGGTGTGGAACAGCACGCCGTCCTTCTGCTGGCTCGCCAGGAGCGCATCCAGCACCAGGTTGTGCCCGTCGCACACCGTCTTCGTGTGCCCCGCGTGCGAGATGCTCCCAGAGTCATCCGGCATCACCGTCACCAGCACCACCTCGCTGGCCTGCACGTCGTCCACGTGGATGCCCAGGCCCGCTTGGATCTGCGCTCCCAGGTCCACCACCGTGAGCGTCTGCAACCCCGCGGGGCTGAGGATGCCCTCCGCGTGCGCGTCCTCGAAGAGCTTCGTGACACCCGTCCCGTTCGCCTTGCTCATGTCCGTGTCTCCCCTCGTGTCAGTGCCAATGTCAGACGTCACGCCAGATGCAGGTCCGGCCAGCTCGCCAGCGGATCCGTCGACTTCACCAGGTGCATGCCCGCGTCCGCGAAGCGCTTGAGCGCCGCGTCCGCCTGCGGCGTGAAGTCCGCCGCGAAGCCGCCCTTGCCGTCCGGCACCGTCACCGACGACATGCAGTCCGTCAGCAGGTACACCTTGCGAGCCAGCGCCGCGTCCTGCGCGACAATCTCTCCCAGCAGGTCGTCGATGCTGCTCTTCACGCAGTGGCTGGCGGCCTGCCCGCCAATCACCACCGCGTCCGACGTGAGCAGCGTCTTCAAGAACTGCGTGTTGCGCTGCGCGAGCGGCTGGCCGTCATGCCGCATCAGCACCTCCGGCCGCATCACCGAGTAGTTCTCCGTCAGCGGGTTGCCGCCCTTCACCTCCACCCACGACTGCATGCCGCGCGCGTACGAGTGGAACAGCCGCGCCTCCTGCACCACGCCCGACAGCGCGTGCCCGTCGCTGCCCAGCAGGCAGTGCGGCGGCCACAGGTAGAGCGTGTACTTCCCCGCGCGTTCCAGCTCCTCGCAGTAGAACTTCACCTGCTTGAGCAGCCACGGGTAGTTGCCGCCGCAAAGCCACTTCGCCATGGCCGGGTTCGGCCGTGCCTGGCCGCGTTCAATCTGCTCGCGCGTCACTTCGCGGTACGGCTGGAGCGGCTGGTCGTCCTGGTCCACCCAGAACGACGGGAAGAAGATCTGGTAGGCGAAGTGCGTGTCCAGCGTCGCGGTGACGTTCGTCAGCGTGCCCAGGTTCCGGTAGATGAACTCCGCGATGCGGCGGTTGTCGTCGATGGCGCCCCGGCCGCTGCGCCCCGCCACGTAAAGCGAGCCGTCCGGGAAGCAGAAGTCCTTCTGCACGTCGATGAGCAGCAGGTGCAGGTTGAAGCGGTCCGTGGCCGCCGCCGTCACGCCCTGCGCCGCCTTCCACGCCCCGGCCTCCCGCTGGAGCTTCCCGGCGTTCGGGCCGTAGCCGTACTCCGCCGCGTGGTTGGCATTGTAGAACCCGGGCAGCGGCAGTTCCTTCGCATTTGCCTTCGTCATGTCCAGCCCCCTCTGTCTGTGTTTCAGTTCATCCGCAACACGGTGAGGTCCTGAGCCCCCACCACCGTCAATCCCTCACGCGACAGCAGCAGCCCCCGGCCCGCGTCCACGAACGGCTCCGCATCCGGGAACTCGCGCACCGCCTCCAGCCGTCCCTGCCGGTGCTCCACGCGCGTCAGCCCCGCGTCCGTGGCGCAGAAG
>NZ_RAVW01000020.1 GCF_003611585.1 Corallococcus exercitus | reverse complement strand
GCCCCGTCTCCACCTGCGCGAAGGGGAAGCCCTCCCCCGCCTGTTTCACCGGCAAGCGCGACACCGGCAGTTCGAAGTCGAACCGCTCGCCGCACGCGCCGCACACCACCGTGTGCCACGGCCGCTCCAGGCCGAGCAGCCGCTCCAGTCCTCGCATCAGGAACTGCCGATCCGCGACACACAGCTCACCCGCGAGCACCCCGTCCACCGGAGCACCGCCCACGTGCTCCAGCGCCGCCGCCAACACCCGCGAGACCTTGCGCGGCAGCGACCCACGCCCCCGCGCCAGCTCCGCGAGCTCCAGCTCGAGGACTCCGTCCGGTTCGCGGAAGGAGAACTGTCGCCGGAGCGCTCCGGCGCGGAGGAGTCCACCCGGCAGCAGCATCAGGTCTCCGCGGGCTCGGCCACGCTCGTGTCACGCTGCCAGCCCTCATGCTGGAGCGTGAGCGTCTGGATGCCCACCGCGCTCATCGCCTGCGAGTCCAGGTCCGGCAGCGCCTGGTACTCCGACACCCAGGCCCGGAGGATCTTGTAGGAGATGGCCACCTGCCCCTGCATGTTGAGGACGTTGAGCACGAGGTCCTTGCGGAAGTTCTTCAAGGACATCGCCGCGTCACCCTCGACGTTGTTCACCAGGGCGGCCCAGGCCTCGAACACGGGGTCATGCGTCAGCCCCTGCTCCAGGGTGATGGGGTCGTAGCTGGTGCCTCCCGGCAGGATGCGCTCGTGAGACGGGTCTCCCGCCGTGCGCCACTTGATGGCCTCGGTCTTCTTCTTCAGGGCGCCCATCTTCTTGAGCCCGGCCACCGGACGGCCGTCGATGAGCAGTTGGAACTTGAAGGTCCGGTACGGATCGTGTCGGTGCGTGTTCACCGTGAACATCGGTGCGGCCATGTCTCATCACCTCGGTCGGTGGGCCTACTGCTGGAGCTTCTGCTGGATGCGGACGATGACGAACTCGGCGGCCTTGAGCGGCGCGAACCCGACGACGACGATGACCTGCCCCCGGTCGATGTCTCCCTGGGTCATGGTGTCGCCCAGACCGCAGCGGACGAAGTACGCGTCGGAGGCCTTCTCACCCTGGAAGGCACCGGCCCGGAACAGGCCGTCCATGAACGAGCCGATGTTGGTGCGCAGCGCCGCGTGCAACCGGTGGTCATTGGGCTCGAACACCGCCCACTGGATGCCGTTGTAGACGCTCTGCTCGATGAGGATGGCCGTGCGGCGCACGGACACGTAGCGCCACTCTGGGTCCGCCCGGGTGGCCAGCGTGCGCGCCCCCCAGATGACCGAGCCGAAGTTCGGCAGCGCGCGCAGCGCGTTGACGCCCAGCGGGTTGAGCTGGTCCTGCACGCCGTCATCCACCGAGAACTCCAGGCCCGCCACGCCCGTCAGCCCCGTCTCCACACCCGCGGGCGCCTTCCACACGCCCCGGCGCGCGTCGACGCGCGACCACATGCCCGCCGCGAACGCCGAGGGCGCCACCTTCACCGTGGGGCTCTTCGTGCCCGGAGACTCCGCCTTGTAGAAGGGGTTGGCCACCTTCACCCAGGGGTAGTAGGCGACGGCATAGGTGGACGTCGGCAGCTTGAGCTGGTCCACGCGCGAGGCCGACGTCAGCTCGAAGCCAGACTCCGGGTCGACGATGAGCACCCGGTTGCGCATCTCCTCGCAGTGCGCGAGCGCCGCGGTGACGGCGCCGTTGCCCGCGCCGGTGCTCGGCAGCGCGTTGCCCGGCAGCACCACCGTGGTGATGTCGCGGATCTTCCTCAGCGCGCCACCGAAGACGGCCTGGAAGTCCTCCGGACGGGGCGCGTTGGCGGCCCCGCCCGCGAGCTTCGCCGTCGAGCTGGCCTCCACCGACGCGGGCGTCAGCATCACGGCGCCGTGTGCCGCGGTGGGGTTGGAGGCAGGGTCCAGCTTCATCGCCTTGGCGAGCGTGGGGCCCGAGCCCGTGTCGTAGACCTCCACGGAGGCGTACGACGACTTCGGCGACGAGAGCACGAACTGGCGCGTGGCCGTTTCGTAGGTGCAGGTGAAGTCCTTGAAGGGCGCGTCCGTGCTGGAGATGCTCCGCACCGCCTGCTGGATGGCGGCGGCCACCTTCGCCGCGTCCGCGGCCGCGTCCGTCCCCCCGAGCGCCAGGGGCGTCTTCAGGACGGTGAAGTTGCGCGTGCCCAGCGCGTCCAGGTTGATGCTGAACGACAGCTCCTCCGAGAGGCCGAAGGTGGTGAAGTAGTTGGCGGGAACCGCCGTCGCGTGGAGCGCCGCGCCCGTCAGCTTGCCGAAGTCGGCCAGGTCCTTCACGGTGGCGTTGGCGAACTCGAGCCGCACCGGCGAGGAGTCGCCGTTGACCACCGACAGCGCGTAGCTCGGTGAGCGCTCGTTCATGGACAGGTTCGGGAAGGACAGGTCCGCCTTGAAGCGTTGCAGCCCGTCCACCAGCTCCATGTGGCCCACTTCGAGCGTGAAGGCTGGCGCCGCCGTGGAGGCCGAGCGCACCACGCGATAATGGAGGCCGTTGCCCCAGGCTCCGGGGCTGGTGGCGCTCAACTTGAGCACCGGGTCCGGCGACCCATCCGCGTTGTTCAGCGTCGCGGTGGCCGCCACGGCCCCCGTGGGGTCCGCCACGCGGGCGATATACGCGTCCTTGCCGCCGTTCTGGTAGTAGGCCAGCACCGCGAAACCCATCACATCCTGCTCACTGCTGATGGCCCCGAAGGTGCGCTCGTACTCCTCCAGACTGTGCACCAGCACCGGCGTGCCCAGAGGACCCCGCGTCGCCGCGCCCACGAAGGCAGCCAGCGACGTGGCGACTCCCTCGATAGGCTTTGCACCGCTCGGAATCTCCTCCAGGTAGACACCGGGATGCAGATAGGTCGCCATGCCACCTCTCCTTGAAATGAATATCAGACGCCCGACCTGTCAGGTCATGACGCAAGTCGCTCGGCGCGACTCGCGCCGGGTCCGTGTGTTGATGCGGCTTATATCTGGGGGGTCTGACACGTGCCCAACACTGCCCCGCCAAGCCACCAACTATACGCGCCAGACTTTATGCCTTGGCTTTATCGCGCGTTTTTTCCCAAACCCCATCAGGTCTGTCTTTCGACCTGACCCATGGGTTTGAATCCAGCTGGATTCATCCGGTGATTTCGTGCCACCCGCCGGAGCCACGACCGAACACCAGCCCGGGTCCCTCCCCCAGGAAGAAGACGGCGCGGCCGAGCGTGTTGAAGAAATCCATGCCGGTCGTGCCCACGCCCGACGACTCCAGGTCCCCCTGGTTCGCCTCGACCCACCGGAAGGGCGAACCGCCCGACACCAACTCAATGGCCGAGACGGGACATGCGAGGGCCTTGGAGATGGCGATGACGCGCCCTTCGTCGAAAACGCCCGGGTGACGCAGCTCGATGAAGGAATTCTTCGTGTTCGGTGTCCGTCCCGCGCGCCACCGTCCACCCGGAGCGAGCCGTCCGGCCACGGCGCTCCAATCCGACGCCTCGACCTTCGCCAACACCAGGAGGCTCTCGGTTGGCAGGGTCTCCAGCACATAGTCCGTGACGGGAGGCGCCACCTCCCAGTGTCCCTCTTCGAGGACTTCTCCCCAGCGTAAGTGGGAGGACACGGAGTTGCAGAAGTTACCGAAGCGCTCCTCGTACACGCTTTCCAGGGAGGCGTCACCGAGGAGCAGGTGGGGCGGAGGAGCGCCCAGCGCGATGCGCGGGATGCCGACGTCCTCGAGGGACACCTCCATCGTGCGCCCGGAGAAGAAGCTGGCGAGCCCCCGGCGAGACAGGGAGTCATACAGGTCCATGCCCACCACCACGCCATCCACCACCGAGGACAGCGCCCGGAAGAAGTCGAGGTCCCAGCTCTCGGCGGGTCCGTCCTGGAGGGTCAACGCCGTGCCGCCTACCGCGGTGGCGCGGATCACCCGCCAGGAGAACCGCCAGGGGCCGCTCGAGGGGGAAGGCCCGGTCCCGTGGCGCCACTGCCGTGAGTGGATGGCCCTGCCAGTCTTCGCCAGGGCCTCCGCGAGCCGGTCCGCGGCCTCGGCGGTCCCCACGCCCGGCGCAAAGGCTTTGATGAAGAGTCCCGCCATCACTTCTCCTAGAAGGTGTGCGTAATATTGAAGACGTACGTTCCGTTCACGAACTCGACCCGCATCACCCCATTGGAACATTGGATTTCGATGAGCTTGATGATCTGATTCTCGAAGACGTCCCCCACCTGCCGGGGCGGCCCACCACCATCCGAGCTCAAGGGGCCGCCCCAGCCGGCCTGAACGGCCTCCATGCTCTTGCCTTCCGGCTTGATGTAGACCTCCACCTCGTTGAATCCGGCATTGCGCGCTTTTTCCAGGGCGGCCATGGCCGCGCTTCGCGCGGAGGCATCAGGGGCATCGGGGGCAGCGGAGGTCGGTTTGATATACTTGAGCTGTATGGCGCGTGGCGGTGAGCCGATGGTGCCGTCGATGCCCGGATATGACACCCCCGCGGCGTTATTGTCGAAGAGGACGACCGTCTCCTTGGAGCGCTCCTGGATTTCGGAGGCTTGCTGGATCTCGTGATCTCCCATCCTGGCCTCCGCAGTCCCCGAAATAATTCGGACGCCCTTTTCAGTGCGTACATGCGGCAGGTCGGGACGGAGAGGATCTCCCACCAAGTTGGCGACATGGCGGTGGGCCTGATCCCACTCGGCCACCCTGTTCGCTGCGGGAGCGATGGCGGCCCTCACGTCGGGTTCCTTCATTCCCTTCCCTCTACTGGTGTCCAGGGCCTTCTCGAGATCAATGCCGCGGCTCACCTGAATATCCGCCCAGAGGTCGAACGCCGCCACGCTGTCTCCCGAGAACCACGCGCGCGCGGCCTTCTCGCGGTCCCCAATCTGCCTGCGGGCCTTTCCGCCGCCAGCCGTCACGGCGGTCGTGAACGGTGCCGTGCTCCCCGAAGCCGGCGGAACCAGGGTCACGAGATCCGCGGGCGACAACGACGCCTTTCTCACGGCCTCGGAGAGCTCGCCCAGGCGCTGCTTCAGCAATTGGGGCGTCGTGCCAGGTGTCGCGGCCTCCTGGACCCAGGCCTCGACCCCCGTCACCCGGCCCTGGTGCTGGAGGAGCGCCGCCTGGTCGATGAGCTTCGTGACGATCGTCAGCTCCTGAGCAATGAGCACGGTCCGGAAGGTCGCCAGCTCCGCCTTCACCGTGGAGAGCGCGATCTCGGTCGTCGGATGGTAATTCGCGGCGACATAGCCACGCCCGGCCTCCAGGGAGTCGACGAGTCGCTCATAGTGTTCGAGCTGGAGCTCCAGCTCCGCGATGTCCCGCTGGACGGACTCCTTCTCACGGGCCAGCGCCGAGCCCTCCATGTCTCCGACCCGCTGGATGCGTTCGTCGATGCCCGCGTGGAGGGACTCCAGCTCGCTGATGATGCGGGTCAGCTTGCCCACCTCCAGCCGGGACTCGAAGCCGAGCGTGCCGTAGCCGGGGATGCGCGTGAGTGCCTGGACGAGCCGGCTCAGCAGCTGACGGATGTGGCCGATGGGCCCCTCGTAGCGGCGCAGGAGCCGCGCCGTCTCCACGTGCGTGCGGATCTGATGAGGCCCCGCCTCGGGTCCCACTTCGATCTGCACCCGGCCCTTGCGGTAGCGCACCCGCGTGGAGCGCCCCTTCAACTCCGGGGGACCCACCTCCACCACGGCCACCTTGCCCTGGAGGTCGCCCAGCTCGAGCTCCAGCGCCGTGACGCGTTCGCTCTTCGCGGGCTGCCGCGCCGCCGGCCCCGCGGCCTCCACGGGCAGCGGACCCTCGTCGCCGGGCGCACGGGCTTCACGTGAGACAGGCTCCAGGACCTCGTCCGGCGTGGAGACCCGAGGCTCCCCCTCCGCCGGTCGCGTGACGAGGCCGTCCTCGGAGTCCGAGGCATGAGGCGCGCCGCCCGCGTCGGACGGGTGGAGCATCTGCACCGCCGAGCCCGCCGTCATCAACCCCGAACGGACCGCGCCGAGGATGGCCTCCGCCCGCCGCGCCGCCAGCTGGCCCGGACTGAGCTGCCCCTGCAACTTCTCCAGCTCCGCCAGCTCCAGCTCGAGTTGGTACGGAATGACGATGACCGTCGAGCCGAGCTGGGTGACGCCGTAGATGTGGAGGATTCCCTGCAGCCGCTCCACGCGCTTCGCCCAGCGGGGCGCGTTGCGCAGCGCCGACAGCGCGGGAGACGCCACCGCCGCCACGCCGCCGACGATGGCCGAGACGTCCATGAGGGTCTGGAAGTCCCACTGGAGCGCGCCCGCCGAGTGCCGCCGGGACAGGCTGTCCACCGCGACGACGGCCCCCGCCAGTCCGCCGGCCAGTCCGACCGCCAGGCCCGCAGGGCCGGTGAGGAACAGGCCCGCGATCTCCGCCACGGTGGCCAGGTCCGTCAGGCGCTGCATCACCCGGCCGCGCGTGCCCGGGGCGCTGCGCATGCGAGGCTCCAGCCCCAGGGGGCCGCCCGCCGCGTCCTCCAGCGCCTTCGGCAACCGGAGGGCCAGCGTGCCGCGCCCGTAGCCGTTGTTCTCCCGGAAGTCGACGAACGCCTTGCGCACCGCCTCCGCATGGCCCTTCGTCCCCGCCTGACTGCCGCGCCCCTCGAAGACGTAGCGGTCCTTCGGAGAGGGCGCCGTGACGTCCGCCAGCAGGTAGTGACGCGCTCCCTCGCGCGAGCCCTCCGCCTCGCCCAGCATCATGACGAGCTCGTGGACCTGACCGTTCTCCTCGGAGACCAGCGTCACGGCCGGCCGGAAGTTGGCCCCCGGGATGCGCGCGCCCACCTTGCCGATGAGCTGGAGCCGCTGGCCCACCTGCTCCTTCTGCTGGGCGAGCTGCTGCTGGTACTCCTCCAGCGGGATGCCCTGTAGCTCCAGCTGCGCATCCAGCAGTCGCGACGCCGGTGTCCGCGAGTCCCTGGCGACGCTCCCCTTGCGATCCGCGGCGAGCTGGTTCGCCACCGCGATGCGCTCGTCGAGCGCCGTGCGCGCATCGCCGCCCAGCTCCGCCACGCTGGCGGTCTCCACCCGTCGCAGGGCCGCGATCTGGGCGTCGAGCCCGTCGCGCTCCTCCCCCGTGGCCTGGTCGCGCAGCGCCTCCAGTCGCCGGAGCTTCGCGAGGTTCTGGTCGTTCACCTGCGTCGCGCGCTGGTTCACGTCCATCACCTTGACGACGACCGCTGCCACGCTGGAGGCGCGGCGGACGGGCGAGTCGTCGTCGAACTGGGGCGAAGCGACGCAGCGGACGAGGAACTCGCCCTCGTGGTCCCACCCCACGCCCTGCTCGCTCCGGGGCGTGGTGACCAGGTCGATGTAGCTGCTGATGCTCGCCTTCCCGAAGCGCACCACGTTGCTCAGCCCTACCACCCCCAACCACGCGGAGCGCGCGGGCCAGGTGGCCACCACGGACAGCGCCGAACCGGACGTGGCGTCGTCCACGTCCGCCGCCGTGTCCTCCGCGATGTCCCCCATCTTCCGCCCGAAGTCGCGAGCGATGGCATCCGTGCGCGAGAGCTGGTTGGCGGAGCTCAAGGCCGCGTTGCGCATGTCGCCCCGGCTCTCGGGCTGCATGTCCGTGACGTCGAAGATGTCCCAGAAGTACGTGATGGGCTGCATCCGCGCGCCCACCTGGTCCAGGGTCGTCGAGCCCGCGGACGCGTAATCCAGCATCATCTCGAAGCGGCTGCTCGAGCCGGTGACGGTGATCTCCGGGCCGTAATTGGCGATCTTCGCGGGGTACGGCAGCGTGTTGGCGACATTCCGGGCGCCCGCCAGCCGGGGCACGTCCGCGGGCAATGCGCCCCCCACGAACTGGCCGTCCTTGCCCGTGAAGCCCGTCTGCTTCGCCCCCTTCGCGACCTTCGTGCTGTTGGCCGCGTCGCGGGACTCGCGCAGCTCCTCGGTGGCCTCTTCCACGCGCGACTGGAGCACCTCCTCCGTCTCGCCGTCCGACACGGGCAGGGCCTTGCAGACCCCGTCCGCCCAGACGTTGACGAAGGGGCCACGCTCGTCGGACCAGACCACCAATCGATCCGGAACGCCCTTCCCCTCTCCACCAGGAGTGGAAGTCCCCCCGTCTCCCTCGTTCCTGGCGACGCTCCGGGCAATGCGCTCGCGCACCTTCGCGACGAGCCGCTCGGCGTTCGCGACATCTCCCGCGCCGGAGTCATCCGCGGGCTTCGTCTCGGGAATGCCCACCAGCGCCACCAACGCGCCCACCGAGGCGACCTCCGCCTGGAAGCGCTTCGCCTCCGCGGGTTGGAGCCAGTTGAGCAGGAAGGCCGTCTGGTCATTCTCGAAGGACCATGGCGCCCACCAACGCTCGTTCTTCTGCTCGACCAGGCGCACCAGCGCCGACTCCATGGCCAGGTAGTACCCCGTCGCCCAGATGACCGCGTCCGGTCGCATGGCGAACGTGCCCTTGCGCTTCCCGCTCTCATCGAGCCAGAGGACGTCCTGTCCGGAGACGATGAGGTGCGTCAGGTCCGCCACGAGATGGCGCTGCTTCGGGTCCAGCGCGTTGGAGACGGCTTCCCGCCCCTCCATCACCATCTGCCGGTAGGTGCGCGCCGAGGGCCGCACGGGCACGACGTCCGCTTCCGGCCCGGCGTCCAGGTTCATGCTCACGTCGCGCATCACCGCGCCGGCGCTGGGCGTGAGCCGGGGAACCGGCAAGCCGTTCACCGCGAGCGAGGCGGCCCGCTCCGCTTCCACCTCGGCTGGGTGCGAGGGCGTGGTCACGGACTCCGGAAAGGCCGCCAGCCCGCTCACGCCGGCCGAGCGCTGCTGCACCACATGCGCCAGCTCATGCGCGATGAGTCGCTCTCCCGAGGGGAAACCGGGGCGGTAGTTCCCCGCGCCGAAGACGATGTCCGTCCCCACCGTGAAGGCCCGTGCCCCGAGCGCCCGCGCCGCGGCACCCGCCTCGGGCGAGGTGTGCACGCGCACGTCGCCAAAGCCCGCACCAAAGGCAGACTCCATCGAGTGGCGCGTGGCGGGCGCCAGGGCCTGACCGGATGTGGGGGATGCTCCAGAGGACGCCCACTCCGCAGAAGGAGGCGGGGCGAGGATGTCCCGCACCTTCGCCCGCTCGGCATCCAGGTCCTGCTGCGCATTGAAGCGCGGGCCCACGGACGACGTGGACCGGGCATGTGCCGTTTCTCGAGTGGTTTGTGCCTTCACGCCTGACATGAGCCAACATCCCCCTGACATTCGCGTGCTTCACGCGAGTCGATGTCTCCGCGGCGCTGCTTCCTGGCGTGACAGCAACCACTGTACCGCACCAGATTCCTGAGACACCAGGTTGGTCCCAATCAGGCTACCTGCTGCGAATGTATGAGTGATCGCCGGGCCTGACTCAGAGAGAGGGAATCGTAGCGCTCCAGCAACGAGTGTTCGTTGTGCTGGTGGGCCCACGCCAACAGGGCTCGCCGAAGTTTCTCCACGGTGGAGTAGGTATGCCTTCAGGCCCGTGCGCGAGCTGGCCTGGGAGCATGGCTTCACGATCCGGGCGCTAAGACGACGCTCCCAGCTCAGTCCTGCGCGAGTGCGGCGTCGGCGCCCTTCGCCACGATGGGGCGTCGAGCGAACCCACTCCTGGCTCAACCGCTTCCGACGTCTGCTGGTGCGCTGGGAGAAGCGAGAGGACACCTACGTGGCGATGCTGCACTTCGCGCTGGGCATCATCACCTGGTTCCACTCGCTTCTGCCGAAATAGGCTCTTGGAAGCAGCCCATTGACTCGCGATAGACCGGCTGGCGCCTCGACTCAAAGCGTCGTCGGGACCGGCACTTCATCCGCAGGCGCCGAAGCCGGAGCCTCGTCCTGGGCCACGACCGAGTTCAGGACCCACGAGTACCCGTACCCCGCTCCCAGCAGCCGGTACGTCGCGCGCTTCCCGCAGCCCGCGACGCCCTCCGTGACGCGATCCAGCTTGGTCGTCTGGAGGTCCTGCTTCGCACAGCCCAGGTCGAACTCCGCGCGGAGCCTCACGTCGGGAATCCAGGAGCACTGGCCCATCATGCAGCGCAGCTCGTAGATGCCCTCCTTGTTGCAGCCGATCATCTGGTAGCGGTTCTCACCCAGGTACTGCGGCGTCAGCTCCGCGTCGCACGGGAGATCCCTGGCGGCGATCTTCTCCAGGTTCGCGTAGCGCTTGGCGTTGATGGACGGCCCCATCTGGGAGAAGTCCACCTTGGAGTTGCTCCGGCGGCCCCCGCAGCCCGTCAACAGCAACGCCACGCCAAGACCCACGACCGACAGTCGAATGAGGTTCATGGCGACCGATCTATCACGCACCTCAGAGGTACTTGAACAGCTGCGTGGTCTCGAAGAAGGTCTTCACCTGCTCGTGCACGAAGGAGTCGGTGGGCGTGACGCGCTTCTCCTCCAATCCCACCAGGTATTGAGCCAGCGCGTTCTTCAACTTCGTCCGCGCGACCACGATGCCCTGCTGGGAGAACGTGTTTCCCTCGAACACCGGATGCAGCTCCCAGGGAAGCAGCGCCTTCCGCCAGCGTGCGTACAACACGTCAGGGGGATCATTGAGCCACTGCAGCTTGTCGTCAGGGGTCACCTTGGTCTGGGGGAACGGTATCTTCTTGATCCGGCTTTCATTCGAGGCGGCCTCGACGAGGCGGCAGGCTTCCTTGTAGAGGAGCCCATCGCAATCCTCGTATTGCTGGAGACTCTCTCCGCCGCCCTTCTCTTCAGGGAGGTTGATGCTCTCCGGGCTGGTGTCCCTCATGAATGCCAGATGCTCGAGGAGCGTGAAGGGCACGGCGTTGTCAGGCTTTGAGGCCTTGATGGTATAGGACGCCTCTTCCGACAAGGTGCCGAGCATCCCGACGACCCTCGTTATCAAGGATTTGAACTTGTCGTAATCCGTGCTCCAGCCTTCGCGGATCTCCAATCCGATCTTGTCGGGCGTGTCGTAGCTCTTGCGCATGCCGACGAAGTTGAACTTGTAGCCGCTGGCCTTGTTGACCTCGAGCTTGTCCCCCCGGACAAGCGATGTGAACAGCGCGATGTGGTTCACGGTGGACGCGCCGTAGAACCGATCCTGGATGATCTCCGGATGTTTGCGGTACAGCTTGGCCATCGCGTAGTCATTGAGCTGGGTGAACAACCCCATCAACAGGGCACTGCAGAGCTTCTTTTCGGCCCCGCCAGCAGGCAGTGCGAAGACGATGTGCACCTGGAAGTCGTTCCGGTCACTGGGGAAGGTCTGCCGGACGAAATCCAGCTGGGCGAAGAGGCCTTCCGGCGTGTCCGGGAAGGGGGTGGTGCACTGCATCTCCCAGGTCTCGAACCAGACCTCCTGCGTCAACTTGACCCAGTTGACCGGCGACACGTTCACGAAGTCGTCGTAGCAGATGCCCGGGTCGGCCTTGCGCCTGCGCCACTGCGGAAGCACCTGCTTCGTGAAGTAGTCCACGCGCGCGTTCTGGGGCAGCTGCTTCCAGGCGCCGGGCTGCACTCCCGGAGGCGCGAACCATTGGAGGATCGGGGTCGTGTTCCCCTCGAGCTCCCAACTGAACGTGATGGGGGTGCCCCACGCGGTATAGGTCGGCATGGCCGGCCATTATACTTGGGCGTGAGGCGACTCCTCGCTCCCGGACAGCAGGTCCGACAGGAGCATCTGTTCTTCGCTCGGTGACAGGTCGAAGTGGCGGGCCGCCTCCGTGATGATCTGGACCATGGGAGTCTCCGGCTCCTCGGCCCTCCGCACCGCGATCCTGCGGGCCGCGCTGCGCAGCGCCTCTCCCCTGGGTCGAAGGCTTTCACGCATGACGGAACCTCACTTGAGAGCGCGGCCGCGCCATGCGGCCTCTCTCAACGGTTCGGATTCACTCGCACAGAGGAAACGGAAGAGGGAGCAGGCGCTCCCCGTCATCCCCCGCCTGCGGGAAGTGGGCGGCTCGCAGGGCGGCGTGTTCCTTCCCCTGACGTCCCGAGCACTTCAGCTTTGGGGTTGGACCCACTTCGAGCAACGAGGAGACAGACATGGCAGACCCCAACATCCCCCGAGCGGGTCAGCAGGTAGAAAGCCACACGCACCGCGGGACGTCCGTTCCACTCGACGAGCGCCGCCGCATGCGCCACGAATCCCGCACGTCGCAGACCTACAAGGCCTTCCTCAAATACCTGTGCGACGTGGGCCCATTCCCGAACGAGCAGGCCGCCCAGGAAGCCGCCGTCTCGGTGCTGTGCGTGCTGGAGCAACGCCTCTTCGGCGAGGAGGACAACGACCTGGAGGCGCAGCTGCCGCACAAGCTGCGCGAACTCCTGGTGCGGTGCGATCGCCACGAGGCCGGACCGCCGCCCCACAAGTTCGGCCGGGATGAGATGCTGGCGATGGTCGCCACGGACCTGGACGTGGAGCCCGAGAACGCCGAGTCCATCGTCCGCGCGGTCTTCAGCGCTGTCCAGGCGCAGATCTCCAGCGGGGAGAGTGACGACATCGCTGGAGATCTGCCGCCGGACCTCCGCGACCTGTGGGCGCGTCCCGCCTGACGCCAGGGCCCTCGCCTGACCCCTTCGGGCGTGAGCCGGATGAGCTGACGCGCCTCACGGCCACGTGGCGCGGGCCCACTCCACGAAGGTCCTCGGCGTGAGGCCGAGCGACCGCGCTTCGTCGGGGTGGGCCGGGCTTGGATTTTCGTTCATGAAGACCTGGGAGGTGACGAACGCGGGATGAAGGCCCTGCGCCAGGGCCTCCTCCGGCGACAGGTCGGGCGCCTCGATCTTCGTCTTCCAGACCTCCGAGAGGACTTCCGCCATCTCGCGGAGCGAAAGGATGTCGCCAGCAAGCTCGATCTCGCGACGGTCGAAGCGCTCCGGCTCGGCGATGATCCGCGCGACCGTCTTGCCGATGTCGTCGACGGCGATGAGCGACAGCCGTGTGTCCGGCTTGAGGGTGGTCAGCAATCGGTCCTCGACCCAATTGGCGAAGAGGAACGACGGGCGGACCATGTTCTCCATGAAGAAGCACGGCTTCACCACCGTCCAGTGCGGGAAGCCGGCGCTCTTCACCAGTTCGTCGAGATACGCCTTGCTCTCCCAGTAATGCTCCAGCGTCTTCCAGCGGCCCTCCTTCCATCCAGGGACGCCGCGATGATGGGCACCGGCGCCGGAGACCGACGTGTGGACGAACTGCGGCACGTGCTCGGCGAGCGCGGCCTCCACCAGGCTCCTCCCGTGGCGCGTCTCCGAGTCGCCAGCGAGATCCTGGAGGTCGGGTGTCTGCACCGAGAAGACCGCGTCCACGCCGCGGCAGGCCACGCGCAGCGAGGACGGATCATCGAGATTGCCCGGTACGATCTCGACGCCGAGCGCCCGGAGCGCGGCGACCGCTGGCGCTTCCGGATTGCGGACCAGCGCCCGCACCGCGACACCGTCGGCACGCAGCGCGCGTGCGGCCGCTCCACCCTGTCTTCCCGTGGCACCCGTCACCAGGACCGTCTTCATGGCTCACCTCATCGCAACCAGACCGGTGCTTTATTGCAACGGTGTCGTTGCTTTGCCGGATATAGCGTCTTCGACGAATAAAGCAACGCGTTCGTTGCTTTCGTGGTAGGAAGGGCGGGATGGCTTCGAAACAGCTCCGCGGCGAGCCGCTGGTCGCGAGGATCCTGGAGGCGACCCTCGAAGAGGTCGCCCGGGCCGGCTACGAGAACCTGTCCATCGAAGCGGTGGCCGAGCGCGCTGGGGTCAACAAGACGACCATCTATCGCCGCTGGCCCACTCCAGAGGCGCTGGTGCTCGCCGCGTTCGAGAGCGTCTCCGACAAGGGCAGCCCCCCCAACACCGGCTCGCTCCGTGGAGACCTGCTCGATTACCTGCGCCGCTACCGCGCGGTCTGCCGCCAACCGGTGATTCTGTCCCTGATGCGCATGCTCTTCGCCGGCGGCGGCAAGGGCAAGCTGGCCCGGCTCATCAAGGAGATGACCGAGCGCTCCGACTGCGACGCGCTCGTGATCTTCGAGCGGGCGGTGGCGCGCGGTGAGCTTCCGAAGGACACGGACCTGCCGCTCGTTCGGGACCTGGTGCTCGGCAGCGCACAGAACCTGATCCTGTTCCGCCACGACACCTGCACCGACGAGACGCTCGAGCGCGTCATCGACGTGATGCTGCTTGGCGCCGCCCAGGGCGGCCGGCGGAAGTAGTCCGCTACCCGGCCGCGGAGACCACCGTGCCCTGCGCGATGGCACACAGCGTCTCCACGCCATCCTTCACGGCGAACACCTCGCACTGACAGACGGCCTGCCGCTTGCCAGCGGCCTTCGCCTGGGCCCGGGCAATGAGCAGCGTCCCCACGGCGGGCTTCAGGTAGTTGATCTTGTACTCGGAGGTCAGCGCGTTGCCGCCCAGCGCCAGCCCTCCGGCGAACGTGATGGAGTTGTCCGCGAGGTAGCTGAGCACGCCCCCATGGACGAAGCCGTGCTGCTGCTTCAGCTGGTCCACGATGGGCAGCTGAAGCTCCGCGGTCCCAGGCCCGGAGCGCGTGAGCTGCGCTCCGAGGAACTGGCTGAAGGGCTGGGACGCGAACACCTGACGCGCGAACTCCTGAAGGTCATCCATCCATTCAGCAGACCACTGGCGGACGCGTCCCTCAACACCCCTGGAGCCCTACCCCTCCGCCGGGGCCGGCGCGTTCACGGGCTCCGGCGGCTCCACCGCTGGCTTGACGATGAGCTGATCCAGCGTGGGCCGCTTGGGCTTCTCGAACGGGGCCAGCTTCACGGGCTTGTTCGTGCGCGCGGACTCCTGAAGCGCGACGATGACGCGCACGTCCGCCAGGCCTTCGATGCCGTTGGGCTCCGGGTCGCGGTCCTCCAGGACGCACTGGGAGAAGTAGACGAGCTCCGGCGCGAACTGGTCGCTGTTCTTGAACGTCCGCGTCTCCGTCTCACCACCCACCGTGAGCACGTGCTCGATGTCCGTGCCGTAGCCGAAGCCGTGCCGCACCTGGAGGTCGCCTTCCGTGCCCACCAGCCGGTAGCTCGACACCGCGGAGGCCTCGTGGCTGATGGCGAACTGCGCCACCCGCCCGTTCGGGAAGCGCATCAGCGCGAACGCCGACGCGTCCACCCCGTGGAACCGTCCGTCCCGGCCGCCGGCCGTGAACGCGAAGACCTCTCGCGGCTCGTCGCGGAACAGGTAGCGCGCGGCGTTGATGGGATACGGCCCCTCGTCCAGGAGCGCCCCGCCTCCCACGTCCTCGCGTGTCCGAATGTCTCCTTGGCGCACCTGCTGCGTGAGCGTCCCCGTGAACACCAGCGGATCCCCCAGCCGCCCGGAGCGCACCAGCTCGATGGCGCGGAGGTTCGCCTCTTCAAAGTGCAGCCGGTACGCGACCATCAGCTTCACGTCGTTCTCGTTCGTGACGCGGATCATCGCCTCGCAGTCCTCCACCGACGTCGCCATCGGCTTCTCGCAGAGGACGTGCACCCCGATGCGCGCCGCACGCTCCGTGAAGGCCCGGTGCAGCGTGTTGGGCAACACGATGTAGACCGCGTCCGCCTTCGACTCGCGCAGCACCTGTTCGAACTGGTCGTAGCCGCCCACGTGCTCCACGCCGTACTTCTTCTGGAGCACGTCCCGCTTCTCCGGGTCGGAGGAGATGAGGGCCACCAGCTCGGAGTTCTCCTCCGCGTGCTGGAACGCCGGGAGGATGGCCACCTGCGTGAGGTTGCCCGCTCCCACCACCGCGTACCGCACCCGCCTGGAAGTCCCCTGGGCCATCATGCACCTCTCCCGTTGTGAGGCTTTACGCTGGTGACGCGCCGGGCCACCCCGCAAGCCGCACCCGGCCCTCCGGTACAGGGGCCGCATGATGGGCAGGCAGCCGGGCACACGGGCTTTCGCGGAGCCTCCATCCGGCCTATGCCGTGACCCCATGCCCTTCATGAAGATGCTCGCCCGGCTCGGGATTGGCAGCGCGCGGGTGGACACCCGCCTGGAGCACGACACCGCGCGCGCGGGCGGCGACCTGCGCGGGCTGGTCCACGTGCAGGGCGGCCACACGCCCCAGCGGATCGACCGCATCGACCTGCACCTGATGGCGCAGTACCTCCAGCGCGACAACGATCGCCTCAGCGCGCTCAACGCCGTCGTGCGCACCTGGCGCATCTCCAACCCCTTCACCCTCCAGCCCCGCGAGGAGCGCGAGATTCCCTTCTCCCTGCGCCTCCCCGCCCACACGCCCATCACCGAGCGCGGCGCGCCCGTGTGGATCAAGACGGCGCTCGACATCGACAACGCCCTCAACCCCGAAGACAGCGACCGCATCCACGTCCTGCCCCACCCGTTCCTCCAGACCGTGCTCGATGCCGTGCTCCACCTGGGCTTCCAGTGGAGGAACGCGTACTGCGAGGCAGGCCCCCCGCTGGGGCGCGACGAGCCCTTCGTCCAGGAATTGGAGTTCCACTCCGGCCCGGCCTGGCAGGGCCCGCCGCGCACGCTCTGCCTCCTGCCCTTCCCCCAGGAGGACGCGCTGGAGCTGATCCTCGACCTGGACCGGGGCCCCCGGGGCCTCACGTCCCTCCTGGAGGGCACGTCATTGGACAGTGGCCGACGCCAGCGGCTCGTCCTGTCCTCCACGGACCTGTCCGGAGGGACAGGGGCGGTCGCGGCGCGGCTGGTGTCGCACCTGCGCGGCGGGGCCTGAAAGCCCGGAAGGCCCGGGGGTTCGTACAGCCCTGGACGCACGTGACTTCCCAAGTCCTCCGCCCGGCGCGGAAGTGGTACAAGCCGCCGTGTGAAAGCTCCCCCGCCTCCTGCTGCCCCTGAAACCCCCACCTTCGACTCCCTCGGACTCAAGCCCGAGCTCGTCGAGGCGTTGACGTCGCTCGGCTACGAAGAGCCGACCCCCATCCAGGCCGCCGCGCTCCCGCCGCTGCTCGCCAAGAAGGACCTGCTGGGCATCGCCGCCACGGGCACCGGCAAGACGGCCGCGTTCTCGCTGCCGCTGCTCCAGCACCTGAAGCCGGGCGCCGCCGCGCCGCACAGCACCTCCGCGCTGGTGCTGGTGCCCACGCGCGAGCTGGCCATGCAGGTGTCCGAGGCCATCCACCGCTACGGCCAGAAGCTGGGCGTCAGCGTGCTCCCGCTCTACGGCGGCCAGGAGATCGGCCGGCAGCTGCGCGTGCTCAAGCGCGGCGTGGACGTCATCGTCGCCACGCCGGGCCGCGCGCTGGATCACCTGCGCCGCAAGACGATGAAGCTGGACCAGGTGCGCACGGTGGTCCTGGACGAAGCGGACGAGATGCTCGACATGGGCTTCGCGGACGACCTGGAGGCCATCCTCTCCGAGACGCCCGAGGAGCGGCAGACGGCGCTGTTCTCCGCCACCCTGCCCCCGCGCATCGCCAGCATCGCGGAGCGCCACCTGCACGAGCCGGTGCGCGTGCGCATCGAGAAGGAGAAGCTGGAGGCCGGGGAGATGCCCCGCGTCCGGCAGACGGCCTACATCGTGCCGCGCGCGTTCAAGATCGCCACGCTGGGGCGCGTGCTGGACCTGGAGTCCCCCACCGCCGCCATCGTCTTCTGCCGCACGCGCACGGAGGTGGATGAACTCACCACGTCCCTCAACGGCCGGGGCTGGCGCGCGCACGCGCTGCACGGCGGCATGAGCCAGGAGCAGCGCGACCGCGTCATCAAGCAGTTCAAGTCGCAGGCGGCGGACCTGCTCATCGCCACCGACGTGGCGGCGCGAGGCCTGGACATCCCCCGGCTGACGCACGTGGTGAACTTCGACGTGCCCAACGCGCCGGAGGCGTACGTGCACCGCATCGGCCGCACGGGCCGCGCGGGCCGCGAGGGCGTGGCCATCACCCTGCTGGAGCCCCGCGAGCACCGGCTCCTGCGCAACATCGAGCGGCTCACCGGCCAGCGCATCGAGGTCACCGCGGTCCCCACCGTGTCGGACCTGCGCGCGCGCCGACTGGAGATGATCCGCTCGTCGCTGCGCGAGACGCTGGTGGCCGGGGAGCTGGATGGGTTCCGCGGCATCGCGGAGGACCTGTCCAGCGAGTTCAGCGTCATGGACGTGGCCGCCGCCGCCATCAAGCTCCTTCAGGAGAAGGAGGACGAGGGCAAGGAGTCCTCCGAGCAGGACATTCCCCAGGTGTCCGCGCCGACGGAGCGGAAGTTCCCGCGTCCGGAGCGCTCCGGGCCTCCGGGCCGGGGCGGTGAGCGCTCCGAGCGCCCGGCACGCGGCCCCCGCCAGGAACGGGCAGAGGGCGGCGAGCGCGGTGACCGGGGGGGCCCTGCCCGTCCCCAGCGCGCGCCGGAGTGGAACGTCACGCGCCTGTTCATCGGCGCGGGCCGCACCGCGGGCATGCGGCCGGCGGACCTCGTGGGCGCCATCGCGGGCGAGGCGGGGCTCGAGTCCTCGCGCATCGGCGCGATCCACATCGCGGACATGTACTCCATCGTGGAGGTGCCGGAGCCGGATGCCGCGCGCATCATCTCCGCGCTGAAGGGCTCCACGCTGCGCGGCCGCAAGGTCACCGTGCGCCGCGACACCCGCGACTGATGCACCGCGCGTGTCACCGGCCCTGCCAGCAGCGGGCCGGTGACGCACGCATCAGGGCGCGTCCGGATCCATGTCCGGCGCGCGCCCCAGCAGCAGCGGCGACACGAGCCGGCTCTCCGGGTGCATGCGCAAGAGCGTGTGGATGACGCCGCCCAGCCCCGCCATCAGCCCGGGCGAGAAGGCGTCGCGCGCGAGCCCCGCCACCGGACCGCGCGCCTCCAGGCCGGAGATCAGCTCCGCGTCCAGCACCTCCCGGTCCGGTCCGAGCGGCGCCGAGGACAGCCCCCGCGCCGTCTCCAGCAGCTCCCACAACCCCAGGTCGCCGTGGCACAGGGTGTGGGTCCAGCCGAAGCCCTCGCGGACGGCCGCGGCCCGGGCCCGCTGGAACAGGTCCCCGTAGCGAGCGGCCCCGGTGCGAGCGAAGAGGTCCGCCGCCGCCAGCCCGATGCCCGTGCTGCCGTGGCACCAGGTCGTGAGCTGATCCGTGGCCTCCGGGCGGCGGAGGTCCGTCCAGTTGCCCAGCTCCGGCCGGTAGAGGCCGTCCACGAAGTCGAAGGCGCGCTCGGACAGGCTGCGCCACCGCCGCCGGTCCGCCGCGGTCCCCGCCGCGCTCAGGCCCAACCGCGCCAGCGCCCAGGCGATGCCCGCCGTGCCGTGCGCGAAGCCGCCGATGGGCTCCGGGAACATCGACGTGGACCACCGCGCGTCGCCTCCCACGCCGCGCGCAGTGTCCTCCAGCCGCCGGCCCGCGTGCGCCGCGAGGTCCAGCCACTTCGACTCGCCGGTCTGGTCCACCAGGTTGAGCAGCGGGACGATGACGCCCGCCACGCCGCCCAGCACCTCCAGCAGGCCGTCCGCGTCCAGCACCTGGGGCGTCAGCACCGCCGCGCGATCGCGGGCCCGGTCCAGCGCGCCGGGGACCGTGCCCAGGTCGTGCAGCGTGGACCAGATCCACACCTGTGACGCGAGCCCGGAGAAGCCACCCGGATTCTTCACCGGCACGCGGTCCTCCGTGGCGCGCAGCACCGCGAGCGTGCCCTCCAGCAGCTGGGGCAGGCCGTCCACCGCGTCCGCGCGGCCGTGGTCGACCTCGCGCAGGTACTGGGCAAGCACCACCGCGACGCCGCCCTGCCCGCTGTAGTGCTCGGCGGAGAGCGGGCGCACCGCCCAGCCGTGCTCGGCGAGCACCGGGCTGATCCACGTCACCGTCCCGTCCGGTCCCCGCACGGCCGCGTCACTCACGCGGCGGACCAGCTTGGACAGCTGGGCCCGGCGCCGCGCATCCAGACGCTCCCGGCGCGCGGGCGTGGCCGGCGCGGGGACACGAGGCGGCACGGCCTTCTCGTTGAGGTAGGCGCTGATCAGCGTGCTCTGGATGGTCATCTCCTCCAGCGACTCATCCACCGAACGCCAGGCCTCCAGCGAGGCGTCGAGCACGCTCCGCGTCACCGGCTGGGTGAACACGGGGATGTCCCCCACGCACAGGTCCGCCAGCTCCTCGTCGATGACGGGCGTCGAGGACGGCGCGCCGGGGGACACGTCTGCGTTCTTCCGCATCACGTCCCGCGCCCGCGCGTGGGCCCTGGGCGCGTCGTACAGGGAGGCCGGGTGCCAGAGCATGCGCAGCAGCTCCGCGTACGTCTGCGTGGGCCGCAGGATGCGCCGGACCACCGCGCCCGTGAACGGCTCCAGCAGCGGGCGCAGCCCTCCGTACGCGTCCAGCGCCTTCATGCGCGCGGTCAGCTCATGGAAGCCCTCCACGACCTGGTCCCAGTGCCGCGCGAGCACCGGGTCCGGGCTGGGGTGGTTCTTCGCGTGCGGACGCTCCATGAGCGTCATGCCCAGGTGGGCGCCGTCCGTGCCTCCGCCGACGATGAGGGGCGCGGGGATGCGCGGCTGCTGTCCCGGAAGCGAGCCCGCCGCGGAGATGTCCAGGCCGCCCAGGCCCGGGCCGCTGCTTCGCACGGGGAGCAGGCCCGTGCGCAGGACGGTGCCACGGATGGCCTTCGCGGCCAGGTCCACCGCCAGCCCGCGCTCCGCCGGGGGCACGGGCGGATCCGGGGTGAAGAGGCTCTCCACGTCCACCACCACGGGCACCGGCCCGTGCGCGATGAGGTTCTCCGAGTGCAGGTCCGTGCCGCCCAGCAGGCGCATCACCGCGAGCCAGTGGCCCAGGTTCCGGTAGAAGCGCGCGAGCTCCGCGTCGTTCGCGCAGAAGCGGTGCTCCACGAACTCCGCCCAGCCATAGCCCGCGCGCACCAGCACGGACGGGACGCGGATCCGCGTGGGCTCGGCATCCGGCGCCAGCACGCGCGCGAGCAACCCCTCCAGCGCGCGATCCACGCGCATGCACCGGGGCTTGTAGAGCACCGTGCCCTCTTCCAGCTCCAGCAGCGCCACCGTCTGGCCGCCCCGGTGGGCATCCCCCTCTCCCAGCCGCAGGCGCTTCAGCGCGCCGCGAGGACGGCCGGGCAGCTCCGTCAGCGATTCGCGGTCCGCGACGAACCGGTCCGCCAGCCGCAGCACCGCCTGGGTCTGGAGCCGGCCCAGCGTCGCCAGCCTGTCCAGGAGCGGCGGATAGCGTCCTCGCAGGTGCGTGTGGAAGTCGGAGGTGCAGGCCTGCTCCAGGAACTGGGCCCACCGTCCCTGCGGGTCCGCCGCGTCGAGCCGTCCCTCCAGCGACGCGGCATGCAGCTCCAGGAGGAGCACGCGGTTGAGCTTGAGCTGGGCGCTGAAGCCCAGCGCCTCCCGGGCGGCGGCCTCCACCACGCCGCGCTCCGACGGGGAGAGTCCCTGCATCCGCGACAGCTGCTCCGCGAGCGAGTCCAGATGCGGCGCCAGCAGGACGTTCACGGGGCGCGCGAGCCATCCCTCGGGAGGGATCTCGGCAGCCATCGACGCTTCCTCGTGGACCATGAGCGGGGGCTCCCTGGGGGTGGGGACCGGAAGGTGGGAACGGCGGGAAGCCCTCCGGCACCGCGCACGGCGCCGGAGGGAGGATTCATGCGGACGAGGGCCCGCGATGGATCAACAGCACCACGCGGTGGTGGACGCGGTGCAGCTGCTGCACCCCGTGTCCGCCACCAGGTTGGACTCGGTGAGCGCCTGCTCCGTGCGCTCACCTCCCACGAACACCGGGCCCGCCGGGTTGGTCATGCCATGGGACTCCTCATTGCCGGCCAGCCAGCCCTCCACCACTTCCTGGAACTCGGGCTTCTTCGTCATGAGTGCTCTCCCTCGCGGCCGGGCGCGCATGGCGAGGGGTGCCAGACGTGCCGGACGCGCAAAGGACGTGAACACAGACACGCCCCGCAATGCCAGACGCGACAGGTCAAAGTCATACACATCACAGTCGGTTTGGGTGGGACGTAAGGGATTGCCACGACGCCGCGGCCGGTTCCTGCCCGAAGGGGCGAGGAAGCTGTGGACCAGAGGACACGTCCGCCCCGGAGTCGGAATGTGAGCCCGGCTCGCGACATCAGCTTCCCGTGAAAGCCGAGGGGCGGACAGCCGGGCCCCTGCCCGCTCTTTCCAGGTCAGCGCGGAGGCCTAGGATGACGGGGAGGAGGTGAACGTGAAGCGCCCCATTCCCAGTCCGGATGCCCCATTGGTCTTCAATGGCATCGACGGGGTCACCGGGCAGTACCTGGTGCCGCCCATCGCTCAGCAGGCGGCCGCCGAGGTGGCGGAGCCCCGCCGAAGGGCGCCGTATTTCGAGGCGTGGAGGAAGTGGCTCGGATTCGTCCCCCGCCTCTTGCAGTTCGGCCTGCCTTACGGCGTTCCGTATGGGGACTACACGAAGGCAGGCTGGGGGGTGGTGTTTCCTGCGTCCGCCTCCGAGGCGCTTCGCAAGAGCCTGGAGCCGCTCATCGCCCACCGGGGCAAGCGCATGGACGCGGCCTGTTTCCACGTCCTCACCTACCAGCCCGGTGAGACGGCACATCAATTCTTGAGGCGGCATGGGGCGGCCATCGGTGACGTTGAGCCGACCCTGGTGCCCTATTACCTCCTGCTCGTGGGCGGGCCCGACGTCATCCCGTTCGACGTGCAGCATTCGCTCTCCCTATCGTACGCCGTGGGCCGCCTCTCCTTCGACACGCCCGAGGAGTACTCGCACTACGCGGACAGCGTGGTGGCCTATGAAACCGGCACGTCCGTCCCCAATCACCGGCAGGTGAGCTGGTGGGGACCCAAGCACCCGGGGGATCGCTCCACGGAGCTCAGCGCGGACGGCCTCGTCGCCCCGCTGGTTCGGGGCGCGCTGGTGGACGATGCGCCCCACATGAAGGTTCCGGCCGCCGCGGACGCTGGCTTCGTCAGCCGGGACGCCATCGCGGATGCCGCGACCCGGGAATGGCTGCTCGCCGCGCTCCACGGCCGCGAGGAGCGCCCGGCTGTGCTCTTCACCGCGTCCCATGGCGTGGGGTTCAAGGCGAATGATCCGCTCCAGTTCAAGAAGCAGGGCGCCCTCTTGAGCCAGGACTGGAGCGGCTTTGGCGCGATGGCCCCCGCGCACTACGTGGCGGCGTCGGACATCCAGGATGACGCCCGGCTCCATGGCCTGGTGGCGTTCTTCTTCGCCTGCTTCGGCATGGGCACGCCCGCGAACGACGAGTTCCCGCTCAATCCCACCCGGAAAGGCGAGGCGCTCGCGAGCGCGCCTTTCATGTCGGCCCTGCCCCGGCGGCTGCTGGCCCATCCCAACGGAGGCGCGCTGGCGGTGATTGGCCACGTGGAGCGGGCCTGGGGTTTCTCCATCACGCCCCTGGGCAAGTCGAAGCCCACCCTCATTCCCTTCTACAACATGCTCCGGGCAATCATGGCGGGCGAGCCAGTGGGCCACGCGCTGCGCGGCTTCCGCGATCGGTTCTCCGCCGCGAACACCATCCTGCTGGAGCACCTGGACACCAACACGTCCGACGGCAAGCTCACGCCCCGTGAGCTGCTGCTCCAGTGGATTGAACGCAACGACGCTCGCAACTACGTGGTGCTCGGCGATCCCGCCGTGAGCATCCGGCACAACGATCTGCAGGCGCTTCCCTGAAAGGAGCATCGACCCATGCGAACGCTCATTCTCAGCGACCTTCACCTCGGCAACGGAGGCCCCTACGACATCTTCGCGGGCGCGAAGGAGCTGCCCGCCCTCTTCGACTCCTTCACCGGCACGCCCACCCACGTCGTCCTCAACGGGGACAGCTTCGACTTCCTGCTCAACGACGACCCGCTGGCGGTGGATCCGCGGCGGACGCTGGAGCAGGCCCGGGCGCTGGTGACATCTACGACGACCGCGCCCGCGCTGAAGGCGCTCGGGCGGGTGCTGGCCGTGGGGGGCCGGGCGACGATGGTGGTGGGCAACCATGACCTGGAGCTGGCGCTGCCGGACGTCCAGGGGGTGATCCGCTCCGCGCTCGGGCAGCCGCCGGAGGTGGCTTCGCGGTTGGAGTTCCGGGACGGCACCGCGCCCCTCCAACTGGAGGTCGGCGGCTCGCGCGTGCTCGTCACGCACGGCGAGCACACCGACGTGGCGAACCGCATCGACTACGACTCGCTCCTGTCGCCGGAGCGGGCGAACCGCTTCCGCTATCCGCCGGGCTCCGTGCTGGTGAAGACGCTGCTCAACCCGCTCAAGCATCAGCACCGCATGCGGTACATGGACCTGCTCAAGCCGGACTTCCAGGGCGCGGTGATGGTGGCGCTCGGAGTGAAGCCGGATGCCCTCAAGGTCCTGTTCAACGCCGGGACGCTCACGCTCATCCGGCGCCTGCTGGAGAACCGGGGCCTCGCGCCGGCCTTCGCGCTGGAACCGATGGACGCGGTGGGCGCTTCGGAAGCGGACGCGCACCTGGCGCGCGGCCTGGCGCGGGTGGACCTGAAGGACGACGAGGTGGATGCACTGCTGTCGGTGCTGGACCCGGAGAAGCTCAACGCCTTCGACAACCCGGAGGCCCTGGGCCGCGCGCGGCTGAAGCTGGCCAAGGCGGGCTTCGCGCTCTACGCACGGCTGCATCGCGCGGTCGCCGGCAGGCGCGGCACGGACTACTTCGCGCTGGAGCCCGGCAAGGACGAGCTCGCGGAGACCGCGCGGCTGGGCAAGAAGTACAACCCCCAGGCGGTGGTGATGGGCCACACGCACGCAGCCCGCTGGCACGAGGGCAGCGGTCCCCTCTACGCCAACACCGGCACGTGGATCTCCCTCCTGCAGCTCCCCGCCCCGGACGCCTCCGACGAGGAATGGGGCGAATACCTCGCGGAGCTCCAGGTCAATCCGTCGCTGGATCCGGCGAAGCAGAAGCACGCGAGGCTGGAGCAGCGCTTCACCTTCGTGGAGGTGGAGCCCCACGCTTCCGCGAAGGGCGCGACCCTGCGGCTGTCACAGTGGACGGACCAGGGCCCGAAGATCCTGCGCAGCGCGGAGCTGCCGGCCGGCGGCTGATCAGCGGGAGGGCTGGGGACGGTCCGCCACGGCGGACAGCACGCCGTGCAGCACGGTCAGCAGCACGGCCACCCCGAGCATGTAGGGGGCAATGAACTGGAGCCCCCACCGCTCCGCGATGACGCCCGCGAGGCTGGGCAGCGCCGCCACGCCCGCCGTGGCCGCGCTGACCTGGAAGCCCACCGCATGCGCTGAGACCTCCAGCCCCACGCGGCGCGGCGTCTCCGACATCAGGCCCGGGAAGATGGGCGCCAGCGCGAACCCCAACAACGCGAGGCCCAGCGCGGGCGGCACCGACGGAATCGCGAACAGGAGCGCGCCCACCACCGCCAGCACGGTGCTCCCGCGCAGCATCCGCACCGGGCCGATGTGCTCGACGACGAAGCCGGAGAGGATGCGTCCCACCAGCAGGCTGCCCCAGTAGAGGCTCACGCAGGTGCCGGCCGCGGCGGTGTGCAGCCCCCGGCCCTCCGTCAGCACCGTGAAGCTCCACTGGCCCGCCGTCACCTCCACGCCCGTGTAGAAGAAGAACGTCAGGATCTGCAGCCACACGCGGGGACGGCGCACGGCCTCCGACGCGGACGCGGTGGCGACCTCCGCCGGTGCTTCCTCCCCGGGTGCCCTCGCGGGCGCGTCCCAATGCCGGCGCATCACCAGGAACGTCAGCGCCAGGGCCCCCAGCACCACGGCGAGGATGGCGTAGCCCGTCCGCCACCCCGCGCCCCGCGTGAGCAGCGAGGTCATCAACACCGGCCCCATCGCGGCGCCCACGCTGTAGGCCGCGTGCAGCCAGTTCATGTGCTTGGGACCGAAGTTCTGGGCCGCGTAGTTGTTGAGCGCGGAGTCGATGGCGCCCGAGCCGAAGCCGATGAAGCAGGCCGCGGCCAGGAAGAGCGCGAACAGCGGCACCGTCGCGTAGCCCGTGAGCCCCAGCGCCACCGAGCCGGTGCTCAGCGCCAGGAGCAGCCCCAGGTTCATCGCCCGCATCAGCCGGCCCGCGAGCAACCCGGAGATGAAGTACGCGACGGCCGCCGTCCCGAGGATGGAGCCCATCATCGCCTGCGACAGCCCGAACGTGCTCCGCAGCGACGGCCACGCGACGCCCAGCACCGCGTCCGGCAGCCCCAGGCTGACGAACGCCAGGTAGGCAAGCGTGAGAAGCGCGGGACGCGGACGGGGCACGGGCGGGGAGCGGCTCACGCGGCGCACCCTAGAACGCGGTCACGCATCTCGTCGGTCACATTCGCCAGCCCGGTCTTGACCTTGACACCAGTGTCAGGCCCTAGCGTCTGGCTTCAGGAGAGCAGGATGAACATCGGAGAACTCGCCCGGCGCACGGGCAGCAGCGCACGCTCCATCCGCCACTACGACAAGGCCGGGTTGCTTGACTCCCACCGCCGCGACAACGGCTACCGCGACTTCGACGCGGCGGCCGTTCCCCAGGTGATGCAGGTGGCTCGGATGATCCGCCTGGGCTTCTCCCTGGAGGAGATCGCCACCTTCCCGCGCTGCATGCTCCGGCAGGTCACGGACGCCATCTGCCCGGATGCGCTCGCGGCCCACCGGGAGCGTCTGGCGGAGGTGGAGCGGCAGCTCTTCGACCTCGCGCGCCTGCGCGAGCGCCTCCTCGCCGTGCTTCCCCCCAACGAAGGAGTCCCCCATGAACCGTCGTGACGTGATGAAGACCGCCCTGCTGGGCGCGGGCCTGCTGCCAGGAGTCGGGCTCGCGGTGACGCCCGTGAAGGCTCCGCGCAAGGCCAGGACGTTCCTGCTGATCCACGGCGCGTGGCACAACGCCCTGCACTGGACGCGCGTGTCGGAGGCCCTCTCCGCGAAGGGGCACCAGGTGGTGGCCATCGACCTGCCCGGCCATGGCCTCAACGCGCGCTTCCCTACGTCCTATCTCACGGGCGACATGGCGCGCTTCAAGGAGGAGCGCTCGCCCCAGGCGGACGTCACGCTGGACGACTGCGCGGACGCGGTGGTGGCCGCGCTGGAGAAGCTCCAGGGCGGTCCCAGCAAGCCCGTGCTCGTGGGGCACAGCGCGGGCGGCACCGTCATCACCCGCGCGGCGGAGAAGGCCCCGAACCTCATCGGCAGGCTGGTGTACCTGAGCGCGTTCGTTCCGCTGCGCCTCCAGAGCGCCAGCGGCTACGGCGCCCTGCCCGAGGGCCGCACGCCCTACAGCGAAGCGCTCTTCATCGGCGACGCCGCGAAGCTGGGCGCGGTGCGGATCAACCCGCGTGGCGACGCGGCCTACCGGGAGGCCCTGCGCGCGGGCTTCTACCACGACGTGGACGAAGCGGCCTTCCTGCCCTTCGCGCTCACGCTCACGCCCGACATCCCGCTGTCGCTGTGGACGGGCAAGGTCGGCGCCACGAAGGAGCGCTGGGGCCGCATTCCGCGCAGCTACCTGCGCTGCGCCCAGGATCGCGCCCTGGTCCCCGCCCTCCAGGACCTGATGATCCGCGAGGCGGACGCCTTCACGCCCGGCAACGCCTTCACCGTGGACACGCTGGACACGTCGCACTCGCCCTTCGCGTCCCAGCCCCAGAAGCTGGCCGCGCTGCTGGACGGCCTGCGCTGAATCGTCCGTGTCAGAAGACGCGCCGCTGCGGAGATTGGGGTGTCGGTGCCGGCCGGTACCGTGCCCAGCATGACAACCACGAGCAAGGCCTCACGGCGTCGCGTTGCCGCGCTGTTGACCGGAGCGCTGTCCTTGTCCGCATGTACCGAGGGCGCCATGGGAGCCGCGGCCGGTGTGCGCAAATGGGTGGGGCCGCAAGTCACGGTCCCAGGCGGCGGGCAGTTCAGGACAAACATCTTCTACGGCCCGTGGCAGTGCAGTCCGCAGCTCATGGACTACTGCCGCGACAAATGCTCCGGGGAGGGATACGCGCTCCAAGGCTGCGTCTGGATCGCGGACGTAAAGTTGGACTTCGACGGCAACATGTTCCGAGCAGGGAGCCGGTTCGGCATCGCCAACTGCTGCTGTAACTACCCAGCGCTGAGCGTCAGCCAGAACGCAACGGCACGGAACCGATGGGAGTCCATCCGGGATGGGTTCCGCGAGCGATGGGCGGAGAAGTTCGGCCAGTGGCCGACGGACGTCAGTGGGAACAACTACCCAGCCCACCACATCCGTGACCTCAAGCACGGTGGCAACCCGACCGACTGGGACAACATCATCCCCTATCCGGCCGACCTCCATTCCGGCCTCAATCAGGTCTACAACCAGTGCTACGCAGCGCAACCCCCGTGGACGAGCGCTGGGGTCAGCCATCCCTACGGAGAGTAGCCACATGCCGACGATGACCGAGCTTCTCGACGCAGTGGCAGCCCAGCACTTTCCGCATCCGCCCGCGACGGAGGCAGCGGTCGATGCGTTCGAACATCGAATGGGATGGCGCCTGGATCCGGACTTGCGCGCTTTCTACACGCGTTTTGATGGAGCGAGGCTGTTCCGCGCTTCCAACGCGCCGTACCACGTCCTACCGCTCGCGGAGGTGCGGCGCGCACGGGTCGTCATGTCCCAAGCCGACACTGACGCAGCGGGTCCTGCGGATTGGTACGCGGTGTGCCAGCTCCAGGACAGCAACTACGCGCTCCTGGACGTGGGGCAACAGACGCATGGGCGCCATCCCCTCCGCGACGGTTACCGCGAGGGCTTTCCCGATCCCTACTACTGCCCGGTCATTGCCCAGTCGTTCGCGGAGTTCCTGGCGGGCGCACTGGCGTCCGGTGGGCGCTCCTATTGGCTGAAGGCCCTCGAAGAACAGGGCCAGTGACCTCGAGACGACCTGCGCTGAAGCGGCCGCGTCAGAAGATGGACAGGCCGGTCAGCGTCGTGAACCGGTCCAGCGCCTCCACGCCCGCCACCGAGTTGCCCCGCGCATCCAACCCGGGGCTCCACACGCACAGGCCGCAGCGGTTGGGGATGACGGCGATGATGCCCCCGCCCACGCCGCTCTTGCCGGGCAGCCCCACGCGGTAGGCGAACTCCCCCGCCGCGTCGTACGTGCCACAGGTGAGCATCACTGCGTTGACCTGCTTGGCCTGGCTGCGCGTGAGCAGCCGCGCTCCGTCCGCGCGCTGCCCATGGCGGGCGAGGAAGCCACACGCCCGGGCCAGGTCCGCGCAGCTCATCGCCAGCGAGCACTGCCAGAAGTAGTGCTCCAGCACCTCCGGGACGGCACACTCCATGTTGCCGTAGCTCGCCATGAAGTGGGCCAGCGCGCTGTTGCGATGCCCGTGCGCCGCCTCCGACGCGGCGATGACCGGATCAAAGTCCACCAACGGGTTGCCGCTCTCCGCGCGGAGGAAGTCCCGCAGCGTGCCGCGCGCATCCCCGGTGAGGCGCTGCAGCCGGTCCGTGATGACCAGCGCGCCCGCGTTGATGAACGGGTTGCGCGGGATGCCCTGCTCGTACTCCAGCTGCACCAGCGAGTTGAACGGATTGCCCGACGGCTCCTTGCCCACACGCCGCCACAGCGCATCCCCGTCCCGCGCCAACGTGAGCGCCAGCGTGAACACCTTGGAGATGCTCTGGATGGAGAACGGCTCGCGCCAGTCCCCCACGCCGTACACGTCCCCCTCCACCGTCGCGAGCGCCATGCCGAAGCGGTGGGGATCCACCGCCGCTAGCGCGGGGATGTACGTCGCCACGCGGCCCTGCCCCAGCACCGGCCGCACCGCGTCCCAGACCTCCGACAACACCGCCTGGTAGTCCATGTGCCGCCATCCTCGTCCGGAACGCGCATGGGGGCTTTCAGAAAATCCGCGCCGCGGTGTCTGCTGGGACATGCGCCTGTTTTCGACCACGCTCCTGGCCCTTTCCCTCCTGGGCACCCTCCCCACCGCGTGCTGCAGCAACCCCAGCCCGTCCACGAACTCCTGCCAGGCCCCGGACGAAACGCCCTCGGACCCTGGCTCCGTCCAGGTGACGAAGCTCGGCTCCGGTGAGTTGAAAGCCGCGGGCCAGACGTGGCCCTATCAGCTGCTCAAGCTGGAGGTGCCCGGCCGCGCCGCCACCTATGCGCAGTGGTTCCCGCCCCGGAAGCCGGGCGTGTCCCCTGTCGTGATGCTCACCAAGCCCTATGACGGCATCACGTGGACGGGCGAGGCCGTGGACGCGAAGTGGGCCGCGCGCGGCAGCGGCCTGCACCCGGACGACAGCGAGCCGCACTACGGGCCGGGCTCTTCGTCCATCGCCTACACGCCCACCACGCCGGAGCTCGTCGCGGGAGAGGCGTTCGTCTACCTCTTCCATGATTTCGGCGTGCTCGCCGTCTTCGGCCGCTTCTACGCGGGAGGGGACCTCCAGAACGACCGCGACGACATGAACGCGGGCCTGCGCTTCCTGGCCCAGGCCGACCACGTGGACACCACGCGCATCGGCGTCTTCGGTGGCTCGTGGGGCGGCTACGAGGCGCTCTACGCGGCCGCGGACGCTCCGGCCACGGTGGTGCCCAGCGTGGGCGTGGCCCTGTCCTCGCTGTCCGACTTCGCGCAGGAGGTGGACTACGTGAGCCGCGTCGTGCCGTCGCGCGTGAGCGACCCGGTGATGCGCTCGCGCTACCAGCAGTTCTTCGAGCCCTACTTCCGCCGCATCCACGCCACCACCGGAGGCGACCCCGGCACCCCTGGCTCGGACTACACGCGCTGGACCGCCGCCCACCTGGCCAGCACCGTGCAGACGCCGTTCCTCATCCTCCACGACGACTGGGACACCCTCATCCCCGTGGAGCACACGCGCGCGCTCGTCGCCCAGGCCCCGCAGCGCTTCACGTCCCTGTACCTCCAGAACCTCGCGGCCGTGAAATGGAACACCCTGCCGCCGGACCATGGGCCGCTGCTCACCCAGTACGGCAGCGTCATCATCACGCTGAGCCTGGGGCACCTCATCGTGAAGCTGGGCGCGGCGGAACAGCCCCTCTTGATCCCCCACGCGCAGGGCACCGTGCGCGCGTGGCTGCAGGGTGTGCGCGCCGCGCAGGAACAGGGCCGCGACGTGAGCGACGTGGTGCCCCGCCTGCTGGAGCTCACCGACCCGCGCGTACAGATGTTCGAGGCCTCGCTGGGGACGCTCCAGCCGGGCGCCGCCTTCGTCGCCCAGGAGATCAACGCCGTCTGGGGCACGGGCTTCACCGACGCCAACGTGCGCTCGGCGCTCGCGCCCGGCCTGCCCACGCCTTGAGTCAGCGCCCGTCCGGCGCTCCCCTGCCGCTCGAAAATGCCGGCGTGTCGATCCGCGCACGGCCCATTCGTCGCGGAAGTGAGCGGGCGGATGGACTGCCCGGAAGGGACGGATGCGGCGATGGAACTGACGGTGACGGAGTTCATGACGTTGGACGGCGTGATGCAGTCCCCAGGAGCCCCGGAGGAGGACCCGAGCGGCGGCTTCACGCACGGCGGCTGGGTGCAACCCCACTCCAGCCCGGAGCTGGGGACGCACATCGTCGACATCTTCAGCCGGGCGGACGCGTTCCTGCTCGGGCGCGGGACGTACGACATCTTCGCGGGCTACTGGCCGCGCGTGACGGCGCCGGACGACCCCATCGCCGGGCCGCTCAACACGCTGCCCAAGTACGTGGCGTCCACCACCCTGCGCCGCGTGGAGTGGGCGAACTCGACCCTGCTGGAGGGGGACACGGTGGAGGCGGTGCGCCGCCTCAAGGCCTCGCCCGGCCGCGAGCTGCAGGTGCATGGCAGTGGCGGCCTGCTGCAGACCCTGCTGGAGCATGACCTGGTGGACGTGCTGCACCTGCACGTCTTCCCCGTGACGCTGGGCAGTGGCCGGCGCCTCTTCGGTACGGGCACGCAGCCTCGCACGCTGCAGCTCGCCGCGTCGCAAGTCACTCCCAAGGGCGTGGTGATGCTCACCTATCGGCGCAGCGGACCCCTGCGGGTCGGCAACATCGGACAGCCGGATTGAGGCGTTCCGCGCCCAGGACTCGGCTACCGGGCCATCCGCCATGTCTGGCTTGGATTGACTTCCTGGTTTGTCCGCGTTGGAGTGCTGTGCCATGCCGGATTCTCGCAACCTTCGGCGCGACGCTGGCGTTCCAGCTCCCCAAGTCTCACGAGGCGACAGGGAAGGTATGGCGCCGTTGCGATGGCTGGCAGCGCTTACGCTGCTCGTGGCGTGCGGCGGCTACTCGTATCTCCGGGACGGCAACGGGACGTACTTCGGGATTGAGGTTCGCGACGGCCGCGAGACTCCATGGGTCCGTGGGCCGTGGCCTGTCATCGCCTCTTCCGTCGAAGCGGATGCCATCATCGACCAACTGTGCGCCCCGCTCATGGAGTTGCCTGCCGCCGCGCCACCGCGCGGCGACTATGGCCAGGAGTACTGCGGGGTCATCTACTCCCATGAAGGCCGCTACTATGCATCCTGGCCCGCTGCGATGGAGACGCCACGCCTCAGCGCCGAGAACAAGGACTTCAAGGACTGCCGCGTGCCCAAAAAAGTAGTGGATGAGCGGGGGCGGACAGCAATCCTCGCGGACTACCACACCCACCCGTGGCGCTACTCGCCGCTATCCATCCAAGACCGCTGGAAATCTCGCCAGCGGTACTCATTCCGCGTGCAGATGGACGCTACGTGCGCCGTGCAGATGTATATCCCGTACCTTGAGCAGGGGCGCCCTGGGGAGGTCTACGCGCGACAGGGGCGTCGCTGGGTGCTCATCGGACGCGTCGTGGACAAGGCGAGCGGCATCATTCTGCCTGTGCCGGAGGGCTCCAGATGACACGTGCGTCGCTGCTTGTCCTGTCGCTCGTTGCGTTGAGCGGGTGCTCCCTGTTCCAGCGCTCGACGCGCCCACCGCATGCGCCTCCCGAAGAGGCCCAGAAGTTCGTCTTCCCGCCCCTCCTCTTTCAGGAGGGCAGGACGACACTCCTCAGTGGGGACCTCGCGACCGCCGTCCAGCTCGCGATGGATGATTTTCTCCCCTTGGACCGCAAGCCACCCAAGGACGCAACGCCAGTTGAACTGTGCCTCTTCCGTCGCGACATCTATCAAGTGTCGGTGGAGCAGCTGCCGGACGGAATCATCCTGGTCGGCATCTACGCGCACACCGAAATCTGCGACCCGAACGACACAGCCACGGATGCCGGCGGGCTCTACGCTGTCGATGTGCACCGCGGCCTCATCGTCGCTCAACAGCGATAGGGATTCGGGCTTCAGCGCAGGCCCGCGAGCTTCGCCAGCTCGCGGGCCATGGCGCGCAGCTCCTCCGCGCCCGCCGCGTTGGGGCTCACGTCGAACACCACCTCGTAGCCCAGCCCCGCCTGGTTGATGGACTCCGAGCGCGGGATGCGCGCCTTCAGCACCGGCACCGTCACGTCCGCCAGCGCCGCTTCCATCGCCTCGTTGGTCGCGGGCGTGCGCCGGTCCCACAGGTTCACGGCGGCCACCAGCTGGCCGCCCTCCTCGCGCACGTCGCGCCACGCGGTTTCAATCTCACCCAGGCCCTGCAGCGCGAACGCGCCCGTGGGCACCGGCGCCACCACCACGTCCGCGAAGCACAGCACGGCCTCCGTGAACGCGCCGATGCTCGGCGGCGTGTCCACGACGATGACGTCCGGCGTCCACGACAGCGTCTTCAGCGCGCGGGGAATCGCCTGGAGCCGGTGGCCCCACCCGAACAGCTCGCGCTCCAGTGCCGCCATGCGCGGCGCCCCCGGCGCGATGAACAGCCCCGGCCGCTTCGGAGACGCCACGACGATTTCGTCCAGCCGGTGCTTCGGCCTCGGTCCGAAGGCGTCCGCCACGCACGGGCCCTCGCGCGTCTCCAGGCCCAACACCAGCGACGCGTGCGCCTGTGGATCCAGGTCCAACAGCAGCACCCGGCGGCCCGTGTCCGCCAGCGCCGCCGCCACGTGCGAACACAGGGTCGTCTTCCCCACGCCACCCTTGATGGTGCAGAACGCAATCGTCGGCATGCCCCCGGGGTCTACCAGGAATCCGCCGCGTGCTGGGCCGCTCCGGATTGGACCGCATGCCCCATCCAGGGCGCCCCAGAATGGAGCGGCCCGCGCTCCCCCTCCCCGTCGACTCCAATGATTCCAGCCCCTTGGCGCTGGCACCGGACGTGCTCTGTCCCCTCCACGTCAGGGCGCCCCCAGCGGGTGCCGGAAGCCTCCGGAGACTCATCATGGAAATCCGTTTCTTTGGCGTTCGGGGCAGCATCGCGGTGTCGGGGTCGCGCATCGGTGGCAACACGGCGTGCGTGGAGGTGACGAGCCAGGGTGAGCGGCTGATCCTCGACGCGGGCACGGGCATCCGGACGCTGGGCGAGGTGATGATGCGCGAGGGCGCCCCGCAGAAGGCGACGATGTTCTTCTCGCACCTGCACTGGGACCATGTGCAGGGCTTCCCCTTCTTCACGCCCGCGTACCTGCCCACCACGTCGCTGATGATGTACGGCCCCGGCGCGAATGGTGCCCAGGCGCTGGAGTCCACGCTGTCGCAGCAGATGCGCCCGCCGCAGTTCCCGGTGCCGCTGTCCACCATGCGCTCGAAGATGGCCTTCGGCGCCGCGCTGCACGGCCACACCGTGGAGGTGGGCCCCTTCAAGGTGACGCCCATCGACGTGCCGCACCCGGACGGCTGCATGGCCTACCGGGTCGAGGCGGACGGCCACTCCTTCGTGTACGCGACGGACGTGGAGCTGCCGGAGCGCCTCACCTCCGACGTGGCCCGCCACTTCGAGGGCGCGGACGCGCTGTGCCTGGACGCCCAGTACACGCCCGACGAATACGAGGGCAGGAAGGGCATGTCCAAGAAGGGCTGGGGCCACTCCACGATGATGGACGCGGCCAAGGTGGCCAAGGACCTGCACGCCGGGCGCCTCTTCCTCTTCCACCACGACCCGTCCCACGCGGACGAGCTGCTGGAGGACATGGCGCAGGAGGCGCGCGGCCTGTTCCCCTTCACTGAGCCCGCGCGTGAAGGCCAGCGCATGCTCCTGGGCCGCGCGGCGGGCGCATGAGCGCCGCGAGCCCGGAGCCCTGCGATAGAGTGCCCCCAGCGCCCTTCTCTCTTCCGCCGCTGCCCGCCGCCATGCCCTCGTCCCCGCCGGATGTGTCCCAGGTCCTCCTTCCCCTTGGTGGCCTCGTCGGACGCGAGGTGGACCTGGACGCCTTCCTCCAGACGCTCGTGGACCGCATCGCCATCACGCTGCAGGCGGACCGGGGCACGCTGTGGTTGCTGGATCCGGTGCGCCGCGAGCTGTTCAGCCGCGCGGCGCACCTGCCGGAGGTCGCGCAGATCCGCGTGAAGCTGGGCCAGGGCGTGGCGGGCTACGTCGCGGAGGCCGGCGAGCCCGTGCACGTGCCGGATCCGCGCGGCGAGCGCCGCTTCTTCGCGGACATCGACCGGATGACGGGCTACCGCACCATCAGCCTGGCCGCGGTGCCGCTGCGTGACTCGGCCGGCGCCGTGTACGGCGTGCTCCAGGTGCTCAACCGCCTGGGCGGCGGGGCCTTCACGGAGGACGACACCCAGAAGCTCACCGACATCGCGGCCCAGGTGAGCACCGCGCTCCAGACCACCAGCCTCTACCAGGAGCTGCAGCGCGCGAAGGATCAGCCGCAGGCCCCCGTGGGCTACTTCTTCAACCGCATCATTGGCGAGGCCCCGCCGCTCAAGGCCCTCTACCGCCTGGTGCAGAAGGCCGCGCCCACGGACGCCACGGTGCTGCTGCGCGGTGAGAGCGGCTGCGGCAAGGAGCTGTTCGCGCGCGCCATCCACGTCAACGGCCCCCGGCGCGACAAGCCCTTCGTGAAGGTGGACTGCGCGGCCCTGCCCGCCGCCCTCATCGAGAACGAGCTCTTCGGCCACGAGAAGGGCGCCTTCACCGGCGCCGACCACCGCGTGCCCGGCAAGTTCGAGGCGGCCGACGGCGGCACCGTCTTCATCGACGAGCTGGGCGAGCTGCCCCAGGCCGTGCAGGGCAAGCTCCTGCGCGTGTTGCAGGACCGCGAGTTCGAGCGCGTGGGCGGCACGCAGGCCGTCAAGGTGGACGTGCGCATCGTCGCGGCCACCCACCGCGACCTGCCGCGCATGGTGGCGGAGGGGAAATTCCGCGAGGACCTCTACTACCGCATCAAGGTCGTGGAGCTGCTCCTGCCCCCGCTGCGCGAGCGCGGCGCGGAGGACATCGAGCGGCTGGCCCGCCACTTCATCGCCACCGCCGCCAAGCGCCACCGCCTGCCCGTGCCCCGCCTCAGCGTCGCCGCGCTCGCCCGGCTCAAGCGCTACCGCTGGCCCGGCAACGTGCGCGAGCTGGAGAACTGCATCGAGAGCGCCGTGGTGCTGTCCGAAGGGGAGATCTTCGAGGAGCACCTGCCCCTGCCCTCCCTGGACCGGGCGCAGTCCGCCGGCGCGCCCACCGCGCCGGAGCCGCCCGCCGCGCCTGACGCGCCGCTGCTCCTGCCGCTGGCGGAGGTGGAGCGCCGCCACATCCTGCGTGTCCTGGAGGCCGTGAAGGGCAACCGCACCGCGGCGGCGCGGACGCTGGAGATCGGCCGCAACACCCTCGCCCGCAAGCTCAAGGAGTACGGCCTGGCGGACGAGGGCTGAGCCAAGGCTCGCCCTCGGAGTCGCGGCCCTGTCCCCAACGAGCGGCCCCGCGAGCGGCGGCCTGCCTGGGGGTGCCTTTCGGTGGCCACCGGGGGCACCTCTCTCCCAGGGCCGTTGTGCGTCCCGCGAGGGCCGGACACGTGCCCATCCGAGGGGGGAGGAGCGCGTCATGGCGGATGTCCTCGATGTCCCGGCGAGCAGGCCCCCAGCACGGAGGGAGACCCGGACCGGCAGGGTCATTGGCATCTCCGTGGTGGCCGCCCTGGGCGGGTTCCTCTTCGGCTTCGATACCGCCGTCATCAACGGCACCGTCGGTGCCCTGAAGGCCGAGTTCGCCGCGAGCAGCCTGGGCCTGGGGCTGGCGGTGTCCTCCGCGCTCATCGGCTCGGCCACGGGTGCCTTCGCCGCGGGGCCCTTCGCGGACCGCTACGGCCGCCGACGCACGATGATGCTCGCGGCGGCCCTGTTCATCATCAGCTCCATCGGCTCGGGGCTCGCGTTCTCCCTGTGGGACCTGAGCTTCTGGCGGCTGGTGGGCGGCCTGGGGGTGGGCTTCGCCAGCGTCGTCGCGCCCACGTACATCGCGGAGATCGCCCCGGCGTACCTGCGCGGCCGCCTGGCGTCCCTGCAACAACTGGCCATCGTGGTGGGCATCTTCGTGGCCCTGCTGGGGGACTTCGCCATCGCGCTCTACGCGGGCTCGGCCTCCAGCCCCACCTGGCTCGGCCTCACCGCGTGGCGATGGATGTTCCTCAGCGGCCTGCCGCCCGCGCTCCTCTACGGCATCGGCGCCGTCTTCATCTCGGAGTCCCCGCGCTTCCTCGTGGCCAAGGGGCGTGAGGAGGAGGCGCTGAGCGTGCTGCGCGACATCGAGGGGGACGCCGCGCCGTCCAAGGTCGTGGAGATCCGCCGCTCGGTGCGCACGAACTACACGCCGCACCTGGCGGACCTGAAGGGCGACCGCTTCGGGTTCCTGCCCATCGTGTGGGTCGGCATCGTGCTCGCGATGCTCCAGCAGTTCGTGGGCATCAACGTCATCTTCTACTACTCCAGCGTGCTCTGGCAGGCGGTGGGCTTCTCCGAGCACAACTCGCTGGCCATCACCGTCATCACCAGCGTCACCAACATCCTCACCACGCTCGTGGCCATCGCGTTCGTGGACAAGGTGGGAAGAAAGCCCCTGCTCCTCGTCGGCTCCGTGGGCATGGCGCTGACGCTGGGCCTGATGGCGTACCTCTTCGGCACCGCGCCGCTGGACGCCGCGGGCAAGCCCGTGCTGCAGGGCGCGGCTGGCACCACGGCGCTCATCGCCGCCAACCTCTACGTCGTCTTCTTCGGCTTCTCGTGGGGCCCCGTCGTCTGGGTGCTCCTGGGCGAGATGTTCCCCAACCGCATCCGCGCGCTCGCGCTGTCCATCGCGGCCATGGCGCAGTGGCTGGCCAACTTCCTGGTGTCCGCCACGTTCCCGGCACTGCAGTCCGCCGGCCTGGGCTGGGCGTACGGCCTGTATGCCGCGGCCGCCGTGTTCTCCGTCTTCTTCGCCGCGAAATACATCCGCGAGACGAAGGGTCAGGAGCTGGAACAGATGTAGCCCCGCGAGGCAGGGGGATGCTGGAAGCCCGTACACCCGTACGGGCTTTCTCCATTTTTACGCACCGGCTGGGTGGAATAACACCTGATCCATTTGACACCTGGGGTCAGGCCCTTCCAGCATCACTTCATGCTGAAACATTCCCCCCCCGCTCGGACTCGACTCGCGAGCCTCGTGCTCGCTTCCTTCCTCCTCGCACTCACAGCCTGCCCCGGCGACGAAAACCCTGATGAAGACGGAGGCACGTCCGTCACCGACGGTGGCAACACCGACGGTGGCAACACCGACGGTGGCAACACGCTGCCCGACGGTGGCTCGTATGATCCGGGCCCCCAGGTCTGTGGCGACGGCAAGCAGCAGAAGGGCGAGGCCTGTGACGACGGCAACAACGCGTCCGGCGACGGCTGTCGCGCCAACTGCCTGGAAGTGGAGACCGGCTACGTCTGCCCGTTCCCGGGTGAATCGTGCGTGAAGGCCGCGGCGTGCGGCAACGGCCTCCTGGAGACGAACGAGGTTTGCGACGACCGCAACACGGAGTCCAACGACGGCTGCTCCGCGGACTGCAAGACCGTGGAGTCGGGCTGGACGTGCCCCCTGCAGGGCCAGCGCTGCAAGGCGGCCGCCTGCGGCGACCAGGTCATCGCCGGTGACGAGGAGTGCGAGGACGGCAACGCCGCCAAGGGCGACGGCTGCAGCGACATCTGCCGCCTGGAGCAGGGCTACAAGTGCGACGTCGTGGGCCAGCCGTGCTCGAAGACGACCTGCGGCGACGGCAAGAAGGAAGGCACCGAGCAGTGCGACGACGGCAACCACGACATGGGCGACGGCTGCTCGCCGCTGTGCGTGCTGGAGCCCAAGTGCGTGAACGGCACCTGCGAGGCCCGCTGCGGCGACGGCGTCATCCTGCCGGGTGACACCACCGAGGAGTGCGACGACGGCAACGTGCGCTCCAACGACGGCTGCTCGTCCACGTGCAAGCTGGAGGCGGGCTTCGCCTGCGTCCGCATCACCGAGTCCCCGCCGAGCACGGTGGAGATCCCCGTCGTGTACCGCGACTTCTGCGGCGTGAGCTCGGGCTGCAAGGCCCCCGCGGCCACGCACCCGGACTTCAATGACGCGAACGGCCCCGAGCAGGGCATCGTCGGCCCGACCTATACCGCCACGCTCACGAACGGGAAGCCCACGTACGCGAAGGATGGCCTGGCCTCCGGCACCACCCACGGCAAGACCGCCTTCGACCAGTGGTACCGCGACACGCCCAACGTCAACGTCACCGAGGTCGGCACGCTGAAGCTCGACAAGCAGGCCAACGGCTCCTACGTCTTCGACGACCAGACCTTCTTCCCGCTCGACACCAGCGGCTGGGTGGGCCAGGGCAAGGAGAACCAGCTCAACGACAACAATGCCATCAAGCGCAACTTCAGCTTCACCAGCGAGACGCGCTACTGGTTCGAGTTCAAGGGCACCGAGGTCCTGACGTTCCTGGGTGACGACGACGTCTGGGTGTTCATCAACGGCAAGCTCGCGCTGGACCTGGGCGGCGTGCACGGCGCGACGGCCGGCACCGTGTCGCTGGCGGACACCACGGTCACCGGCAAGCTGGGCCTGGTGAAGGGCAAGATCTACGAGGTCGTCGTGTTCCAGGCGGAGCGCCACACGTCCCAGTCCTCGTACAAGCTGACCCTGAACAACTTCGAAACGCAGCGCACCGAGTGCAAGTCCACCTGCGGCAACGGCACCCTCGACAAGGGTGAGCAGTGCGACCAGGGCAACAACAACGGCCCGGGCTACGGCAAGTGCAGCCTGACCTGCATCTGGAACGCGCGCTGCGGCGACGGCATCATCCAGGAGGCCGACGGCGAGGATTGCGACGACGGCAACACCAACGCCCGCGACGGCTGCAGCCCCGTCTGCCGCACCGAGGTCGGCTGAGGACGTCCGCCCCGGCGCCCTGACGGGCCGGGGCCCTTCGTCCGGATCTCACAAGGTCCGGGCGAGCATGAACGCGGCGGCCAGGGACAGCGCCCCGGCCGCCGCGAAGTGTTTCCAGGCCTGGCGGGACAACACCCCGCCGGTGCCCGCAGCCCCTTCCCCCAGCACCACCAGCGCCGGACGCCCGCCGCGCCCGCGCAGCTCGTAGGTGCCGTCGCGGGAACCGCGCTTCAGCTCCCCCACCACCAGGCACGCCTCCCCCGGGACGCCCACGCGCTCCCAGGACAGCGCCTGCGCGGGCGCGCCCAGCAGCTCCGCCCGGGTGAGCGCGGGCGGCGCCGCGCACCGGCGCACCTCCACCGGGGCCAGCAGCGCGGACGGCGCGAAGCCCACCGCCGCCCGCGTGCGCTCGCCCTTCAGCAGCAGCACCGGCGAGTACGCGCGCTCCCGCGACAGCAGGGGCCCCTTGCGGCCATGGTCCCCCACCGCGTGCACGGCCGCGTCGTAGAAGGCGCACGGCACGCCGCCCGGCGACGTCAGCGTCTCCAGGGACTCCAGCCGGCCCCGGTACACGCCGAAGCCCGGAGGCCGCCCCTCGCGCAGGGCCTCCACCGCTTCATCCAGGGGCACGGGCGCGGCGCCGCGCAGCGCATCCGCCCGCAGGCGCACCCGGGCGCCCCGGGCCGACACGCCCGCGGCCAGCACCAGCAGCACGCCGCCCAGCGCCTTCACCAGCACGTCCGGCGACACGGGCACCAGGGCCGTCCCGCGCATCCACGGGACGAAGAGCACCAGCCCCAGGGCCAGCGCCCCGAAGCCCGCGAGCAGCCAGCGGGGCCGCGAACCGGCGGGCGTCCGCCCCAGGGTGAAGGTCGCCCAGAGCAGCAGGGCCAGCCCCACGCCGCACAGCGGCAGCAGGAGCACGCGCCCCAGGTCCAGGTCCACGGCCATGCCCCACCCCCGCCCGCGTGCCGGACGGCCCCGTGACGCACGGAGCCCGGCGGGAGCAAGGTGGGAACGGGCCGGCGGGGCGGCAAGCCCCATCGGCCCTGGAGCCCCCAGGCCGCGGCGGACTACTCGCCGGTGGCGACGCGGCGCACGGGGCGCTCCTGCAGCGGCCCCACGACCTTCAGGTCATCGAAGGTGCACTGGAGGTTGCGGCAGCCCAGGGCCAGCTTGCCCACGCGGCCCTCGAAGCCCGGCAGCACCTTGGAGGCGAAGAGCTTCTTGTTGAGGAACGCGTCCACCCGCACGCCGCTCTTCTGCCGCTTGAGCTGGAGCTTCACCAGGAACGGGCCCTGCTTGGGCACCGGCATCTCGTCCTGGACGAGGTTCTTGGTGTCCTCCGCGCTGTTGCCCACCACCTCGTGCCCGTCGTCCGGGGAGAAGTAGCGCCAGGACAGGCGCATGCCCGCGTCGGGGATGGCGAAGACGGACACCTGCACGTCGCGGATGCGGAACGCCAGCTCGCTGAAGTGCTGCCCGTCCTCCTCGACGGACCACTCCTTGCCCAGCGGCTTCACGTCCATCAGCACTTCGGCCGTGAAGTCGTCGCTCGTGAAGTAGCGCAGCGCCAGATAGGCGCGCGGCACCAGCTTGCCGTCCGCCTCACGGCCGGCCTGCACGGCGCGCAGCTCCCCCTGGTCCATGGTCCAGGTGCCGCTGTGGACGTTGAACTCCTCCTCGCCCGGCTCGAAGCCCAGCTCCAGCGTCGTGTCGTCCGAGCCGGCCGCGGGGGGCGTGAGCTTCAGGCTGGTGAACACCTCCCCTTCCGTGTTGGCCGGGAAGTGCAGCGGAGCTGGAGGGGGCGGCGGGATCACGGTCAGGCCCCCGAAGCCCACGAAGGCGCGCACCGCGAAGCCCAGCACCGCCAGGCCCCCCACCACGGACAGGCCGGTGCGCACCCGGCCCCAGCCCGCGTGGAGCGCCTCCAGCACGGCCGTCTCCGGACCCGTCGGGGCCTTCATCGAGGCCACGTGAGACGGCTGCGCGCGCGCCAGCGCGGACGCGGGCGCCGCGTGCGGTGACGACGAGGCCGACACTAGCGCCTCCAGCGCCTCGCACACCTCCGAGGCGGTGGCGTAGCGGGCCTCGCGGTCCGTCTCCAGCAGGCGCTCCACCACCGGATCCAGGCGCGGGTCCAGGCCGCGCACGCGCTCGGAGGGCAGCTTGAAGCGGCCCACGGGCAGCTCGCCCGTGAGCGCCTCGTACATCATCACGCCCAGGGAGAAGAGGTCCGCCCGGCCGTCCACGTTCTTCGCGTCCCGGCGCTGCTCCGGGGCCATGTAGTTGAGCGTGCCCATGGCCACCGCCGTCGCGGTGAGCTGCTTCTCCGAGTCCGGCTCGCGGATGCCGGCCAGACCGAAGTCCGCCACCTTCGCGTGCAGCCGCCCGTCCAGCAGGATGTTCTCCGGCTTCAGGTCGCGGTGGATGATGTTCTTGGCGTGCGCGCACTCCACGGCGCGCGCCACCTGGAGCAGCACCTTCAGCGACTGCGCGGGGGTGAGGCCTTCCCGGCCGCTCAGCGCGTGGCGCAGCGACTGGCCCTCCACGTACTCCATGACGAAGTAGTAGTGCTCGCCCTGCACGCCCCGGTCGATGATCTGCACGATGTTCGGGTGGCTCAGGGCCGCGAGCGCGGTCGCCTCCTTGTCGAAGCGCGACACGAACTCCTCGTCCTTCGCCAGCCGGGGCGGCAGCACCTTCACCGCCACCGTGCGGCCCAGGGACTGCTGGCGCGCGAGCCACACCTCGCCCATGCCGCCGCGCCCCAGCACCTCCAGGAGCTCCAGGCCCGGCAGCTGAGGCTTCGCGCCCGACAGCACCGTCTCCGCGTTCTCGATGACGCGGATGCCCGTGTCCACCACCCGGGGCGCCTTCACCCCCGGCGTCCCCGCGCGCACCAGGGTGGCCCCGTCCACGTCCGGGGCCAGCGCCTGGGCCCCCGGGTCCGCCGTGGGGACCGCCACTCCGGACGCGTACGCGTTGCGGCCCTCCGCGGCGGCCGGAACGACCCCCGCGGGAACCTCGCCCTCGTCCGTCTTCCCCACGTCATCCGGTCGCGGGTTGATCATCTCGCTGCCCCCTGGGACGGAGCCGGCCCTCATCTCCTGTCCCACCGCGTCCTCGCTGTCCGCTCCAACACCCGGAGCGACAGAAGGTGACGCCGATTCTGGCGGATTCTCCGCCGCGCGCGGCACGAACGTCACCGCGACGCCTGCTTCCTCGTCAGCCTTCACGGCCGGACGGACGCCTGACGGCTCGCCCGTATTCGGACGGTGGATGCCGGACACGTCCGCGCGCCGCACCTCGAACCGGATGCCGCAGCGGCACGTGACCTTCTGGCCGCTCACGTACACCCGGGTGTCGTGCACCGTGCCGCAGTTGGGGCACGACTGGGTCGTCGTCATGGACGAGGGGCGCACCGTCAGCGCACCTTGCGGGAGGTGGAAGTGGTCAGCTCCGCGCCATGCACGCGGAAGGTCTGCACGCCCTTCTCCTTGCCCTTCACCTGGAGCACCGGCAGCTCCTCCACGTCGAAGCCGGGCCCGGACTTGCGCACCGTGGCCTCCGACGCCAGCACCTCACCGCTCCGGGCGATGCCGCACAGCCGCGACGCGGTGTTCACGGTGTCGCCGATGGCGGTGAACTCGTGCCGCTCCGCGCTGCCCATGTAGCCCACGACGGCCTGGCCGGTGTTGACGCCGATGCCCACTTCAATGGGCTTCTTGCCGTCCAGCACGCGCTGCCGGTTGAGCTCCGTGACGGCGTCCTGCATCTCCAGCGCGGCCCTGAGGGCCCGGGCCGGATCATCCGGGTGCGACGACGGCGGACCCCACACCGCCATCACGCAGTCCCCGATGAACTTGTCCAGGTTGCCCTCGTAGCGGAACACCACGTCCGCCATGGCGGTGAAGAAGCTGTTGAGCATCGACACCACCTCCTGCGGCGAGTCGCTCTCCGCCAGGGTGGTGAAGCCGCGGATGTCCGCGAACAGGCAGCTCACCTCCGCGAGCCGGCTCTGGCGCAGGTCCTCCGTGCCGCCGTTGATCACCGCGTCCGCCACCGCCTTGGACAGGAAGCGCGACAGCTCCGCGCGCGTCACCGCCTCGTTGCGGATCTGCTCCGCCAGGGCCGCGTTCTCCAGCGCGATGCCCGCCTGCGCGGCGATGCCGGAGAGGATGGTCAGGTCCTTCTCCGAGAAGGCGTTGATCTGCTGGCGGCTGTCCAGGAACAGCACCGCCATGATGTCGCCGTTCACCAGCAGCGGCACCGCCATGGCGGAGCGGATGCCCTGCGCCACGATGCTCTCCGCGGCGGAGAAGCGCTCGTCGATGATGGCGTCCGCCGTGAGCACCGCCTTGCCCGTCTCCACCACGCGCTTGAGCACGGTGTCCGACAGCATGACGTTCACCTGCTTGCCCTGCCGGTGGTGCACCGCGGCCGGGATGAACTCCCCCTCCGGGCCCACCTTCAGGATGACGCCGTGGTCGGCCGCGAGCAGCTCGAAGGCCACCTTGAGGATCTGCTCGAAGAGGTCGGCCTGGTTGCCCTTGAGGCTCACCTGCCGGTGGAACTCGTGCACGATGCGCAGCTTCTCGTAGTCCCGGCGCAGCGCGGCGATGTCCGTCACCTGCTCAGCGGGGCGGAAGTTCTGCGGCACCTGGTCCATCTGCGCCAGGAAGGCCGGCATGGAGACGGCGTTGGCCACCACCGTCACGCCCGGCAGCGTGGGCGGGTTGGGGCCGCCGGGCAGCGCCTCCCCGCTGTGGAAGACGAGCCGGGAGGAGCCCAGGGCGATCTCATCCCCATCCTTGAGGCGCATCTCCCCCGTCACCCGGCGCCCGTTGACGAAGGTGCCGTTGGACGAGTTCAGGTCGCGCAGGACGAAGTCGCGCCCCACCTTCTCGATGGTGGCGTGCTCCTTGGAGACCTCCCGGTCCACCAGCCGCAGCGTGTTGGACGGGTGGCGGCCGAGCGACGTCGTCGGACCCAGGGGAAACTCCCCCAGCGTCCCGTCCGCGAACCGCCCCGTCAGGTGCGGCCCGCGCGGGTGCGACCCGGACCTGGGCGGGAA
>NZ_RAVW01000209.1 GCF_003611585.1 Corallococcus exercitus | reverse complement strand
TGTCCGATGCTTTCCGCCCACGTTCGCGCACACCCGCCCCCCACCCTGGAGGGGAGGTGGAGTCCCCGTCGGACCTGGCGGCCTGGGAGGCTGCGTCGGAGCCTCTGGCGCAGGGCGGTACGCCCACCCCGCCCACGGACTCGCCGCTGCCCATGTACCTGCTGGCGCAGCAGGCCCGGCGCGCGGAGGGCGACGAGCAGAAGCGGCTGGCCTGGAACCTCAACCAGCTCCTGGAGGAGCTGGGGGCGCAGGGCGGGGGCCGGACGGAGGCGGACGCCTTCCACCGGCTCCTGGAGGGGGGCAACCTGGACGGGCTGGTGGACTCGGACGGGCGCTCCTGCCGCGCCACGGCGGTGGAGTCGCTCCTGGCGCTGGGCTTCCCCTACGCGCTGGAGGTGCGCCCGGAGGACCTGGAGCACCTGAAGAACGCCCCCGTCCCGGGCACGCGGCTGGCGCCGCCCCCGGGGGGCCCCTTCCCGGCGCTCGCGGTGGGGCTGGGCGCGCTGGCCCTCCAGGTGGTGCTGGGGCTCACCGGCGCCGTCGTGCCTGGCGGGCTGCTCATCCTGCAGGGGCTTTTGACCCTGCTGGCCCTGACCCTGCTGACGGTTGCCTCCGTGGGCTCTCCCCTGTATCGCGGAGCCCTGGCGCTGCTGACCGTGGTGTCCGGGGTCGGGTTGGGGATGGTGCTGGTGCCGGACGTTCCGGCGGGTTGGGCCGCTGGATTGGGCGGGCTGGTGGCTGCCTTCCTGGCTGCCCTGCGCAAGAGCTGACCGCCAGGACCCGAAACGGATGTCAGAGGGGTGGACTAGGGTCTACCCATCGCGTACTAAAAGCGCGTTCAGGTGGACCGGGGTGGTCCACTCTTCCAAGGAGCGACGAGAAATGGCCGTGAATCAGGAGAAGGAAAAGGCGATCGAGCTGGCACTGGCGGCGGTGGAGCGTCAGTTCGGCAAGGGTTCCATCATGCGGCTCGGCAACGACGAGCCCATGATGAAGGACGTCCAGGCCATTTCGACGGGGTCCACTTCGCTCGACATCGCGCTGGGCGTGGGCGGCGTGCCGCGCGGGCGCATCATCGAGATCTTCGGGCCGGAGTCCTCCGGTAAGACGACGCTGTGCCTCCACATCGTCGCGGAGGCGCAGAAGAAGGGCGGCGTGTGCGGCTACATCGACGCCGAGCACGCGATGGACGTGGGCTACGCGCGCAAGCTGGGCGTGCGCACCGACGACCTGCTCCTGTCCCAGCCGGACACCGGTGAGCAGGGCCTCGAAATCGCGGAGATGCTCGTGCGCTCCGGCGCCATCGACGTGCTGGTGGTGGACTCGGTGGCCGCGCTCGTGCCGAAGGCGGAACTCGAGGGTGAGATGGGTGACGCGCACATGGGCGTGCAGGCGCGCCTCATGAGCCAGGCCCTGCGCAAGCTCACGGGCACCATCTCCAAGAGCCAGACGTGCGTCATCTTCATCAACCAGATCCGCATGAAGATTGGCGTGATGTTCGGCAACCCGGAGACCACCACGGGCGGCAACGCGCTGAAGTTCTACGCGTCGCAGCGCATGGACATCCGCCGCGTGGGCGCCATCAAGAACGGCGAGAACGTGGTGGGCAGCCGCACCCGCGTGAAGGTCGTGAAGAACAAGGTGGCGCCGCCGTTCAAGGAAGTCGAGTTCGACATCATGTACGGCGCGGGCATCTCGAAGGAGGGCGACCTCATCGACCTCGCCTCCAACGAGAACATCATCGAGAAGAGCGGCAGCTGGTTCTCCTTCAAGGGGGAGCGCATCGGCCAGGGCCGGGAGAACGCGAAGGAGTACCTGCGCGAGCACCCGGAGACCTACAAGGAGGTCGAGAGCCTGGTGCTGGAGAAGTACGGCATCGGCAAGCCCGCGGCCGCGGCGGCTCCGGCGGCGGAAGCCAGCGAGCCCGCGGAAGGCGAGAAGCGTCCGCGCGTGAAGGCCGTGAAGTAGTCACGCACGGATCGTGAGCATGGGCCCGCCGCGCACCTCCGGGGGGAGCGGCGCGGCGGGTGAAGCACAGTGAGGGGGCCGGTCTCCAGCGATGGGGCCGGCCCCTTTTTCTTCACCGTGAGAGGGATTGGAAAACGTGACGCGTGCCGTCATCACCGGGGTGTCGCCGGGATGTTTCGTGTGGAGGGAGGAGCGCCTCTAGACTGCGCGGCCTGGAAGCTCCTTCACCCCCGCTTCCCGCTGGAGTCCATCGCCTTGTTCAACCCCTTCAAACGCCGCACGTTCCTGCAAGCCGTGGTTGCTGTCGCGGCGACGACGACCTTTGGATGCTCCGACGACGACGCGACGGAGACGTCGGATGGCTCGCCCTACTTCCCGCAGTCACTGGCGTCGGGCGACCCGCGTCCGGACAGCGTGGTGTTGTGGGTGCGCGTGGAGGACACGGCCCGCGCCGGGGACGACCTGCCCCTGCGGCTGGAGGTCTCCACGACGGAAGACTTCAAGGTGCTGGTGCTGGACAAGAAGGACCTGACGGCGCGCGCGGAGAACGACCACGCGGTGAAGGTGAAGGTCACGGGGCTGTCCGCGCGCACGACGTACTACTACCGCTTCAGCTACGAGAAGGACGGCCAGCGCAACACCACGCGCGTGGGGCGCACGCGCACCGCGCCGGCGGCGGGGGATGACGTGCCGGTGAAGTTCGTCTTCGCCAGCTGCCAGGACTTCATTGGCCGCTACTACAACGCCTGGCAGCGGCTGCTGCAGCTGGACGCGGACCTGGACTTCGTCGTGTTCCTGGGCGACTACGTCTACGAGACCACGGGCGACACGTCCTTCCAGTCCGACGGCGGCGGCCGGGCCGTGCGCTTCAGCGCGCCGGAAGAGGCGCTCCCGCAGGGCTCGGGCGTCACCGCGTTCCTCGCGGCGAACTCGCTGTCCAACTACCGCGACCTCTACAAGAACGTCCGCACCGACAGGCAGCTGCAGGCGGTGCACGAGCGCTACCCGTTCATCATCGTCTGGGACGACCACGAGTTCTCCGACGACTGCTGGCAGGACGTGGCCACGTACGAGGACGGCAAGCGGGACGAGGGGCAGCGGTCCCGCAAGCTCAACGCGGAGCAGGCCTTCCTGGAGTACATCCCGCTGGACACGGTGCAGTCGGGCGAGGGCGCCATCGACGTGGCCGCGGAGCCGCGCTTCCCCAACTCGCGCATCTACCGTGACTTCGAGTACGGCCGGCACCTGAAGCTGCTGGTGACGGACTACCGCAGCTACCGGCCGGACCACCTCATCCCGGAGGACGCCTATCCGGGCGGCGTGGTGCTGGACCAGACGCTGCTGGGCGCGGCGCTCAAGGACCAGCCGGACGCGGTGAAGGCGACGTTCCAGACGGACACGTTCGCGTACGTGAACATCGACGACGCGGCGTACGCGGCCCAGAAGCAGGTGCTCCAGGGCGTGTACGTGAACCAGGCGAAGGCCGCGGGCCTCACGGCCGCGGAGGCCGGGGAGAAGGCCGCCAAGTGGGTGACGGGCCCGGTGGCGCTCTACTACGTGAACCAGGTGCTGGCGGCGGTGAACAAGGGGCTGGTGATTCCGCCCGGGGACAAGCCCCGGGGCCTGGCGTACGCGCACATGGGCAAGGCGGCGCTCTTCAACATCCAGGGCTCGCGCTACGTGGTGGTGAAGGACACCTTCGACCTGTTCGCGGCGGTGAAGTACCAGCTGACCGCGGGCAAGAGCGAGGACGTGTTCGGCAAGGACCAGGAGGCGTGGTTCCAGCAGACCCTCACCACGGCGCAGAACACCTGGAAGATGGTGGTGAGCTCCACGTCGCTGTCGGCGCTCATCTGGGACTTCCGGCAGCAGGCGGACATCAGCGACCCGACGCTGCGCCAGCGCTTCTACTTCAGCGTGGACCAGTGGGACGGCTTCCCCACGAAGAAGAAGGTGATGCTCAACACGCTCAAGGCGCAGGGCGTGAAGAACGCGCTGTTCATCTCCGGAGACATCCACGCGTCGTTCGCGTCGGTGGAGGAGGGCGTGCCCACGCTGACGGCGCCGGGCATCACCTCCGGCTCCATCAAGAGCCTGGCCAGCCTGGCGCTGATTGGCGCGGGCTACGCCACGGGCGCGCCGGTGTACCAGCACGCCGTCACGGAGATGGAGCAGACGCTCATGAGGTCCAACCCGGGCCTGCGCTTCGCGGACGCGGACTCGCACGGCTTCGTGATGATGGAGGTGAAGGCGGATGAGACGCTCGCCACCTTCCACCTCATCCCCGCCGCGGAAGTGGCCAAGGACTACTCCAAGCGCGAGGACAGCGAGCTGGAGGCGAAGTTCACCACGCACACCTTCCGCGTGAAGAACAGCGACATCCAGCCGGCCTGAGCCGGATGGCCGTGACGTGAAATGAAGGGCCGCGTGGGTGCTCCCGCGCGGCCCTTTCGCATGGGCCACAGGGGAGCGGCGCGTCTCTGGGAGGCGCGCGCGGACCGGGGTATAGACGGGCGCCATGCACGTCTATGCCGCCGCGTTGGCCCAGGAGCTGGGCATCAAGCCGGAGCAGGTGGACCGGACCCTCGCGCTTCATGAAGAGGGAGGCACCGTCCCCTTCATCGCTCGCTACCGCAAGGAGGCCACGGGGGGCCTGGATGAGGTCCAGATTCAAGCCATCCTGGACCGGGCCACGGAGCGCGCGGAGCTGGACGGGCGGCGCGACACCATCCTGCGCAGCATCGAGGAGCAGGGGAAGCTGACGCCGGAGCTGAAGAAGGCGCTGGATGCGGCGCGCACGCGCGCGGAGCTGGAGGACCTGTACCTGCCGTACAAGCCCAAGCGCCGCACGCGCGCGGCCATCGCCCGGGAGAAGGGGCTGGAGCCGCTGGCGGATCTGGTGTGGAAGCAGGAGGGCCAGCGCGGGGAGAACCTGGACGCGCGCGTGAAGCCCTATGTGAACGCGGACAAGGGCGTGGCGGACGTGGCCCAGGCGCTGGCGGGCGCGCGCGACATCTGCGCGGAGCGGGTGGCGGAGGACGCGAAGCTGCGCCGCGAGGCCCGCGACCTGTGCACGAAGCGGGGCACGCTGCGCTCGGACGTGGTGCCCGCGAAGAAGGGCGAGACGACCAAGTTCGAGAACTACTACGGCCACGAGGAGCCGCTGTCGCAGGCCCCGTCCCACCGCGTGCTGGCGCTGTTGCGCGGCGAGGAGGAGGGCGTGCTGAAGGTGAAGCTGGGCCTGCCGGACGACGAAGTGAAGGGGCTCTTCACCGGGCGCGTGGTGACGCGGCCGCAGTCCTTGTTCGCGGGAGAGCTGCGCGCGGCGGTGGAGGACGGGTGGGACCGGCTGATGGGGCCGTCGCTGGAGTCGGAACTGCGCGCGGAGCTGAAGGAGCGCGCGGACAAGGGCGCCATCGGGGTGTTTGGGGAGAACCTGCGGCACCTGTTGTTGACGGCGCCGGCGGGGGCTCGGGCGGTGCTGGCGTTGGACCCGGGGCTGCGCACGGGCATCAAGCTGGTGATGCTGGACGCGACGGGGACGGTGGTGGAGACGACGACGCTCTACTCGGAGCGGAGCGCGGACGAGCGGGCGCGCGCGGCGAAGCTGCTGGAGGCGGTGGTGCGCAAGCACAAGCCGGAGCTGATCGCCGTGGGCAACGGCACGGGCAGCCGCGAGGCGGAGATCTTCACGCGGGACACGCTGAAGGCGATGGGCGTGCAGGTCCCCGTGGTGTCGGTGAGCGAGCAGGGCGCGTCCATCTATTCGGCGTCGGAGGTGGCGCGCGAGGAGTTCCCGGAGCTGGACGTGTCGCTGCGCGGGGCGGTGTCCATTGGGCGGCGCTTGCAGGACCCGCTGGCGGAGCTGGTGAAGATCGACCCGAAGAGCATCGGGGTGGGGCAGTACCAGCACGACGTGGACCAGGGCCTCTTGAAGAAGAAGCTGGGCGAGGTGGTGGACTCGTGCGTGAACGCGGTGGGCGTGGACGTGAACACGGCGTCACCGCAGCTCCTGGAGCACGTGTCCGGCGTGGGGCCGTCGCTGGCGAAGAAGCTGGTGACGCACCGGGCGGCGAAGGGGCGCTTCACGACGCGGCGGGAGCTGTTGAAGGTGAGTGGCCTGGGGCCGAAGACGTTCGAGCAGGCGGCGGGCTTCCTGCGGGTGAGAGGGCCGGAGCCGCTGGATTCGAGCGCGGTGCACCCGGAGCGCTACACGGTGGTGGAGCGCATGGCGAAGGACCTGGGCGTGGACGTGGCGTCGCTGGTGGGGAACGCGGCGCTGGTGCGCAAGATTGAAGCGAAGCGCTACCTGGGGCCGGAGCTGGGAGAGCTGACGCTGAAGGACATCCTGGCGGAGCTGGAGAAGCCGAGCCGGGACCCGCGCGGTGACTTCACGGCGCACGCGACGCGCGATGATTTGCGGTCGCTGGAGGACGTGAAGGAGGGGATGGTGTTGCAGGGCGTGGTGACGAACGTGACGGCGTTTGGAGCGTTCGTGGACGTGGGCGTGCATCAGGACGGCCTGGTGCACGTGTCGCAGTTGGCGGCGCGCTTCATCAAGGACCCGTCGGAGGTGGCCAAGGTGGGCGACCGCCTGACGGTGAAGGTCCTGTCCGTGGACCTGGCGCGAAAGCGTCTGGCGTTGTCGGTGAGGGCGGTGCTGGAGGGTGGGGCGCCGCAGCCGTCGGGACGGCCCGCGCCGGCGAAGCCCGCCAGCGCACCGGTGCAGCAGCAGCGTCCCGCGCAGAAGCCCACGACGCAGGCGCCTCCGCAGAAGAAGCCGGAGCCGTTCAACAATCCGTTCTCGAAGCTGAAGCGCTGAGAGCCCAATTGGGTCTGAATGCCCTGGAGAGAACGCTGCGTTCGTGGGCCGAACGGCTCGCATCTGGCAACTCGCTGCGAATCGACAACATCCGGCTAGCGGGAGTCGAACGCCTGACGATTTCGCGCGAGGTCCAAGGGGTGATGCGCTACCTACGCATCACTCCAGTTGAAGCTCCGCGCGACGCTTGGGAGTTCGAGGTGTTGCTTGGAGAGTTCGGCAACACCGACCCGTCACTCGATCTCGATGGCCGGCGTGGAGGTGAGCAGCAATACGTCGAGGATCTGGCTCAGCGCTGGCTCGTCGAGCGCTGCTCATGGAATGAACTCGGCTCGTAGTTCTCGAATTCCGTGACGCAGGCTCCGCCGCAGAAGAAGCCGGAGCCGTTCAATAATCCGTTCTCGAAGCTGAAGCGCTGACGCAAATGGCCCACATTCAAGACCTGACTCCTTGCAGCTACATGCGCCAGTGGGAGCAGTCGTCGCTCGCGGTGGGCTGGCTCGAAAGGGGGAACGCGTATCCCCGGGGCACCGTGGACGAGACGTTCTTCAGGGCGCTGCTCCGCCTGTGTGCGAATCCCTGGCAGCCTCCGGTGGTGTCCGCGGGCGTCCACCTGTGCTCGTTTTGCCAGTTCGCGGGGAGGCTCGTGGGCAGTTCTTACGGCGGTGCGTCGGGGGCCATCGGGACGGCGAACGTCTTCATCCCCGGGGAGACGAAGGTCTTCGTCACTCCTGGGATGATCGTCCACTACATCGATGCGCACGAGTACGTGCCGCCCAGGGAGTTCCAGGACGCGGTCCTCAAATGCCCTGAGATGCGCTCCATGTCCTATTTCAAGGCCCTCAAGGCCCTTGGACTTCCACTCAGCGGGTACTGGCCCACGGCAGGTGAAGATGAATCGCAATGAAGCACGTGAGTTGGTGGACGACTATGTGAGCAGGATGAATGCTCGAGTTGGGGTGGATGAAGCGCGATTGAGAACACCGTAGGCTCATGCGCACGAGGTCCGCCGCTGGCCCATATCTGCCTTGTCCGTCTTGCAAGGGGCGATGAACAAGGCGGCAGCGGAGTCTGGAGCGACGACCCATTTTCCTCTGGGAACAGAAGAGTTGGACCGCAGGAGGAGAGTGATATGCGGGAATTCCATGCAGCTGCGGTTGGTGCCGACGAGATGCAGGACATCAACACGTATGCAGTTGTTCTCGCAGAGCGGCACGACGGAACTGGCATGCGCCTTGAGATCCAGAAAGCCCTCTCGTTCGACGACCAAGATCGAGCAAGCGGGATGGACACCTACTGCCTGTGTACTGAGAGTGGGGCTTGTCACTATGGTGGGGTGACAGGGTGGAGCGTCGGTGAAAACTCAATCGAAGTCGTGCTCGACGATCAGGCATCGAGTGCGCTTGGAGTCGACGGTGGATTCCATGTGGAGGTTTCAGGGCAGTACCTGCCGACTCTCCGGGAGGCCCTTCCGCGGCTGCTAGGGACTCCGGCTCTTGCCGGCAGCCCGGGGAGGCGAGATGGCGGAGAGTGAGGAGGACAAATGGACTCGCGACCTGTCCGGAGTTCTTTTCGAGCTCTCGAAGAGGCCTGTCGCCCCCAGGGGGATATTGAGTGGTTGCTTGACCGGTGTGAAGACACCCTTGAATACAAGGGGCAGCTGCGCGACGCGTCTGTCGCGGATCTCGTCAGGGACGTTCGGGCCTTCGATGCCGAGTTCCCTGGCTTGCTTCCTCGGGAGCTACTGGATGGGCCTGGTAGCTAGCTGTGAGTGTCAGCTCGAGGGGCGTCACTCAATTCGCCCAATACGTCTCCAACGCGTAGGACCAGGACTGCTTGGAGATCGGCGACGTTGATGTATCCCTCATGTGGATGAGGAACATCCGGATGGCGCTCCTTTGGGACGGGCTCAGTCGGCCAAACATGCGAAGGAAGAAGGCGCGTAGGTCTGGCTGGGTCTCGTCGGGGATGCTGAGTGAAGACAAGAGAAAGCCGCGTACCTCAGGATCAATGAGCGCCGCGCTGAGATAGGCCGGAAGGTAGTAGGCAAGAGCCTCCGGACTGAACAGTGAGAGGTGCGCCGCATGGTCGCGCACCTTCTCTATCGGGACGTCCTTCCAGTGGCGCCCCCCAAAATCCCGAACAAGTTCGGGTGTCTCCCATGCACCGCGTGCATAGGCGACGCGCTTCTTCGCGGGGCGAGGGACATCCGAGAAGGCATGCTCAATGCTTTGCCGGAGAGAGTCCTCTCTCATTTGCATTGCTCATTGGGACTGCAGCGGACACGAATCAACTTCGTGCACTCAGCCTGGCCCCGTTCATAGGTGGCGAGGGCATTCTTGTGCGCCAGGTCCCCGCCACGAAAGCAGCGGCTCATCAAGGTCCTGCGTGCCTCGATGCATCGCTCAAAACGATTCCATCGAATCGTCAAATCCGTGCAGGACATCGTTTCGTCACAGTTCATGCTCTGCGTCTTGCATGCTGTGCCAACCGCTTTGCTCAAATCACGCCAGACGTCTTTGGTGCAGTCGCCCGGAGGAGGTAGTTCTGCTTCTTCGGCCCGGCCGTGCGGCGCGACAAGGAGGAGCAAGGTGACGGCGGCAGGCATCCAGCTTGAGCCCTTCATGCGGATGCACTCCTTTCAATCCAACGGAAACAGCCGCGCCTCCGTGGCCAGCACTTCATTCCGCGCCAGCAGCCCCGTGAACCGCTTCGTCCCATTGCGCGCGTCGAACCGCGCCGCGATGTCCCGCGCCTGGGAATCCAGCCAGTCCTTCAGCGCTCCCGTCCCATAGCCCCCGTCCACCGCGTGCAGCGGGAACGCGCGGGGCAATCGCAGACTCACTTCGTCCCGGCCGTCCGACACCACCTGGCCCAGCAGGAACGACGCCGCCGTGTAGAAGCTGAAGCGGTCCCGGTGGCTGGCGTGCTCCAGCGCCCAGCCCAGGTGCTTCTCCAGCAGCGTCAGCCCTCGCGACAGGTTGCCCGTCAGCGCCAGGAACTCCAGGTGCTCTCCCACCGTGGAGAGGAACTCGCGGTTCTTCGCCACCATCGCGTAGCCGCGCACGTGGCAGTCCCGCGCCTCCTTCATCCGCTCCAGCTTGAAGAACGGATACAGCAGCGTGCCCAGCGTCAGGTGCGGGATCTCCGCGCAGGACTGGCGCCCGTCCAGGATGGGCTTCGCCTTCTGGATGGCCTGCTCCCACTCGCCCTTGTCCACGTGGTGGTCCAGTTCGTCGTCCAGCTCGCAGACGCGGCAGTCCGTCAGGTGATCCCTGGGCGCGACCAGCCACTCCTCCCACAGGCGCTCCGCCTCCGCCGTGTCCCCCATGTCCCGGGCCATCTGGTAGCGCAGCTTCAACGCCGCCCGCCTGCCCGCGTCCAGCTTCGCGAAGCCCTGCTCCACGTCATCCAGCGCGTCGGCGATCTGCTTGCGGCTGATGTGCGGGAACTCGTCCAGCCGCCCCACCACCCACTTCTGCTTCCAGAGAATGTCCTCCGGATCGAACCGCTGCGGGTCCTTCTTCTGCTGACCCCGGCACCACGCGAACGCCACCAGCGCCTTGTCCGGATAGCCCCCGAACGTCGCCGCGTCGATGAGCGAGTCCCGCAACTCGTACCCCAGCGGCACGTCGCCGTGCACGTCCACCAGCCGCACCGCCTCCTCCAGCGCGCGCACCTTCGCGTCGCCCTCCGGCAACTCGCCCGCCTGCGCGCGCAAGGCCTCCACCTGCTGGCGCCAGTCCGCCATCAGTGCATCCCCCGCGAACCCGGGCCCGACGAACCACCCCCGCCGCCTTCATCCAGCCTCGCCGAGATGAGCCCCAGCAGCCCGTGGTTGAGCAGCGCCATCTCCTGAGCGTTCAGCGGGTGTTGTCCCAATAGCAGCGCCTGCACGTAGAGCATCTCCACCGACAGCTTCAGCAGCTCCCGCCCTTCCACCGCCGCCAGCCTCCGCACCACCGGGTTGTGCAGGTTGAGGCAGAGCAGCGCCCGCTCCTGGCCGCCCGTGCCCGCCATCACCCCGTCCAGCACGCCCGCGTACAGATCGTCCGACTCCTCCCGCGCCCGCTCCGCGTCCCGCCGGAACGCCCCTTCCGCGTCCGAGCTGTAGAGCGTGGGCACCTCCGCCGGGAAGAACTTCTTCACCTCCACCGCGCAGCGGAACGGCGCCAGCACGCCTTCCGCCAGACGCAGCAGCGGGTAGACGGCCTCGCGCTCGTCCAGCGTCAGCTCCTCGAAGCTCTGGGGCAGGTCCGCCGACGAGAACGGCGCCACCTGCGCCTCCGGCACCACGTGCGGCAGCTTCTCCAGGAGCGCCGTGTCGTGCGTGTACGCCGCGTTCAGCACGCACAGCCCCTGCGCCGCCGCCACCCGCGCCACCTGCCGGAACGCGTCCAGCGTCGGCGTGTAGCGCACCACCGGCCAAGACCGCCGGTAGTCCGCCAGCGTCATCACCCCGAGCGACGTCTCGAAGGTCAGCCAGTGGATGACCAGCCGGTAGAAGTCGTCGTCATCCAGCGCCAGCCCCTTCACCGACAGCCCATGCAGCGCGATGAGCCGCTGCAGCGCCCGGGGCTCCTCGTGCGCCAGGTCCATCAGGTACTGGCGCAGGGACTGCCCCAGGGCCTCGCGCGCCTTCGCCAGCACCGTGTCCTCGTAGAAGGACTCGCGGCTCGCGGTGGGCCTCAGCCCGTTCGCGTTCACCACGCACTTCACGAAGAACGCCCACTCCGGCAGCAGGTTCTCCGCGCTCTCCGACAAGAGCATCTGCTTCAGGTACACGCGGTGCTTCTGCTTCGCATTGAAGTGCGGCGACGCCGGCAACACATACGCCACGCCGTCCACGTCCCCCGCCTCCGAGCGCAGCGGAATCACATCCAGGAAGTCCGTGCCGAACACCTCGCGCCCGTACGCGAGCAGCGCCTGCCGCCGGTCCCCTGGCGTTTCGTAGGCGCGGCGCCAGGGCGGCCCGTCCGGGTTGAGCGTCTCCGTCTTCCCCTCCGCCGTGAGCCGGACGGGGAAGGGCAGGAGGCCCCCGTAGTGCTTCGCCAGCTGGCGCACGCGCTCCGGGGTGAACCACTCCACCATGTCCGGCCGGGCCACCAGGTAGACGTGCGTGCCGGGGGCGTCCAGCGGGTGCTCGGAGACGCGCACGTCGTAGGTGCCGTCGTGCCGGCCCCGCCACTCCAGCGTCCGCCCGTCCCCTTTCGCCGAGCGCGTCACCACCAGCAGCTCGTCACACACCATGAAGCACGACAGCAGGCCGATGCCGAACTGGCCGATGAAGTCGTTGCGGCGCGCCTCCAGCTGCTCACGCTTGGAGGACTCGCCAATCGTGGCCAGGAAGCGGTGGATCTCCTCCTCCGTCAGCCCCACGCCCTCGTCGGTGAAGAGCAGCGTGGGCGGCCCGCCGTCCTGCTTCTCCCGCAGCTCCAGCCCGACGGCGCCCGTTGCCTGGGGCTCCAACTGCTGGCGGGCGCGGATGGCGTCCGTGGCGTTCTGGAGCAGCTCCCGCACGTAGACCCCGGGCGAGCTGTACAGGTGGTGGGACAGGAGGTCGATGACCCCACGGAGGCTGACTTGGAATCGATGGTCCACGTGACCATCGAGCGTAGCGCGCTGCTTCCTCCCCGGGGCCACAATCCCCCGCCGTGGGTGGATGAAGGCATGTGTCTTCCCGTGGCAGCCGGACACGCCAGCCCCCTTCCGCCTCCCTGGCAGGGTGGTATGTCGCGCCCCGGCCGTGCGGCGCCCCCGGGCGGCACGGTGACATGTCGTCTCTTTCCTTCCTCCTGGAGCGGACAACGATGGGCAACAACCTCAAGGCAGTGGTGGTGGGCGCGGTGCTGGGCGTCTCGGGTGCGGCCTTCGCGCAGGCCACGCCGACGACGCCGGCGGCCCCCAAGGCGGCGGCCAAGGCGGCGGACAAGGCCCCTGGTGCCGGCAAGCCGGCCGCCACGACGGGCAAGACGGAGGTGACGTGGTGGGGCCACGCCGCCTTCGTGGTGAAGACGCCGGGCGGCGCGACCATCGCCATCGACCCGTGGCTCACCAACCCCAAGGCGCCGCAGGGCGCGACCTGGCCGGAGGCGGTGGACGCCATCCTCGTGTCCCACGGCCACTTCGACCACGTGGGCGAGACGAAGGCCCTGGCCCAGAAGACCAACGCCAAGGTGTACGGCTCCTTCGAGCTGGTGTCGCTGCTGGGCCTGCCGGAGGCGCAGGGGATGGGCGCCAACGTGGGCGGGACGTTCACGGTGAAGGACGCCACCATCCACCTGGTGGAGGCGGTGCACTCCAGCAGCTACCAGGCGGACCCGAAGGCCGCGTCCCAGTACGCCGGCGCGCCCATGGGCTTCGTCATCGAAATCGCCAACGGCCCCACGCTGTACCACGCCGGTGACACCGGGGCCTTCAGCTCCATGGCCCTCATCGCGGAGCAGTTCAAGCCCACCGTGGCCATGCTCCCCATTGGCGGCCACTTCACCATGGACCCCGCGCAGGCCGCCGTCGCCGCGAAGCTGCTGAAGGTGAAGTCCGTGGTGCCCATGCACTACGGCACCTTCCCCGCCCTGGCCGGCACCCCGGAGGCGTTCACCGCGGAGCTGAAGAAGACCCGGTCCACCACCAAGGTCGTCTCCCTGGAGCCGGGCAAGGCCACCGCGCTGTAGGGCCGTCCCGGTAGGGTGTCTCCTCCGCGCTCGTCCGCCCCGGGTGGACGGGCGCGCTGTTTTTTCCGCCAGTCATCAGCATCCGTTGCAGGACGCCGCTGCTGGCCCGAGGCCGGGTGGCATCCTGGAGGCGACTGGGTTATTCCCCGCCTCGTGCGCTTCCGGCGGGAACCGGCCGCGCGCGTTCGAGGGGTGTACCGGTGGCGGTGCTGGTTTTTGGAAGGGGGACCTGGTTGGCCACGCTCCTGGCGGACGTGGTCGCCGCGCATGCCCAGGCCACCACGCCCGTCCCGTCGCCCCCGCTCCAGGAAGCCTCCTCCGGCCGCGCCCGGGGCCGCGCCTTCCTGCGCCGCACGCTGCGGGCCTCGGGGCTCGTCTACGGCACGCCCGTGCCGCTGCCCTCGCCGGTGGATGGCGGTGAGCCCGCGGACCTCCCGGCGCGCGCCGTGGAGGACGAGCTGTTCCACGCCGTGGTGCGCACGCTGGCGCGCATGGCGCTAGACCTGGCGCGAGTGATGGACGCGCCGGAAGGCCCCCGGGTGGAGCAGCTGCTGGTGCTCTTCGCGGTGCTGGCGGGCGAGCTGGACCTGGCCATGGCGCTGGACGCGCGGCTCCAGGCGGGGCTGCCGGTGCCCCGGCGGATGGTGGGCCGGGTGGAGGACGCGCTCGACAAGCGGGCGCCGTCGCTGGCGGGCGACCCCGTGTATGGCCTGGTGCTGCACAACGGCGCGCAGTACGCGGACGCGCAGCTGTTCTGCCGGCAGGCCATTGATTTGTTCGCCAGCGGGCGGCTGTCGCGCGGCGGGGCGGAGCGGCGGCGGGACTTCGCGGCGCGGCAGAAGGCGCTGCTGGTGGACGTGCTCACCGCGCTCGCGTGCGTGGACCGCGAACCCAGCCAGCCCGCGCGCCGCGCCATCCTCCGGCAGGTGGAGGGCCTCAAGCTGCCGCACGCGCTGGAGGGCGAGGTGAAGGCCGCGGTGCGCCAGTCCTTCGAGCGCAAGCGCGACGTGCGGGACGTGGTGCGCCGCGTGCGCAGCGTGGACATGCGCCACCTGCTGCTGGAGCAGACGCTGCTGGCGGCGCTGGTGGACGGCCGTCGCACGCGGCGGGAGCGGGCCTTCATCGACACGCTGGCGGGCGCGCTGCACGTGCCCCAGGCGGAGCTGCGGCGTCTGGAATTGGAGATGGCGGAGTTCTACGCGCGGCACCGCTCGCTGGTGGATGTCTTCACCGTGTCGGACGCGGCGGGCGCCATGGGCGAGGAGCTCATGGGCGGCATGCAGGAGACGCTGGAGAAGAACTTCCACCGGCTCATGCAGGAGGCGCGCGAGACGGGCGACCTGGCGGTGCTGCTCACCAAGGCGGCGCGGCGCCAGAAGCTCACCGCCGACGAGCGCCAGCGCATGCGCGCCCAGCTCATCGACGTGGCGAAGGCCATCCCCGCGCTGGCCATCTTCGCCGCGCCGGGGGGCATCCTGCTCCTGGCGGCGCTGGCGAAGGTGCTGCCCTTCAGCCTGCTGCCCAGCGCCTTCCAGGACGGGCCCGCGGTGGACTCCGACGACGAGGACACCCTGGAGCGCGAAGCGGTGTGAACTCCGCTCCCCGCGTCCGCCGTGCCTACTCCGCTTCGGTGAGGGTGACGCGCAGGTGCTGGGACAGCGGCGTGGCGTAGCGCGACGCGGGCACCCGGCGCACGGTCTTGTCCGTGTCCAGGGTCCACTCGGGGGCGCCCTGGTGCGGGCCCACGGCGGGCTCCTCGTCCAGCTCCGTGCCCACGTCCCACAGGTACACCTTGGACGTGAGGTCGCCGGTCACCGGCATGTTGGCCTTGTCGAACAGCGCGATGCCCTGCTCGTCGGTGCCGAAGACCCAGTCGTTGGACTGGCCGAACATCGTGGCGAAGGACAGCCGCTCCGAGGGGCGTGCGGTCACGGTGAATTCATAGGCGTGGCCCGGCAGCAGGGGACCGGGCGCGGACGCATCCATCGGCGTGTTGAAGGTGCCCGACGCGCTCACGCCCATGGGCGGAGTCGTGGAGAGGGCGCTGGCCAGGCGCGAGACATCCCCCATCTCCGCGAGGGACTCCAAGCCCTGCCCCCGGTCCTGCGCCCCTTCCGTGAACAGCGGCGCGGCGGCGTTGTGCACGGCGAAGACGCCCGGGGACAGGGGCGTGGCCACGCCGTTCAGCGGCGTGAGCCAGGCGTGCAGCGCGGTGGCGTCGCCGCCCTCCGCGATGGCCTCCAGGCCCTGGCCCCGGTCCGGCTGGCCCTCGGTGAAGAGGGGCTCGCTGCCCGCCGTCACGGTCCACACTCCCGGGGAGATGCGCACGGGCTTGATGCCCTCGGAGGTGTTGAGGGTGACGCGGTCGTCGGAGACGTTCTCGATGCGCACGGTGAAGCGGTGCGTGGCCGCGTCGTGGGCCAGCTGCACGCGGATCATCGACGCGAGCTCCGGCATGGCGAACGTCTGGCCGCTGCTGAGCACGGGCCGCGTGCCCACGCGCCGCACCTGGGGGTTGAAGTCCTTGATGCCCGGGCCGTCCGTGGAGCTGCCCTGCTTCGGGCCGGTGTGCGCGCCCACGGCGGGCTCCTCGTCCACCTCCGTGCCCGCGTCCCAGAGGAGCACGCGCGAGGTGATGTTCCCGGTCAGCGGCTGTCCGTCGGCGGAGTAGAGCGGGATGCCTTGCGGCTCGGTGCCGAAGAACCAGTCATTGGACTGGCCGAACATGGTGGCGAAGGAGAGCCGGTGGTTGAGGCCCGCGGTGAAGCTGAACTCGTAGGTGTCGCCCGGGGCCAGCGGGCCCGGTGACGTGCCGCTCACCTTCGTGTCGAAGCGGCCGGACTTGAGCTGCTGGAACGGCGCCACGTTCTCGATGCGCACGCGGAAGCGCCGGGAGGACGGGTCGGCGTCGTCGCCGGAGCCGCAAGCGGACAGCGTGAGCAGACCGAGCGCGGCGCAGGCGGCGCTTCCACGGAAGGAGCGGAGGGACATGGTGGGAGTCTCCATGGGCCTCGCGGAATTGCGAAGCCCGACAGCGTTGCTCCCACTACGCAGGGGGGATGGCAGCGGTTACACCCGGTGCGGCCTCCAGTCCGGGGGGAGGCATGGATGGGAT
>NZ_RAVW01000208.1 GCF_003611585.1 Corallococcus exercitus | reverse complement strand
AGATGTTTATAAGAGACAGCCCGGTGACGGGCTGGTCCCGGTGGACAGTGCGCTGGGGCGCCATGCCCTGCCGGAGCTGACGCTGCGGTTCCCGGAAGCGAACCAGCGCATCATCCTGGGCGCGAACCACCTGGACCTGCTCGACCACCCAGAGGTCTACGCCACGCTTCGAACGTGGCTCGCTTCCTGAGCGGTCCCGCTCGCTACAGCGCCTGGACGTGATCCGCGATGCGGCCGGACGCGAGCAACTCACGCAGCTCGTCGGCCATGCGGTCGCCTTCGGTCAGCACCTGCTTCCACGCGCGGATGCGGTCCTCGTCCTTCATGCCCGTGAAGTCCGAACGGTCCGGGATGCGTCCACCGGGCAGCCGCGCCAGGTGCGCGGGCGACGGCGTGATGATCAGCGCGCGGCGGAAGTTGAGCGGCCCCGCGCGACGCCACTTGAGGGACTTGTCGAACCAGCCGGGCACGACGTACGGGTAGAAGTGCGGATAGAGCACCAGCCCGTCGCCCGTGCCGTAGTCGACGTCCAGATGGTAGTCGACGACGCCGCCATCCCGGTACGTGCCGGGAGGCGCACCCGGGATGTCATGGACGCCCGCGAGCACCAGTGGAATGGAACCCGACGCGATGAGCGCCGGCCGCAGGTTGTCGCGGGTGAGGGGACGGTGGACCGATGGCAGGTCCTTGAGCCCGGCGAAGGGGCTCGCGTCCCCAGCCGTGTGGAACACGACGCGCTCCATGTGGAGCCCGAGCGTCCGGCGGCTCACCGCGTTCGCCAGCGCGCCCAGCACGAAGCCCGCGAGCTGCACGCTGGACTGCTCGGACGCCAGCAGGCCCTTGCACCGGGTCGTCACCACGTGCAGCCGTGCCCACGGGTGCGTGATGATCTGCTCCGCGCCGTCCGGGCCCAGGAGCGATTCGAGGACCGTGGCGCTCACCTCGCTGACCAGCGATGGCGGAGGCTTGAGCGGATAGCGCTGCTCCAGGTACGCGTCCGCGAAGCGCTTGAGCGCGGCCACCGGATCCTTCTGCGCCAGGCACGCCAGCCGCCAGCTCCCGATGGAGCTGCCAATGAGGTGCAGCGGCCGGGTGCGCGGCTGCTGGAGGAACTCGCCGAACAGGACGCGGTCGATTCCCTCCAACCCCAGCCACTTCGGTCCTCCCGAAGCGCCCGGAAGGATGTCCACGTCCTCCGCACGCAGTCCGCGCTCCCGGAGGATGCGCAGGGCGTCGGGGCCCGCAAGCAAGGTCAGGCTCTGGCTCATCGCGGGCGCGGACCCTAGCAGCCCGGCGCGGGTGGAGGCTCAGCGGTTGTCGTCCTGCGGCTCCGAATCCAACGGATGGATGGTCACCACCTGGTGTCCGTCGTGCTCCGGATCACTGCGCGCCTCCTCCAATTCCTCAGGTGTCTGCGGCGCCCGTTCGGAAAAGGCGTCGTTCTCGAGGTGGCGCTGACGCTGCTCACTGGTCGAGCCGTAACCCTCCAACTTCTTGCCGGCCATGGTCGTGCTCCCTCGTGAAGGTGAACCACAAGGGTTGCGACGGTGGCCGGTGGGCGCAAGCGATGGTCTGCCCGGGCGGCCGCACGCTCCAGGAGCAGGGCTCCTTCAGGCGCTCACTCCTCCAGCGTTCCCACGGAAGGGGCCGCGCCGTCGCGCTCGCGCTGGGCCTCCAGGTAGGCGGAGAAGCCCGCCTTGGACTGGATGCGGAATACGGGGAGGCGGGCGAGCACGTTCTCCGCGAAGGCGTACTGCTCGCAGACGAGGCTCGCGCGCAGGGCGCCTTCCGGGCCGCCGGTGAAGGGCTGGACCTCGTGCTGGAGGTTCCCCCGGAAGTGGACCAGCAGGCCCGGCTTGGGCCGCACCGCGCCCTGGAGTTGGTTGTTCCGCAGCAGCCGCAGCGCACCTCCTTGCGCGCCTTGCGGAACGCGCAGGTACAGGACGCTCACGTGTTCAGGTGTCGCGTCCGGGACGCCGCTCGGCTCCTGCAACGTCGCGTCGATGTGGCGCCCCACCGGCGTGCCCGCGTCCAGCAGCAGCAGGTTCAGGTAGAACGCATTGGGACGCGGACGGGTGTCACGGCCGCCGAACCAGCGCTGCGTCCACGGCAGGAGCCCGCGTGCGGTGTCCTCGTCGAGGATGCGGCGCAGGTAGACGGACAGGAACGGGAAGCGGGCCTCCAGCGTCGTGCGGCCCTCTCGCGTGAAGATGAACGCGAAGCCCCGGCTCGCGCGGAACGTCCCCATCAGCGGGCTGCGCGCGACGAAGCGGGAGCCGAGCAGGGCATCCGCGAGGGACTCCAGCTCGGAGCGGGGCAGGGCGTCGCGGTGGGTGACGTACTCGGGCACGGGCCGGACGTTCATAGCACCGGGGCACGCTCCAGGGCGTCAACCCCGACGAGGGCGGCCTCCAGGCATGGGAGCAGGCGCGGCGCTACTTGAGCCGGCCGTACGTCCACGTCAGCGCTTCCAACTTCGCGACGAAGGCCTCGCGCGAGTCCGCGGTGATGACCGGGTCCCCTGGCTTCAGACTGGGCCACCCCATCTCGGGCATCCACATGCCCGTGTCCCGCATGGCGGCCTGATACCGGCGGTCGTTCTCGGCCGCGTCGAGGACCAGCGGCTCCAACCGCCACTGTCCCTCCTTCACGGAGATGACGGCGGTGGGACTGCCGTTCCCCAGGTGCAGGGGCAGTCGCTGCTCCGCGCCGGGAGCGCTCAGCCATTGAAGGACCATCGCGCGACTGGGGCCGAGGAAAGGTGCCAGGGAACGCCTCCTCCGCGTGACTCTTACACGGACGCCTGCTTCACGCCGCCCTTCACCTTGCCCAGCATGTGGAGCAGCGCCTTCTCCGAGCAGTGCATGCCCTCGCCAGCGCCCGCCGCCAGCTCGGCCACGGAGTGGAAGTAGCGGTCCACCACCTGGCCCCGCTCGAAGAGGACGAGCACGGACGGGTAGATGTACGACGCCTTCGCGACGGCGGGCGTGTTGCCCAGCTGCTCGGAGGCCTCTCTCACCGCGGCCACCATGCTCTTCTTGAGCACGGTCTTCTTCACCGGGCCGCCGTCGCCGTCCTCCTTCACGCGCTCGCGGGCCCTCGCCAGCGCGCATGCGCAGATGAGCGTGCCGGCCCAGGTGCGGAAGTCCTTGGCGCTGAAGCCCGGGCCCATCACCTGCTGGATGTATTCGTTGATGTGCCGGCGCCGCACGTCCACCACCGCGCCGTCGTCGAGCACGAACTTGAAGACGTCCCGCCCGGGCACCTTCAACAACTGCCGCACGAGCGTCGCCACGCGCCGGTCCTTGAGCTCGCGGTGCTGCCGCACGCCGGACTTGCCCGGGTAGTCGAACACCACCGTGTCGCCGTGCACCTTCACGTGCCGGGCCCGCAGCGTGGCCAGCCCGAAGCTGCCGTGCTCCTCCGCGTAGCGCTCGCTGCCCGGCCGGATGAAGCAGGTGCCCAGGATGCGCAGCATCCCCGCGAGCACCCGCTCCCGGCCCAGGCCCCGCTTGCGCAGGTCCTTGCTCACCTGGCGGCGCATCTTCGGCAGCGCCTGCGCGAAGCCCACGATGCGCTGGTACTTCGCATCCCGCTGCTTCTGCGTGTGCGCCTCGCTGTAGCGGTACTGCCAGCGGCCCGCGCCGTCCCGGCCCACCGCCTGGAGGCGCGCGGAGGCCTTGGCCGAGATGGCCACGTCCGTCCATGCGGGCGGCAGCCGCAACGCGTCGATGCGTTCCCGCTCCGCGTGCGACACCGGCCGGCCCCTCGCGTCCACGTAGCGGAAGCCGCGCTTCATCGTCCCCAGCCGCCGGTGGCCCTCCTGCCGCAGCCGCTCCAACTGGGTCATCCCTCGGCGGCTCGCGTGCCGGGAGGGCTCGGATTCTGAGGCGGCGGCATGGGAGGGCATCGCCTCCCTGTAGTGCGCAGTCCACGCCGGGGCGGCAATCCGGTAGCCCCCCTGGCGGCACGGACAGCAGGCAACCGGAAAAGCCCCGGGTAGCATTTTCGGATAAGGGTGCAGTCGCTTAGAGTTCGTTGCGACTCCCACCTCTCAGTTTATTCCCGGGGCATGACGACCTTCCTCGCCGCCTTGCTGGCATTCCCGACCGCGATCTTCACCATCCTCCTCGGCGTGGTGCTGGCGTACTGGCTGTGCGTGATCGTCGGCGCAGCGGGCATCGACCTGCTGGACGGCGACGTGGACCTGGAGGGCGGCGCCAAGGCGGTGAGCGGGGCGTTCGAGGGCGGAGCCAAGGCGACGTCGGGGCTGCTGGAGGGCGGCGCGAAGGCCGTCGGGGGCCATGACGTCGGCCACGCGGGGCACTCGCACCTGCATGACGCGGAGGCCGCCACGGGCCTGTTCGCGATGCTGGGCTTCGGCGGCATCCCCGTCACGGTGTCGGTGAGCCTGGTGGTGTTCCTCTCGTGGTCGCTGTCGCTGCTCAGCGGACAGGCCACGCACGGAGCGCTCTCCATGCTGCCCTCGTGGCTCGTGAGCACGGGCCTGGGCCTCGTCTGCGCGACGGTGGGCCTGGTGGTGGGCGGGTTCGCGGTGCGGCCCCTGCGCCCCATCTTCATCGCCAGGCGCGCGCCGGGCCGTGAAGCCCTGATGGGCCGCGTGTGCACCATCTCCAGCGGCAGCGTGACGGCGAAGGACGGTCACGCCACCTTCGACGATGGGGCCGCGGGCCTCATCCTCAACGTCTTCTGTGACAAGCCCAACCAGCTCAAGCGCGGCCAGCCGGCTCTCATCCTCGGCTACGACGCGGAGCGGGGCGTGTACGAGGTGGAGCCGGTGGACTGGCTCCTCCCGCAGGAAATGGAGCAGCTGCGTGATCCGCTGAAGGCAGCGGCCATCGCGCGAGCCCGCGCCCAGCGATGAACATTGGCGTCCTCCGGGCTCCTCCGGAAGGGCGCGACAATCGGCACCGGGTGGCTTTCGCGGGGGACCCCGAGTGCTTGGAACAAGGCCCGCCCAACGGACTTCTCAGGATAGGCCATGGATCCCATCAGCATCGCGGCAATCATCGGCGGCGGCATCATCATCCTCTTCGGCATCTTCGTCAGCGTGGCCAAGTTCTACCGCCAGGTGGATCAGGGCAAGGTGCTCATCGTCAACACCATGAAGGTCGAGCCCACGGTCACCTTCACCGGCGCCGTGGTGCTGCCCATCGTCCACCGCGCGGAGGTGATGGACATCTCGCTGAAGACGGTTGAAATCGACCGCCGCGGCAAGGAAGGCCTCATCTGCCAGGACAACATCCGCGCGGACATCAAGGTCACCTTCTTCGTGCGCGTGAACAAGACGCGTGAGGACGTGCTCAAGGTGGCCCAGTCCATCGGCTGCGCGCGCGCGTCTGATCAGGAGACGCTGGAGAACCTCTTCGAGGCCAAGTTCTCCGAGGCCCTCAAGACCGTGGGCAAGTCCTTCAACTTCGAGCAGCTCTACACCAAGCGCGACGAGATCAAGGACAAGGTCGTGGAGACCATTGGCCGCGACCTCAACGGCTACATGCTGGAGGACTGCGCCATCGACTTCCTCGAGCAGACCCCGGTGGAGATGCTGGACAAGGACAACATCCTGGACGCCCAGGGCATCCGGAAGATCACCCAGCTCACCACCGAGCAGAACGTCTTCACCAACGAGCTGCGCCAGTCCGAGCGCATGGCGGTGACCAAGCGCAACGTCGAAGCCGACGAGGCCATCTTCGCCCTCGAGCGTCAGCGCGAGGAGGCGGCCGCCAAGCAGCGCCGCGAGATCGACAGCATCCAGGCGCGTGAGACGGCCGAGGCCGACCGCGTGAAGAGCGAGGAGTTCGCCAAGGCGCAGCTGGCGCGCATCAAGGCGGAGGAAGAGATCGCCATCAACGAGGAGAACAAGCAGCGCCAGGTGCAGGTGGCCCAGAAGAACCGCGAGCGTGTGGTGGGCGTGGAGACCGAGCGCGTGGAGAAGGACCGCGCCCTGGAGGCCATCAACCGCGAGCGTGAGACGGAGCTGCAGCGCATCGCGAAGGAGAAGGCGCTGGAGACGGAGAAGAAGGCCATCGCCGACGTCGTCCGCGCCCGCATCGCGGTGGAGAAGACCGTCGCCCAGGAAGAGGAGAACATCAAGGACCTGCGCGTGACGGCGGACGCGAAGCGCACCAAGGAGGCGATCATCATCACCGCCCAGGCGCACGCGGAAGAGTCGTCCGTGAAGGACATCCAGGCCGCGGACGCGAGCGCGAAGATCGCCGTGTTCCTCGCCAAGGAGAAGCTGACCCTGGCGGAGGCCGACCTGGAGGCCGCGGACAAGCAGGCCAAGGCGAAGATGCGGCTGGCCGAGGGCATCCAGGCCGAGTCCGCCGCGGCGGGCCTGGCCAGCGTGCGCGTGCGTGAGGCGGACGCGGTCGCCACGGAGAAGCTGGGCATGGCCCAGGTTCGCGTGAAGGAGGCAGAGGCCTCCGTCATCGAGAAGCAGGGCCATGCGCAGGCCTCCGCGGTGCGCGAGAAGCTGCTCGCCGAGGCGGCGGGCTCCGAGCAGAAGGGCCTGGCGAATGCCCGCGTGCAGGAGGCGGAAGCCAGCGCCATCCACAAGCGCGGCGAGGCGGAGGCGTTCGCCACGCGCGAGAAGCTGCTCGCCGAGGCCAACGCCATCCAGGAGAAGCTGATGGCCGAGGCGCGGGGCCTGTCGGAGAAGGCCACCGCGATGAAGGCCCTGGACGGCGTGGGCCGCGAGCACGAGGAGTACCGCCTGCGCCTCCAGAAGGAGCGCGACGTGGAGCTGGCCGCCATCAACGTGCGCAAGGACATCGCGCAGGCCCAGGCCACCGTGCTTGGCCAGGCGTTCAGCAACGCGAAGTTCCAGATTGTCGGCGGCGACGGCAAGTTCTTCGAGAACTTCATCAAGGCCGTGTCCTTCGGCAGCTCGGTGGACGGCGCGCTGGACCACGGCGAGGCGCTGAAGAAGGCGCTCGGCGGCTACCTCAACGGTCAGAAGGACCTGCCGGCGGACCTGAAGGAGATCCTCTCCAAGCCGGGCCTCAGCAACGACGCGCAGAACCTGGCCGTCGCGGCGCTGCTCAACCGCATGTCGGTGAACCCGACGGAGGCCACCGCCGCCGGCATCAAGGCGCTGGTGCAGACGGAAGCCGCGGCCCTCGCGCAGAAGCAGCAGGGCTGAAGCCTCCCGCCAATCGCAATCCCTTTCCGGTGAACATCCATGGCAACTGACAGCTCCAAGACCCCGGGTACCCAGGTGCCCGGGGGCGAGGCGACGCTGGAGGGCGGCAGCTACGAGGTCATCCGTGCGCGCCTCCACTCCCAGGCGGACGCGCTGGCGACCCAGGCGAACGACCTCAACGCCCGGCGCAAGGCGCTGTTCGGCGGCACGGAACTCACCGTCATCGGCAACGAGCGGGTGCGCACGGAGAACAACTGCGTCCCCCGCGACATCGTCAGCGTCGGGAAGTACCTCCTCTTCGGCTACAACGTCTTCATCGGCCTGAAGAAGGAGACGGTCGTCTCGGACGTCTTCTCGCTGCACCGCTTCGAGAAGACGGCCGAGGGCTTCGACTTGTCCGCCGTGCCTCCCACGGAGGCCGGCGGCTTCCTCGCGGACCCGCGGTTCGTGAAGGACTTCAGCGAGCTGTACAAGTACTACAAGGACGCGAAGCTGCTGCAGTTGCGGCGGCGGGACTCGCGCCTGCTCGCGGTGTTCCAGACGGGCCAGTCCGCGCGCGACCTCAAGGTCTTCCGCTTCAACGTGGACGTGGAGGGCCGCGCCACCTACGTGGACAACCAGGGTGAGCGCGACCACGTCTACCCGCCGTCGCACGACTTCGAGTGGACGGTGGCCACGCGCGAGCAGTACGTGCTGGGCCAGCACCCGCACGTCAACGTGTTGGATCAGGTCTTCGTGGAGACGGTGAAGGGCGACCTCACCGTCAAGGTGGAGAACAACACCGCCACCGGCCGGGGCATCTACAGCGAGCCGGTGGACGACCCGGACCAGTCGCTGGACGACGCGGAGTTCTCCTGGACGCAGGTGGGCGGCCTCATCCTGCTGCGCATCCTGCCGTTCCGGGAGAAGGCGTACCGCTACCTCGTCTTCAACTCGCGCACCCAGCACGTGGTGCGCATCGACGCCATCGGTCAGTCCTGCGTGCGGCTGCCGGAGGACCAGGGCATCGTCTTCCCGGGCGGCTACTACCTCCAGACGGGCGACTACAAGGTCTTCGACGGCGCGGCGGAGGGGATGGAGTTCCACCAGGCGGTGCGCTCGCCCAACGGGGAGGACGTGCTCTACGTCTTCCACCGCCGGGACGAGGGCAGCTACGTGCTCTTCCCGTACAACCTGGTGCGCAAGGAGGTGCAGACGCCGCTGCAGTCCAACGGCATGAGCCTCTTCGCGGACGGCGGGCTGGTGGTGTTCCGCGCCACGTCACAGGAGCCCACCCGCGTGCACCCCATGCAGGTGTGGCAGACGCCGTTCGTCTCCGACGAGCACGCGGCGAAGCTACCCCCCGCGCCGGGCTACCTGGGCAAGGTGGGCAACGCGGAGCTGGTGCGCGGCATCAGCGACGCCCTGACGCTGCCGCGCGTGGCGAAGACGGACAAGCCCACGCGCCGCACCTACGAGGACCTGGTCTCCGCGGCCACGCGCGCGCTGGACGCGTACTACTGGCTGTCCCACGCGGAAGTGGGGCTCCAGGAGCCCATCGAGCAACTGCGCCGCACCTCCGAGCTCATCATCGACGAGTTCGAGAAGGTCCTCGCGATGCGCAAGCGCGCGGAGGAGTCGCTCGCGCAGGCCACGCAGGCGCAGGAGACGCTGCTGCTCAACGCGCAGCCGGAGGGGCTCACCGACGCCGAGGGCTTCATGCGCGCGCTGGCGGACCTGCGCCGGCACCGCGGGCACCTGATCACGTTGAAGGACGTCCGCTACATGGACCTGGGGCGCGTGGACGCCCTGGAGCAGGCGGTGGTGGCCGCGTCCGACGCGGTGAGCACCGCGTGCGTGGACTTCCTCCAGAAGGGTGAAGCGCTCCAGCCCCTGGCCACGCGGCTGGACGGGCTGATGCAGCGCCTGGAGCCCCTGACGACGACCGCGGAGCTGGCCCCGCTGGCCGAGGATGTGGAGCGCACCGGCCAGGGCCTGGAGGTGCTGGGCGAGGTGGTGGGCGGGCTCCAGGTGGGCGACCCGCTGGCACGGGCCCGCATCCTCGAAGGCATCTCCGAGCTGTTCAGCCGCCTGAACCGCGTGCGCGCGGGGCTCCAGGCGAAGCGCAAGGAGCTGTCCGGCAAGGAGAAGCGCGCGGAGTTCGGCGCGCAGTTCAAGCTGCTGGGCCAGAGCATCGAGAACGCGCTGTCGCAGGCGGACTCGCCGGAGAAGTGCGACGAGGCGCTCTCCAAGCTCACCGTGCTGCTGGAGGAGCTGGAGGGCCGCTTCGGCGAGTTCGACGAGTTCCTGGGGCAGATCACCCAGAAGCGCGAGGAGCTGCTGGAGGCCTTCGGCGCGCGCAAGCAGGCGCTGGTGGACGAGCGGCAGCGCCGGGCCTCGAGTCTCTTCGGCGCGGCGGAGCGCATCCTCCAGGGCGTGCAGCGCCGGGCGAAGTCGTTCAAGGCGGACGACGAACTCAACGCCTACTTCGCGTCCGACGCGATGATCCTCAAGCTGCGGCAGCTGGCGGAACAGCTGCTCGCGCTCCAGGACAGCGTGCGCGCGGATGAAGTCCTGTCGCGCGTGAAGTCCGCGAAGCAGGACGCCCTGCGCGCGCTGCGCGACAAGCAGGACCTGTTCGAGGGCGGCGAGGGGCTCATCAAGCTGGGGCCCTACCGCTTCCACGTCAACACCCAGCCGCTGGAGCTGACGCTGGTGCCGCGCGACGGCGCGCTGTACCTCCAGCTCACCGGCTCCGACTACACGCAGAAGCTGGAGGACCCGGAGCTGTTGAAGTACCGCGAGCTCTGGGACCAGCACCTGGTCTCCGAGACGCGCGACGTCTACCGCGCGGAGTACCTGGCCGCCGGGCTGCTGATGGACGCGGAGGAGGGGAAGGGCGGCCTCACGCCCGCGGCGCTGTACGAGGCCGGCGCGCAGGGGCAGCTGCTGGAGCGCGTGCGCGCGTACGCGGCGGACCGCTTCGACGAGGGCTACGAGCGCGGCGTGCACGACGCGGACGCGGCGGCCATCCTGGAGAAGCTGCTCGCGCTGCACCAGGGCGCGGGCCTGCTGCGCTTCGCCCCGGTGCCTCGCGCCTGGGCCGCGCTCTACTGGGCGTTCGACGGGGACGACACGCTCCGGGGCGTGTTCCACCGGCGCGCGCGGAGCCTGGCGCGGCTGCGGCAGGCGTTCGACACCGGCGCGGACCTGGTGGCGCTGGGGGACGAGCTGGGGGAGCGCGTGCTCGCGTTCCTCCAGGGGCATGGCCTCAAGGCTTCGCCCGCGGAGGGCCGGCAGGCGGGCCGCTACCTCGTGGAGGAGCTGGCAGTGGACCGCCCGCGCTTCACCACCAGCCGCGAGGCCCTGGCGTTGAAGGACGCCTTCCTCGCGCACCTGGACCGGCACGGGTCGCGCACCGCGTTCGACGACGACCTGCGCGGCCTGGAGAAGAACCTGCCGGAGCGCCTGCGCATCGCCCGCGCCTGGGTGGACGCGTTCCTCGCGAAGCGCGAGGGCGGCCCCGGTGAGGCGGCCCACGTCGCGCTGGAGACGGCGGTGGTGCTCGTCACGGACCGCAAGCTGGACCGCGAGACGGCGGGCGCCATCACCGCCACGGAGGCCACGGGCCTCCTGGGCAGCCACCCGCGTATCCAGGAGCGGAAGCTGTCCCTGCGCCTGGACGAGTTCCTGGCGCGGCTGGGCGAGTTCCGTCAGGTGCGCGTGCCCGCGTACGTGGCGTACCGCGCGTACCTGAGGGACCTGCTGGACCGCGAGCGGCGCAAGCTGCGGCTGGAGGAGCTGACGCCCAAGGTGCTCACGAGCTTCGTGCGCAACCGGCTCATCGACGAGGTGTACCTGCCGCTCATCGGCGCGAACCTGGCCAAGCAGCTGGGCGCGGCGGGCGAGGGCAAGCGCACGGACCGCATGGGCATGCTGCTGCTCATGTCGCCGCCGGGCTACGGCAAGACGACGCTGATGGAGTACGTGGCCAGCCGCCTGGGCCTCACCTTCGTGAAGGTGAACGGACCGGCGCTGGGCCACGCCGTGAAGTCGCTGGACCCCGCGGAGGCGCCCAACGCCACCGCGCGCCAGGAGGTGGAGCGCATCAACCTGTCCTTCGAGATGGGCAACAACGTGATGCTCTACCTCGACGACATCCAGCACACGGACCCGGAGCTGCTCCAGAAGTTCATCTCCCTGTGCGACGGCCAGCGCCGCGTGGAGGGTGTCTGGAATGGCCAGACGCGCACGTATGACCTGCGCGGCAAGAAGTTCTGCGTGGTGATGGCGGGCAACCCGTACACGGAGACGGGCGAGCGCTTCCGCATCCCGGACATGCTCGCCAACCGCGCGGACACGTACAACCTGGGTGACATCCTGGACGGCAAGGAGGAGCTGTTCGCGCTCAGCTACCTGGAGAACGCGCTCACTTCCAACCCGGTGCTGGCGCCGCTGGCCACGCGCGACCCGCAGGACGTGCACCGCCTCATCCGGATGGCCAAGGGCGAGGACGTGCCTTCCGGCGAGCTGAAGCACGGCTACGCGGCGGCGGAGCTCCAGGAGATCATCGCCGTCTTCCAGCGGCTGTTCCGCGTGCAGCAGGTGCTGCTCAAGGTGAACCTCCAGTACATCGCGTCCGCCGCGCAGGACGAGCGCTTCCGGACGGAGCCGCCGTTCAAGTTGCAGGGCAGCTACCGCAACATGGGCAAGCTGGCGGAGAAGGTCGTCTCCGCGATGACGGACGATGAGCTGGAGCGCCGCATCGACGACCACTACCAGGGCGAATCCCAGACGCTCACCACCGCCGCGGAGCAGAACCTGCTCAAGCTCCAGGAGATGCGCGGGCGCCTGACGCCGGAGAAGGCGAAGCGCTGGGAGGAGATCAAGCAGGGCTTCGCCCGCGTGAAGCGCATGGGGGGCAAGGAGGACGACCCCGTGGCGCGCGTCACCGGACAGCTGGGTGCCATTGAAGAGCAGCTGGGCTCCGTGCGCGACGCGGTGGTGCAGGCTGCCGCGCAGGCGAACGCCGCCAACGACGACACGCCCGTGGCCCCGCACCTGGAGGCCCTGCGCGAAGCCGTGCTGGAGGTGGCCCGCGTCAGCCGCGAAGCCGCCGCGAAGCCGCCCGCCCCGGTGCAGGTGACCCTCCCGGCCGCGCCCCAGGCGGCTCCCGTGCAGCAGGCTCCGGCCACGGACCTGGCTCCGTACCTCAAGCACCTGGCGCAGCTGCTCAAGGCCCTCACGGAGCGCGTGGCCGCCCAGGCGGAAGCGCCCACGCTGGTCAACGCGCCCATGCCCCAGGCGCCAGCACCGGACTTTGGCCCGTACATGGCGCAGCTCTCCAAGGCCATCACGGCCCTGGCGGACCGGCCGGTGTCCGTGTCCCTGCCTTCCCCCGCGGAGTCGCTCCAGCGCGCCGCGAACGGCCCGTCCCCGGCGGAGCTGAGCCGGCAGATTGAACTGGTGGAGGGCGCGCTGCTGCCGCTGGAGCGCGCCGCCCGCCGCAACGTGCAGGGCGAAGGCGAGGGCATCAAGGCGCTCCAGGTCTGGCAGGGCGTCACCGAGGCCCTGGAGCTGCTGCGCGGCATGCTGCGGCGATAGGGATTGCGAAAAGCGGTTTCCGTGTCTGGCATTGGGCTTTATAGGGGCGGCGCAGCACACACCCCAACCTGGAGTCCAATGCCATGCTGAACCTCAAGTCCCTTGTCTCGCTTTGCGCGGTCGCCGGCCTCACGGCGTGCGGTGGTGGAGTGGAAGGCGAGGGCGACCTGGCCACGCAGGAGTCGGCCCTGGCGACGTCGCAGGGCTGCACCTTCACCGCGTCATACGCGGCTCAGCCGGGCACGCTCCCCCCCGTCTACAACGTCACCGTCACGCGTGCGGCGGACGCCACCTGCGCGTACGGCGCGGGCAGCGTCGTGGTGGGGACCTCCACGGGCACCGCGCCCACGCTGTCGCTGGTGGGCAACGACCTGGGCGTGGCCGTGAGCTACACGTACAAGAGCAGCGTCAGCGGCAGCGCGCCCCAGTCCCTGGGCATCAAGCACGTGGCGCCGGACACGCTGGACATCGTCCGGTCCGCGGGGCTGTCCGTCTACCTGGGCCGGGGCTCCATCTACTCGGGCAGCCTGTCCATCGCTTCCGACGGGACGACGCTCACCGTGTACGGGACGAAGAACGGCACCATCTACGGGCAGACGGGCACGGGCAACACGTACCTGGCCAGCTACCCGGACTTCTTCACCAGCACCACGTCCCCGTCCATCATGACGTTCTAGCCCGCTGACGGACGGGGCGGCGGAGCGTGCCTACTTCTGGGGCGCGAACTGCTCCGCCCCGTCCACGGAGTCGTCGTCCAGCACCTTCTCCACGGAGTCCACCAGCTGCTGGCCGTCGCTGGCGGTGACGCGCAGCTGGAAGCGGCCTTCGCCGATGCCCTCGAAGATGAAGTAGTTGTAGCTCTCGCGCTGGAAGGCCTTCCAGTCGCCGTCGCGCCGCCACTCCAGCTTCTTGATGGGCAACCGGTGGTTGCGCACCTGGATGGCCGTCCACCACGGGTTGCTGCCGTCCTTGAAGTGGTATTCCACCGGGCCGGCCACGTCGCAGGACACCGGCGTCCAGGTGATGTCCACCCGGCCGTCCTTGCGCTCCGCCACCTTGTCGAAGGCCTGGACGGACAGGTCCAGGTGGCCCTTATCGCAATCAGGGCACTGGTCCACGATGCGCACGCGCACGGTGCCCTTGGGGCCGACGATGTCCACGCACTCGCCGCAGACAGCGCTGTTGTCGTACTGCGCCTGGTTCATCGCGGCCACCATCAGGTCGCCGCCCGGGTCGAAGCCGCAGTTGCCGCCCCCGTTGGCGTCGTAATAGGTCGCAATCCCTTTCTGCTCCGCGCCCAGGGACACGCCACCCCCGGAGGCGGAGTCCCCGCATGCCCCACAGGCAAGCGCGGCCAGGGTCAAAACCAGCGAGGACTTCCACGAAGCGGGTCGGTTCATACCGCGCACTATACACGCGGCGCTTCGCGTCAAGGACAGACAGGACTCCCCGTCTTGGTTCCTTCAGACAGGCTTGTTAGCGTCAGGGCGTTCTCCCTCCCCCAAATCTGAAAGGAATTTCCATGATGAACAAGCTGACGTCCGTGGTGTGTCTGGGTTCTGCCCTCGTGCTCTCCGCCTGTGGCGGTCCGGAGCAGGAGGACGGCGTGGAGCTGGCGCAGCAGGGCGCGCGTCTGACGACGGCGTCCTCGCAGGGCTGTGACTACGAGGCGACCACGGTGCAGATCACCACCTCGCCGCCGCAGTACAACGTCGTCATCACCCGCACGGGCGGCGCCAGCTGCACCCTGACGACGGGCGCGTCCGTGGTCGTCCAGACCGTTCCGCTGGCGGCGCCGGGCACCGTGTCCCTCTCCGGCTCCAGCCTGGGGCTCGCGGTGGGCTTCACGATGAAGAACGGCTGGAGCGGTTCGGCCGCCACCATCATGGCCGTGCGCGCCGTGGACCCCACGACGCTCTCCACCACGCGCAACGCGGACATCTACTGCGACTACATGACGGGCAGCATCCTCACGGGCGGCGCCAACATCGCCGCCAACGGCACCGACCTGAGCGCCTCCGGCACCAAGGCGTGCAAGATCAGCGGCAAGTCGGGGACCTACTGGGTGGCGAAGTTCACCGACTTCTTCACCACCACCACGCCCCCCGTCATCACCACCGTCTGACGTACCCCTGAAAAAAGCCCTGCCCGCCACCGGTGCATCCCGGTGGCGGGCAGAGCCCCCCTTGCTGCGCGTCTCCCCGGTGCTTCGTGCCAGGTGCTGCTTCAGTTGCCGCGGGCGGACGCGGTGGTCAGCGCGCGGGCCTGCCCGATGAGGCGGACGAACTCGGTGCGGTCGGAGTCACCGGCCACGGCGCCCTCCGCCAGCTTCTGCGTGGTGGCCAGGCTCCAGCCCTCCGCGGCGGGCGCGGCGCGGAGGATGTCCGCGGTGGCGGCGACGGCGACGGCGAAGCGGAAGTCGGTGGAGGCGGCCTCCATGGACGGCTTCAGGTTGGCGCGGGTGAGCGGGAAGGCCTGCTCCTTGGCCTCCGTGCCGTTGGGCGCCTTGGCGCGGATGCGCACCGTGGCCAGCTCCTTCTCCTCGCCGGTGAGCTCCACCTCGTAGAGCGCCGTCACGGTGTGGCCCGCGCCAATCTCGCCCGCGTCCACCTTGTCGTCGCGGAAGTCCTTGTCCGCGATGTCGCGGTTCTCGTAGCCCATCAGGCGGTAGCGGCTGACGGCCTTCGGGTTGAACTCCACCTGGAACTTCACGTCCTTCGCGATGACCTCCAGCGTGCCGGTGAGCTGCGTCTCGAAGACCTTGCGCGCCTCCTTCATGCTGTCCACGTAGAAGCTGTTGCCGTTGCCCTTGTCCGCCAGCTGCTCCATCAGCGAGTCGTGGTAGTTGCCCATGCCGAAGCCCACCGTGGTGAGGGTGACGCCCTCGGACACGTACTTCTGCACGCTGGCCAGCATGGCCTTGGGGCTCAGGTTGGGGCCGATGTTGGCGTCACCGTCGGTGAGCACCACCACGCGGGACACCACGCCGGCCGCGGCCTTCTTCACCGCGTGCTTGTAGGCCGTCTCCATGCCGGAGCCCATGGCCGTGCCGCCGCCCGCGACCAGCGTGTCCAGCGCCGCGTGGATCTTCTTCACGTCCGTGGCGGGCGTGGGGGGCAGCACGTCCCGCGTGGAGCCCGCGTAGGTGACGAGCGCCACGGTGTCGTTCTCGTTGAGGTTCTTCACCGCGACCTTGATGGATTCAATCGCCAGCGGCAGCTTGTCCGACGACGCCATGGAGCCGCTGGTGTCCACCAGGAACACCAGGTGCGCGGGCTTGCGCTGCGAGCGGGAGACGACCTTGCCCTGCACGCCCACGCGCACGAACTGGCGGCGCGCGTTGAAGGGCGACGGCGCGCCCTCCAGGTGCACCGTGAAGGCGCCGTCCTCCGGCGGCGTGTAGCGGTACTTGAAGTAGTTGACGAACTCCTCCACGCGCACCGCCTGGGTGGGGGGCAGCTGGCCCTGCTGCAGGTAGCGCCGCGCCATGGAGTAGGAGGCCGTGTCCACGTCCGCCGCGAAGGTGGACAGGTTGTCCTTCGCCGTCTCCGTGAAGGCGTTGGCCTTGTAGGCCTCGAAGGTGTTGCCGCCCTCGGCGACGCCCTTGTCGTCGCCCAGCTCCAGCTTGGACTTCTCCTTCGGCTGCTGGACCGGCATCGGGGCGGCGGCTCCGCCCAGGGCGAGGGCGCCCGAGGCCGCGCCCGTGGCGGCGACGGACTGCTTCCCGGGCGCCGCGCGGCGCATCTCCGGCTCCGGCGCCATGCGCGCGGCAGGGGGCGCGGCAGGGGCGGGGGCGTAGGC
>NZ_RAVW01000207.1 GCF_003611585.1 Corallococcus exercitus | reverse complement strand
CTAGCCTTATCGTCGGCAGCGTCAGATGTGTATACGAGACAGCCGCCGAGGCGAAGACCGAGGCCGCCGCCCCCGAGGCGCAGGGCGAGATGAAGGGTGAGATGAAGGCCGAGACCAAGACCGAGACCAAGCACGAGGGCAAGGCCACCAAGAAGGGCACGAAGACCAAGACCGAGAAGAAGACCACCACCGAGACGAAGACCGAGGGCTGATCCCTCTCTTCACTCGCGTCCCGCCCGTCTCCAAGGAACGGGCAGGACACGGTGCCCGGCGCGGGGGCGCTCTCTTCACGAGGGCGCCCCTGTTGTCGTTTCCGGGCCCGGGAAGCGCCTTCTCCCCGCCTCCAGTGTTTTCAGTAGAACCACCATTTGACAGGAACAGAGGAATCGCGCATAACAGGACATATGTGGATGGCGGTTCATCCACGACAGGAAGGGGCGCCCCCCTCCCCCCCTTCAAGCGAGACGGTCATGGTGGAAGCGTTCACGAAGGTGTCCGAAGCGTCGCGGTTGCTCCTGGACAAGGGCCTGTGCCCGGCCACGGGTTCGGATGCGCTGGGCATGGTGGCCCGCCCGATGAAGGTGGACCGGGCCTGCATCTTCGAGAACCGGACCACGAACCTGGCGGGCCGGTTCCTCACGGACCTGCGCCACGCGTGGGCGGAGCCGGGCGTGGTGTCCCCGCTGGCGCACCCGGTGCTGCGCGCGCTGCCCATCCGCGACTACGCGATGGCGTGGACGGACATGCTGGAGGCGGGAATGCCGGTCAACTGCACCTCGCGCGAGGCGCCGCCGATGATGCGCGAGCTGCTGGAGCGCCAGGGCGTCCAGTCCGTCCTTTTGTGCCCCATCGTCCCGGCCAAGCAGTGGTGGGGGTTCGTGGCGTTCGAGGACTGCCACCAGGCGCGCATCTGGCGCCCGGAAGAGGTGTCGCTGCTCAAGTCGCTGGCGCGGGCCATTGGCGCGTCGGTGCGGCACGCGAGCATGCGCTCCTCGCTGTCGCAGGTGCGCACCAACCTCACCAGCGTGCTGCGCCCCGTCGCCGGGGACACCTGAGCCCACCTCCAGGGCCTTGGGGGGTCATGGCCGCCCGCCCACCCGGCGAGCGGGAGGGGGCACGAGGGACTGAAGGGGAGCGGTAACGCGGCGCCCCGTTTCTGCTACCCTCGCCGCCCAGCGCCCCGCCCATGTCCTCGTTTGAGCCAACCGCCATCAGTCGTTCCCGGCCTCCTGACCTCGTCAGCGGCTACCGCCTGGAGAAGCTCGTCGGTGCCGGCGGCATGGGAGAGGTCCACAAGGCCACCCAGCTGTCGCTCGGCCGCACAGTCGCGGTGAAGCTGCTGAACCCGGACCTGGCCAAGGACCCGTCGTTCATCGCGCGCTTCCAGAAGGAAGCCGCGGCGCTGGCGACCCTGAGCCATCCCCACGTCGTCGCCATCGTCGACAAGGGGAAGACGGACAGCACCTACTACCTGGTGATGGAGTTCGTGGACGGGCCGTCCCTGCGCGAGCTCATGCGCAGCCCGTCCATGGAGACGCCGGTGCTCCTGCGCCGGATGCTCGAGATCTGCCGGGCCATCGAATACGCGCACGGCCGGGGCGTCATCCACCGCGACCTGAAGCCGGAGAACATCCTGCTGGATCAGCAGGCCGGCGGCATCGCGAAGGTGTCCGACTTCGGGCTGGCGTCCTTCCTGGACGACGCGACGGCGGCCTCGCGCTTCGCGCTCACGTCCACGCACGTGTCCATGGGCACCATCTCGTACATGGCGCCCGAGCAGCGCGTGGACGCGAAGAGCGCGGACGCGCGGGCGGACATCTTCTCCCTGGGCGTCATCCTCTACGAGACCTTCACGGGCGAGGTGCCGCTGGGCACCTTCGATCCGCCGTCGCGCAAGCGCTCGGGCCTGGATCCGCGCGTGGACGCCATCGTGATGCGGTGCCTCAAGCCGGATCCCGACGACCGCTATCCGTCCGTCACCGCGCTCATCGCGGACCTGGAGCCGCTGGTCCCCGGCAGCCTGCTGTCCATGCCGCCGCTGCGGCTGACGCGCTGGCAGCGGGCGAAGGCGTCCATGCGGCGCGCGGCGCGCGTGACGGCGCAGACGGCCGCGGGGCTGACGGTGCTGGCCGCCGTGGGCGTGCTGGGCGTGACGTACTACCGCAGCGGGCAGGTGCGCACGCAGCAGCCGCTGCCGGGCGCCGCCATGATGGGCGAGCTGGGTCCGGGCACGCCCCGCAACGGTCCCGGCCGGGTGGAAGAGGTCACCGCGGACAAGCGCCGGGTGACGATGGGGGACGGTCCGGATCTGCCGCAGATGCTGGTGGCCGGACGGACGCTGAACTTCGAAAACAAGGCCCTCGTCTTCCCGCCCGTGGACGACGACGGAGCGAAGCGCGTGGGCCGCGCCCGCGTGGACGTGATGGGCCTGGTGGGCGGCGTCGCCCGGTTGACCGCGCGCGTGCGCGCCGAAGCGCCGCCAGCCACGTGGAAGCGCCGCCTGAAGGAAGTGCTGAACGGTCCGCCCCCGGAGCCGGTGGCCGCGCTGGGACTGATGGGGCGGCCGGGCCGCTACGTGATGCTCGTGCACCACGGTGTGGGCGCGCCGCTGTCCCTGGAGTGGGGGCTGGGCGAGCGCAGTGGCGCCATGCTGGGCCTCCCGGCGCCCGAGGGCGACGCGCGGCTGGAGCTGTTCGTCACCGAGGACGGCATGCTGCAGGCCTTCGTCGGCCAGGGGAAGGACCAGCGCGCCATCGCGGAGCCGCTGAACCTGGGCCCGGACTGGCAGGCCCACTTCGGCGAGCCTCCCGCGCCGGCCGTCGGCTGCATCGAGGGCACCTGCAGCATCGAGGGGCTCACCTACACGGTGGACCGGCCCGCGCCCGCGTCGGAAGGCCCCGCCACGCCGGTGGTGGTCATCCCCCAGGCGCCGGTGCGCACGGTGGCCGCCAACACGGTGCCGGCGAAGGCGGTGGTACCCAAGAAGCCCGCCCCGAAGCGCCGCTAGGGGAACGAGCAGGGCGAGTCCCTGACAAGCACCGCAAGGGGAATATGGCCTCTCCGAGGGGATTGCATTATCCCTCGGCTCCCCTATGCGCACCTTCCGTCGCGGCCTGACCGCGCTCGCCCTCGTCGCCGGGCTCACCGGCTGCCCCCGGCCCTCCTCCGTCGTCGCGCCCCACGTGCTCGAGTCCGCCGCCGAGCGCGCCGGTCAGGGTGACGCGGAGGCGCGCACGCTCGCGTTCGCGGGCTTCCACGCCTACCTCGTCGCGGGCGACGTGAAGCTCGCGCAGCAGCGCTTCGACGCCGCCGTGCAGAAGGACCCGGGCGACCCGTACGCCCTGCAAGGCCAGGCGCTGCTGGCCCGGCGCAACGGCCAGTCCGACCGCGCGCTCGCCGCGTCGGTGGAGCTGGTGAAGCGCGCCCCGCGCCACCCGGTGTCCGTCATCGCCGCCCGCTACATGCTGGACCGCGTGGGCACCTCGCGCGCGGAGGATGACAACATCCTCAAGGGCGTGGACGCTGGGCTCACCGGGGGCGCCCGGGGTGAGACGGCCTACCTGCTGCGCGCCGCGCGCCTGGCGGTGGCCAGCCTCCGCGCGGACACGGCCACCCAGGCGCAGACGCTCAAGGACCTGGGCGGCGCGAGCGAGGCCACGCTGGTGGGGCCCTTCTCGCCCTTCCACGTGCTGGCCATCGACGAGCCCATCGCGCCGGAGAAGGACGGTTCGTTCGCGGGCCCCTTCACGGGGGCGTACGGCCCGCTCGCGGCGCGCACGGTGCGCTCGCCGGATGGCCGACTGGACCTGGGCGGCGAGCCCGGGCACGGGGACATGTACGCGCTGGGCATCGACGCGGAGGTGGCGGAAGGCGGCGTGTACGTGCTGCGCACGGTGAGCCAGACGTCGCACCGCGTGCTGATGGACGGCGCCCCCGTGCTGGAGCGCCGCGACTGGGCGCGCACCGCGTCCACGGTGAGCGTGCGCGCGATGGAGCTTCCGGCGGGCAAGCACCGCTTCGTGGTGAAGATGTCCCGCGACAACACCCAGGGCGGCCTCACCTTCGCGCTGATGAAGGCGGACGGCAGCCCCGCCGGGGTGCGCCTCACCGCCGCCACCGGGCCCGCGCCGCGCTGGAACGCGAGCGCCCCGGGCGAGGTGGAGGCCCCGGACATGTACCCGGGCGCGGAGGACCTGGCCCAGGCGCTCCAGAGCGAGGCCGGCGAGACGCTGAGCACCTTCCTCGCGGTGCGCGACGGCCTGGCGCGAGACCCGGACGGCACCCAGCGGCTGATGGCGAAGCTGGAGGCGACGACGCCCGCGCTGCTCACCCTGCGCGCGGAGCAGGCCGCGCAGGACCGCGGCATCCCGTCCAAGGTGGCGCGCGGCCGGGCCACGCGCGACCTGGAGGCGGCGCTGGCGAAGGACCCGGGCAACGTGGCCGCGCTGCTCCTGCGCGCGGACCTCTTCCTGGATGACGGCCAGCCGGCCACCGCGCTGGACACGCTGAAGACGGCGCGCGACGCGGTGAAGCCCGCGGGCTTCCCGGTGCACATCCTCATGGCCCGCGCCGCGCTGGCGCTGGACGTGGACGCGCAGGCGGAGGTCGCCCTGGCCTCGGCGCTGGAGGCCCAGCCGGGCCTGTGCGAGGCGCTGGGGTTGCAGTACTCGCTGGCGCGCCGCCGCGACGCGGTGGCCCGCACGGATGAGCTGGTGAAGGCCCAGGAGGGCTGCCCCGGCGCGGAAGCGCGGCGGGTGGACCACCTGCGCACGCGCGGCGACCTGGAGGGCGCGGCGAAGGGCTACACGCAGCTGCTGGCGCAGGATCCGGACAACCTCACCACCGCCGCGGCGCTCTCCAGCATCTACCTGAGCCAGCGCCGCTACGACGACGCGGCGAAGGTGCTCCAGGCGCAGGCGAAGGTCTGGCCGCGCAACGCCGAAATCCTCAAGCGGCTGGCGGACGTGCGCGAGTACGCGGGCCAGGGCGCGGAGGCGCTGAAGCTGCGCGAGCAGGCGCTCAAGCTGGACGGCACGGACCTGTCGCTGCGCCGCGCGGTGGAGCGCGCGAAGACGGGCAAGGAGCTGCTGGCGGCGTACGCCATCGACGGCAAGGAGGCGCTGAAGGCCTACGAGGCGGCGCCCGTCACCGGCGGCAGCTCGGCGGCGTACGTGCTGGACGCGGCGGCGGTGCAGGTCTACCCGGACGGCTCGCTCGTCAACCGCATCCACACCATCCAGAAGGCGCTGGAGCAGTCGGGCGTGCAGGACATCGCGGAGGTGAACATCCCTCGCGGCGCCCAGGTGCTGGCGCTGCGCACGCTCAAGGCCGACGGCCGCGTGCTGGAGCCGGAGAACATCGAGGGCAAGGACACCATGAGCCTGCCCGGCGTGCAGGTCGGTGACTCCGTGGAGGTGGAGTACCTGCTGCCCGAAAGCGACCGCGGCCCCGCGCAGCCGGGCTTCACCGCGTCCGCGTTCTACTTCCAGATCGCCAACCAGCCGAACGCGTGGAGCACGTACACGGTCGTCGCCCCCAAGGGCAGCGGCATGAAGGTGGACGCGCACGGCATGAAGGCGCCGCCGCCGGAGGTGAAGGGCGACGTGGAGGTGTTCCACTACGACGCGCGCCGCGTGCCGCCGTTCATCCCGGAGCCGGACGCGCCGCCCTCCGGCAACGAGTACCTGCCCTTCGTGATGGTGGGCGCGGGCGAGACGGGCAACGACGGCCTGGCGCGCGTGTACGGCGACGCGTTCCAGGACCGGTGGCTGCGCACCTCGGAGGTGGAGGCCTTCGCGCGCCAGGCCACGGAGGGCAAGAAGGGCCTGGACGCGGTGAAGGCGCTGCACGCCGCGGTGATGAAGCGCTTCTCCGGACGCGACGCGAGCCTCGCGCAGTCCGCGGCCTCCACCGTGGCGCAGGACCGCGGCAGCCGGCTCACCGTGATGAAGGCGGGCCTGGAGACGCTGGGCATCCCCTCGCGCGTCGCCGCGATCCGCACCTTCAACACCGACCCCGCGCCCTACCTCTTCCCGGCGGACGCGCTCCTGCCCTACGCGGCGCTGCGCGTGGAGGTGCCGGGCGAGGAGCCCTTGTGGCTGGACACGTCCGTGCGCTACGGCCCCTTCGGCGAGCTGCCGGAAGCCGCCATGGGCGAGCGTGAGGCCTACCTCATGCCGGAGCCCGGCAAGCCCCTGCGGAAGGTGAAGACGCCGCCGCTCAAGCCGCGCGCGGGCAAGGACGTGAAGCTCACCCTGGAGCTGGGCGCCGACGGCAGCCTCAAGGGCCAGGGCGAGGAGACCTATACCGGCTTCGAGGCCGCTCAAATCGCGGAGGCCTTCGAGCAGCTCTCCGCGGAGAGCCGCAAGCAGGCGCTCCAGGGCGCGGTGTCGCGCTACTTCGGCGGCGCGGAGCTGGCCTCCGTGAAGCTGGAGCATGAGGAGGCCGTGGGCGCGCCCTTCGTGCTGCGCTACGTGTTCACCGTGCCGCGCTTCGGGCGCATGGAGGGCGACAGCCGCATGGCGCTGGGCCCCCTCACCTTCCCCGCCCTGCTGGGCCGGCGCTACGTGCAGCTGTCCACCCGCACCACGCCGCTCTACATCGACGACACGGAGGCCAGCCGCACGAACGTCGCCCTCACCCTGCCCCAGGGCTGGAAGCTCAGCGACCCGCAGGCGGCCCTGAAGGTGGACAGCGAGTTCGGCCACTTCACCCGTTCGGAGAAGCAGGAGGGGCGCATGCTCAGCATCGCGGAGTCCATCCGCATGCCCCGCGCCCGCGTCACCCCGGCGGAGTACGAGAAGTTCTCCGCCTTCGCTGGCGACGTGGACCTGCTCCAGGTGCGCGAGCTGTTCCTCGTGAAGCAGTAGGCGTCACGACGCTCCGCGCGTCACGTCAGTGGTGCGCGGAGCCGGGCTCGGACAGCTTGCGGTGCTGCTCGGCGGAGATGGGCGCGGGCAGCACCGTGGCGGCCGCGGCCATCACCTTGTTCGCGAGCGAGCCGGCGACGACCTTGTCCTTGCCGGCCATCAGGGCCTCGTAGCCCTCGCGCGCCACCTGCTCCGCGCTGTCCTTCTCCTGCGCCCCCACGCGCGTGTCGTCCATGCCGGCGCGGTGGAAGAAGTTCGTCTCCGTGGGGCCCGGCATCAGGGCCGTCACGGTGATGGCCGTGTCCTTCAGCTCGTTGCGCAGGGCTTCGGAGAAGGAGAGCAGGAAGGCCTTGGAGGCGGCGTACACCGCTTCGAAGGGGCCCGGCATGGTGGCCGCGATGGAGGACGTGAAGAGGACGCGGCCCACGTTGCGCGCCACCATGTCCTTGAGCACGAGCTTCGCCAGGTGCACCGACGACGTCACGTTCAGGTTGATGAGGTTCAGCTCCGCCTGGAGGTCCGTCTGCCGGGCGAAGTCACCGCCCACGCCCACGCCCGCGTTGATGGCGATGGCGTCCACCGGGCGGCCCACCTGTTTGATTTCGGCGTAGAGGCGCTGGACGCCCTCCGCCTTCGCCAGGTCCACCTGCACGCTCTTCACCCAGGAGCCCAGGCTTTCAAAGGCGGCCACCACCTCCACGATGCCCTTGTCCTCCGCGGCGATGAGCAGGTCGAAGCCGTTCTTCGCGAACTGCTTCGCCAATTCGTAGCCGATGCCGCTGGAGGCTCCGGTGACGACCGCGAGGGGACGGGTGGACGTGGACGCGCGCGAGGCCATGGCTCTCTCTCCGGGGTGGGGAAGACGTGGAGTGAAAGCTTTGGCTTCGCGCGCTGCCGGACAAGCGGGGCTCGGCCGCCTGCCTAGGGTTGCTGGAAGATGGCGACGGTGGGCGTGCCGTCCTCGCCGATGTAGCCGCGATACATGCCGCTGGAGTTGAAGGGCATGGCCACGTGGCCCTGGCGGTCCATGGCGATGACGCCGCCCTCGCCGCCGGCCTTCACCAGCACGTCGTTGACGACGTAGCTGGCGGCCTCCGGCAGGGGGAGGTCCTGGTACTCGACGCGGGCGCAGATGTCGCGCGCCACCGTGTAGCGGATGAAGAACTCGCCGTGGCCCGTGGCGGAGACGGCGCAGCGCTCATCCGCGTAGGTGCCCGCGCCGATGATGGGCGAGTCCCCCACCCGGCCGAAGCGCTTGTTGGTCATGCCGCCCGTGGACGTGCCCGCCGCGAGGTTGCCGTCCATGTCCAACGCCACCGCGCCCACCGTGCCGAACTTGTGGTCCCCCGTGATGGGGTCCACGCCCGGCGTCAGCGATGAGCCAGGCTGCGGCTGCGCAGGCGTCGCGGGCTGACCCGACTGCGACGCCGGGGGCCGCGCCGATGCAGGCGGCTTGCCGGGTGCGGAGGGCTGGCCCGGGGCTGCCGACCGGGACGCCGGAGGCTGCGTCGACGCGGGCGGCTGCGCCGGTGATGACGGCTGCGCGGGCGTTACCGGCTGACCGGGCGTCGCGGGCGTCGCGCCTTGCGTGGACGGCTGGCCGGGCGTCGCCGGCTGCGCGGGCTGTCCGGGCGTCTGGCCCTGCGTGGATGGCTGCCCCTGCTCCGTGGGCGGAGCCTCCTTCGCGCGCTCCTGCTCCAGCGCTCGCTGGAGGCCCTGCCAGCGCTCCTCCGTGTAGAAGTACTTCGCGTCCACCAGGGGCATGCCCTGCGACTGCGCGAAGGCCTCCGCCCCGTCACCCACCATCATCACGTGCGGCGACTTCTCCATCACCAGTCGCGCCAGGTCGATGGGGTTCTGGATGTGGCGCACGCCGGCCACCGCGCCGGCCATGCGCGTCTTGCCGTCCATCACCGCCGCGTCCAGCTCGTTCACGCCGTCGTGGTTGAACACCGCGCCCTTGCCGGCGTTGAAGTACGGCGAGTCCTCCAGCACGCGGATGGCCGCCGTCACCGCGTCCAGGCTTCGGCCGCCCTTGGCCAGCACCGCGTGTCCCGCCTGGAGCGCCTCCGTGAGCACGGCGCGCATCGCGGCCTCGCGCTCCGGGGTGAGGTTCTCGCGTGAAATCACGCCCGCACCGCCGTGGATGACCAAGCCCCACTTGGGCTTCACGCGCGGCGGTTCATCCGTGCGCAGGGCCGCCTCGTCACGCGCGGCGCCCACCTGCGAGGACGTGGCGCAGCCCATGGGAGCCAGCAACAGCGCCGTGCCCGCGAGCAGGCTCCGGTGCATCCGGGGAGAGAACGTGGGGGACATGCCGTGCGCCTCCAGAAAGGAACTCTTGTCGTAGAGCCGTTCACCCGGGGGCGTCCAGGACCGCCGCATGCCGCGCCGCACCAGCCCCGGGCGGGATTTCACCCGGCGACACCGCGAGCGCCCGCCTGTCCGCCTGCTCTCCGCTTCCCCTCCCAGGAGGGCATGTCCACCGTGCAGGTTTGGGTTGTAGCGCACCGACGGACATCGGGAGGACGGGGCAATGAAGAAGCTGAAGGGGATGCGGGTGGCCGTACTGGCGGCGGATGGCTTCGAGCAGGTGGAGCTGACGCGGCCGGTGAAGCGCCTGGAGAAAGAAGGCGCGAGCGTCACCATCGTCTCCCTCCACAAGGGCCGCATCCGGGGCATGAACCTGCTGGTGCCCGGCCGCAAGGTGCGCGTGGACGCCACCCTGCGTGAGGTGAAGGCCGCGGACTTCGACGCGCTGCTGCTGCCCGGCGGCTTCATGAACCCGGACTTCCTGCGGCAGAGCGCCCTGGCGCTGGACTTCGTGAAGGACGCGGACCTGCTGGACCAGCCCATCGCGGTCATCTGTCACGGGCCGTGGCTGCTCGCGTCGGCGGGGCTGCTGGAAGGCCGCCACCTGACGTCCTGGCCGGGCATCCGCAACGACATGGAGAACGCGGGCGCGCACTGGACGGACGAGCCCGTGGTGCGCGACGGCAACTGGGTGTCCAGCCGGGGCCCGCACGACCTGCTCGCCTTCGAGCACGCCATGGTGGAGCTCTTCGCGGAGCGCATGTCGCCCGCCATCGCCCGCCGCTCCACCGCGGAAGCCGCGCCGCGCTGGCCCCGGTGGCTCGCGGGCGGACTCGCCGCCGCGGCCACGGTGGGCCTGGTCGCACGCGGCCGCAAGGCCCTGGCCTAGCAGGCAGGGCCCGGGGACTTCACATCCAGCCCAGCTGGAGCCGCGCGACGTCCGTCATGCGGCTCTGGTCCCACTGCGGCTCCCAGACCAGCTCCACGTGGGCCTCCTTCACGCCGGGCAGCGCGGACACCTTGGAGCGCACGTCCTCCACCAGCACCTGACCCATGCCGCAGCCGGGCGCGGTGAGCGTCATCTCGATGTCCACGCGCTGACCGCCCTCGTCCAGCGGCGTGGCCTTGCACGTGTACACCAGGCCCAGCTCCACGATGTTCACCGGGATCTCCGGGTCGTAGACCGTGCGCAGCTGCTCCCAGACCTGCTCCTCGTGGAACTCCCCGGGAGTGACCTCCGCGTCGGGCGCCTTCGCCTTGGCGGCGTACTCCTCGCCCAGCACGTCCGCGTTCTTCTCGTCGATGCGGAACAGCTGGCCGTACGGGTCCTGCACCGTGACGTTGCCGCCCAGCGTCTGCACCACCGTCAACTCCGAGCCCGCCGGCAGCAACACCTTGTCCCCGCTGGGGATGAGCATCGCGTCCACGTCGCGCTCGATGACCGTCATCGCGCCTCGCATGTCCCCTCCCTACTCCGTCGACACCGACGTGGAGCGGCCATCCAGCGCCGCGTGCAGCGTGTGCCACGCCAGGCTCGCGCACTTCACCCGGGCCGGGAACTCGCTCACGCCCGACAGCACCGCGAGCTTGCCCAGCGACTCCGGATCCACCTTGTCCGGCCCCTCCGTCACCAGCGTGTGCACGCGCTCGAAGAGGGCTTGCGCCTCCTCGCGCGTCTTGTCCTTCACCGCGCCCGTCATCAGTGACGCGGACGCCTTGGAGATGGCGCAGCCCTGGCCCTGGAAGCCGATGTCGCGGATGACGCCGTCCTCCAGCTTGAGCGTCACGGAGAGCTGGTCGCCGCACAGCGGGTTGTAGCCCTCCGCCGCGCAGGTGGCGCCCTCCACCACCCGGAAGTTGCGCGGGCGCTTGGAGTGCTCCAGCACCACCTCCTGGTACAGGTCCTTGAGGTCGGAACTCACGCGAACACCTCCTTCACCTTGTGCAGGCCCTTCACCAGCGCGTCCACGTCCTCGCGCGTGTTGTAGAGCGCCAGCGACGCCCGCGCCGTGGCCGCCACGCCGAAGCGCTGCATCAGCGGCTGGGCGCAGTGGTGCCCGGTGCGGATGCAGATGCCCTCCTGGTCCAGGATGGTGCCCACGTCGTGCGGGTGGACGTCCTCCAGCGTGAAGGACAGCACGCCCGTCTTGCGCGGCGCCGTGCCCACCAGCTTCAGCCCCGGCACCGCCGCCAGCGCCTCCGTCGCGTACGCGAGCAGCCACTGGTCGTGCTGGGACACGTTCTCCATGCCCACGGCCTCCAGGTAGCGGATGGCCGCGGCCAGCCCCACCGCGCCCGCCATGTCCGGCGTGCCCGCCTCGAAGCGGTGCGGCACGCGGTTGTAGACGGTCTTCTCCATCGTCACGGAGAGGATCATGTCCCCGCCGCCCTGGTACGGCGGCAGCGACTCCAGCATGGCCAGCTTGCCGTACAGCACGCCGATGCCCGTGGGACCGAAGAGCTTGTGCCCGCTGAAGGCGTAGAAGTCACAGCCCAGGTCCTGCACGTCCACCGGGAAGTGCGTCACCGACTGCGCCCCGTCCACCAACACCGGGATGTTCTTCGCGTGCGCCTTGGCCACCAGCTCCTTGATGGGGTTTACGGAGCCCAGCGCGTTGGACACGTGGGTGATGGCCAGCAGGCGCGTCTTCTCCGTGAGCAGCGCGTCCACGGCATCCATCTGGAGCGCGCCGCGCTCGTCCACGGGAATCACGCGCAGCTTCGCGCCCGCCGCGTCGCACACCATCTGCCAGGGCACGATGTTGGAGTGGTGCTCCATGGCGGAGATGAGCACCTCGTCCCCCGGGCCCACGTGCTTGCGGCCGTAGGTGGCGGCCACCAGGTTGATGGCCTCCGTGGTGCCGCGCACGAAGATGACCTCGCGCACATCCTTGGCATGGATGAAGCGGCGCACCGTCTCGCGCGCGTCCTCGAAGGCCTGCGTGGCGCGCTCGGAGAGGATGTGCACGCCACGGTGCACGTTGGCGTTGTCGTGCGTGTAGTAGCGCGTCAGCGCGTCCAGCACCGCCTGCGGCTTCTGCCCCGTGGCGGCGCTGTCCAGGTACACCAGCGGCCGGCCCCGTACCTCCTGCCGGAGGATGGGGAAGTCCGCGCGCACCCGCGCCAGGTCGAATCCAGGCCCGCTCATCCCATCACCTCCGCCGAACCCGGCAGCTTTCCCGCGAGCAGCGCTTCCACGCGCGCCCGCACCGGACCCTCCGGCACCGCGCGCACCAGCTCACTCGCGAACGCCTGCGTCAGCATCCGCTCCGCGTCCACCTTCGGAATGCCGCGCGAGCGCAGGTAGAACAGCGCGTTGTCATCCAGCCGGCCCACCGCCGTGCCGTGCGCGCACTTCACGTCGTCCGCGAAGATTTCCAGCTGGGGCCGCGCGTCCACCTGCGCGCCCTCGGAGAGCAGCAGGTTGCGGCTGGTCTGGCTGGCGTCCGTCTTCTGCGCGTCCTCGCGCACGCGGATCTTCCCGTGGAAGGTGCCGCGCGCGCGGTCATCCAGCACGCCCTTGTAGAGCTCACGGCTGGAGCAGCGCGGCACCGCGTGGTCCAGGTCCGTGCGGTTGTCCAGGTGCTGCGTGCCCCGGCCCACGAACAGGCCATTGAGCACGCACTCGCCGCCCTCGCCCGCGAAAGCCGCGTGCACTTCGTTGCGAGCCAGCGCCCCGCCGAACGAGAACGCGTGCGACTGGAAGCGGCTGTCGCGCCCCTGCCGCGAGTACAGCCCGCCCAGGTGCAGCGCGGTGTCACCCTCCGCCTGGAGCTTGAAGTGGCGCAGGCTGGCGTTGTCGCCCAGCGACACCTCCGTCACCGCGTTGGTGAACGTCGCCCCGGAGCCCAGCCCCGCGTACGTCTCCACCAGCGTGGCCTCGCTGCCCTCGCCCGCCACCACGACGATGCGCGGACTGGCCAGCACCGGCCCGTCGCCGCCGCGCGCGAGGAACAGCAGCTGCACCGGCACCTCGCTCAAGGCCCGGGGCGCGAGCGTGAGCAGCGCGCCCTCCTCCAGCAGCGCGGCGTTGAGCGACGTGAAGGCATGCGCCGACGGCCGCGAGAGCTGGCCCAGCGTCTCCTGCAACAGCGCGCCATCTTCACGCAGCGCCTGCGACAGCGGCTTGAGCACCACGCCGCGAGGCAGGCCGGTGAGCACCGACAGCGCCGGCACGAAGCGACCGTCCACGAACACCAGCCGGGGGCCGGGCAGCGCCAGCCGCGCCACCGCCTGGGCCACGTCCTCGCCCGCGGACACGTCCCGCACGGGCTGGAAGGGATGCGACGACAGCGTGGCCACGGGCGTGTACTTCCACTCCTCGTCCTTGGACGTGGGCAGGCCGCGCGCCTGGAACTGGCTCAGGCCCTCTTCACGAATCGCCTGGAGCCACGCGGGCGCATCCCCGCGCGCCTGGAAGGCACGGGCCACGTCCGCGTAGTGGGCCGCGCTCATGGCCGGGCCTCCTTCGCCTTGCCGGCGGCGGCGCCCTCCGCGCCAATCCAGCCGTAGCCCTTCTCCTCCAGCTCCAGCGCCAGCTCGCGCCCACCCGAGCGCACGATGCGGCCCGCCGCCATCACGTGCACATGGTCCGGCACGATGTAGTCCAGGAGCCGCTGGTAGTGGGTGATGACCACCAGCGCGCGGTCCTTCGAGCGCAGCGCGTTCACCCCGCCCGCGACGATGCGCAGGGCGTCGATGTCCAGGCCCGAGTCCGTCTCATCCAGCAGCCCCAGCCGGGGCTGGAGCACCGCCATCTGGAAGATCTCGTTGCGCTTCTTCTCTCCGCCGGAGAAGCCCTCGTTCACGGAGCGGTTCATGAACGCCGCGTCCAGCTGCACGAGCTTCGCCTTCTCCTTGGCCAGCGCGAGGAAGTCCATCGCGTCCAGCTCTTCCTCGCCCTTCGCGCGGCGCTGCGCGTTGAGCGCCGTGCGCAGGAAGTGCAGGTTGCCCACGCCCGGAATCTCCACCGGGTACTGGAACCCCAGGAACACGCCCGCCTTCGCGCGCTCCTCTGGCGGCGTGCCCAGCAGGTCCTTGCCGTCGAAGAGCACGGAGCCCTTCGTCACTTCGTACGTCTCACGCCCCGCCAGCACGCCCGCGAGCGTGCTCTTGCCGGAGCCGTTGGGCCCCATGATGGCGTGCACCTCGCCGGCGCCCACCTCCAGGTTGATGCCCTTGAGGATGTCCTTGCCGCCCACGCGGGCGTGCAGGTCCTGGATGCTCAACAACGACGCCATCACCCGACGCTCCCTTCCAGACTCACGCCCAGCAGCTTCTGCGCTTCCACCGCGAACTCCATGGGCAGTTCCTTGAAGACCTGACGGCAGAAGCCGTTCACGATCATCGACACCGCGTCCTCCTGCGAGATGCCGCGCTGCCGGCAGTAGAAGAGCTGGTCCTCGCCAATCTTCGACGTGGACGCCTCGTGCTCCACCTGCGCGGTCGCGTTCTTCACCTCGATGTACGGCAGCGTGTGGGCGCCGCACTCGTCGCCCAACAACAGCGAATCGCACTGCGTGTAGTTGCGTGCGTTCGCCGCGCTCTTGAGCATCTTCACCTGGCCCCGGTACGTGTTCTGCCCGCGGCCCGCGGAGATGCCCTTGGACACGATGGTGGACCGGGTGTTCTTGCCGATGTGGATCATCTTCGTGCCCGTGTCCGCCTGCTGCCGGTGGTTGGTGAGCGCCACCGAGTAGAACTCGCCCACCGAGTCATCCCCCTTGAGGATGACGCTGGGGTACTTCCAGGTGATGGCCGAGCCCGTCTCCACCTGCGTCCACGAAATCTTGGCGCGCTGGTGCGCGATGCCGCGCTTGGTGACGAAGTTGTAGATGCCGCCCCGGCCCTCCGCGTCGCCCGGGTACCAGTTCTGCACCGTGCTGTACTTGATGGACGCGCCGTCCAGCGCCACCAGCTCCACCACCGCCGCGTGCAGCTGGTTGGTGTCGCGCATGGGCGCGGTGCAGCCCTCCAGGTAGCTCACGGAGGCGCCTTCATCCGCCACGAGCAGCGTGCGCTCGAACTGGCCCGTGTCCGCCGCGTTGATGCGGAAGTACGTGGACAGCTCCATGGGGCACTTCACGCCCTTGGGCACGTAGCAGAACGAACCGTCGCTGAAGACCGCGGAGTTGAGCGCCGCGAAGAAGTTGTCGGAGAAGGGCACCACCGTGCCCAGGTAGCGCTCCACCAGCTCCGGGTGCTCGCGCACGGCTTCGGAGAACGAGCAGAAGATGACGCCCGCCTTGTAGAGCTTCTCCCGGAACGTGGTGGCCACCGACACGGAGTCGAAGACGGCATCCACCGCGACGTTCTGCAGGCGCTTCTGCTCCTCCAGCGGGATGCCCAGCTTCTCGTAGGTGCGGAGGATCTCCGGGTCCACCTCCGACAGGCTGTCCTTCTTCGGCTTCTGCTTCGGCGCCGAGTAGTAGCGGATGGCCTGGTAGTCGATGGGGTGGTACTTCACCGCCTGCCACGTCGGCTCCTTCAGCGTGAGCCAGTGGCGGTACGCCTTCAGGCGCCACTCCAGCATGAAGGCCGGCTCGTTCTTCTTCGCGGACAGCACGCGGATGACGTCCTCGTCCAGGCCGGGTGGCAGCGTGTCCGCCTCCACCTGGGTGACGAAGCCCGCCTGGTAGCCCTTGCGCGTCAGCTCCTGGATGGTTTCGGTGCTGCTCATGAACGGACTCCCGTAAGGGAAGGAGGAAGGGCCGAGGACGTCGGCAGGCCCAGGCCCACCAGCCGCTCCGGCATGCGGGGCGCGGGCGCGCGCAGGTCCGCGAGCGTCAGCTTCCCCAGTGCTTCCTGGATGGCTTGATTGATGAGGCGCCAGTGGCCGCGCACCTGGCAGACGGCCTCCAGCTCACAGGGGCCCGCGGGCTTGCCGGGGTGCTGGCCACACTCCGTGAGGGACACCGGCCCCTCCAGCGCGGACACCAGCTCCGCCAGCGAGATGGCCTCCGCCGGACGCGACAGGCCGTAGCCGCCGTTCGCCCCCCGGTGCGACACCACCAGCCCCGCCTGCAGCAGGCCCTTGAGGACCTTGCTCGCGGACGGAAGGGCGACATGCGTGCGCGCCGCCAGCTCTCGCGTGGTGCGGGTTTCCCCGTCCGCGCGCGCCAGCTCGGTCATCAGCACGATGCCGTAGTCGGTCATCTTGCTCATCCGGAGCATGTGTGGGGTATCTCCTGTGGCTGTCCGCGGGCCCGATGCCCGCGACGGCCTCTTATGTAATGTGGACCGGTTCAGTCCACATTCAAATCCAGAAGCAACGAGCTAGGGTGGAGCCGTCCGCTTTCCGAGCCCGTCTCCCTCGAGGAGCCCCACCGATGCGCCGTCCCCTCCCCCTCCTGCTCACCGCGCTGGCCCTGGCCCTGGTGGGTTGTGAGAAGAAGTCCGCCCCGGCCCCCGCGCCCGCGCCCACCAC
>NZ_RAVW01000206.1 GCF_003611585.1 Corallococcus exercitus | reverse complement strand
ACCCTGTCCACGTCCCTCACCGGCCCCGCCCAGCCCGCCGTGAGCCTGCCCGCGGGCACCTACCAGGCCCGCCTCACGCCCTTCAGCGCGCCCCAGGCCGCCCAGGCTCAGGAGACGCCCGCCGCGCCCGCGCCTACCGCGACCCCGCCCGCGCCGTAGCGGCCGGGCCGTCCGAAGCGCGCACCAGCCGCACCACGGCGTCCACCCACTCCGGGTGGGCGTTGAGGGACGGCACCAGCGTCAGCGACTCGCCGCCCGCCTCCACGAACTGCTCCTTCGCGCGGAGGCCAATCTCCTCCAGCGTCTCCAGGCAGTCCGCCACGAAGGCCGGGCACATCACCGCCAGCCGCTTCACGCCCTTCGCCGCCAGCTCCGGCAGCACCAGGTCCGTGTAGGGCTTCACCCACGGCGTGCGCCCCAGCCGCGACTGGAAGGACACCGTGGAGCCGCCCTCCGGCAGGCCCAGGCGCTGGGCCAGCATCCGCGCGGTCGCGAAGCACTGCGCGCGGTAGCAATGCCGGTTCGCGTCCGTGATGGCGTCGCAGCAGCCCGCGGACGACAGGCAGTGCTGCCCCGTCGGGTCGCTCTTGCGCATGTGGCGCTCCGGCAGCCCGTGGAAGCTGAACAGCACGTGGTCCGCGCGCGTGTCCGCGATCACCGGCCGGGCCACCGCCGCGAACGCATCCAGGAAGCCCGCGTCGTCCCAGAACGCCGGCACCGCGCGCACGTTGGGGACGTCCCAGCCCTCCGCCAGCACCTCGTAGGTGCGCGCCAGCGACGACGCCGAGGACGACGCCGCCTCATGCGGGTACAGGGGCAGCACCGTGAACTCCGACACGCCCTTCGCCTTCAGCCGCGCGATGGCGTCCGGCAGCGACGGGTTGCCGTAGCGCATGGCCAGCTCCACCTCGTAGTCGCCCGCCAGCCGCTCCCGCACCGCCGACTCCAGCGCGCGGCTGTACACGAGCAGCGGCGAGCCCTCCTTCATCCACACCTTGCGGTACGCCTCCGCGCTCTTCGCGGGGCGGAAGGGCAGGATGAAGAGGTTCAAGAGGAACCAGCGCCCCACCGGGTGGACGTCGATGACGCGCGGGTCGTTGAGGAACTCGCGCAGGTAGCGGCGCACCGGGCCGGACTCGGGCGCGTCCGGCGTCCCCAGGTTGACGAGCAGCAGTCCCCGCTTCGTGGTCGGCACAGGCATGCGCGAAGTCCCCGGCGCCTTTCAGTGCAGCGCGTGCGGCAGCGTGAGCGCGAACTCGGCGATGCGCGCCTCGAAGCGCGTGCCGTCCGGACGCTCCATCTCGTAGGTGCCGCGCATGGTGCCGAAGGGCGTGCGCAGCATCGCCCAGCTCGTGTACTCGAACCGCTCGCCCGGCTTGAGGTGCGGCTGACGGCCGACCACGCCCTCGCCCTTCACCTCGTCCACGTGCCCCTGGGCGTCGGTGATGATCCAATGCCGCGAGCGCAGCTGCGCCGGCACGGTGCCCTCGTTGAACAGCTCCACCTTGTACATGAAGGCGAACTGCCCGGACTCAGGGGTGCTGCGCTCCGGCCAGTAGGTCGGCTCCACGGTGACGCGGATGCCATCGGTGGTGGCGGTGGACATGGCGGGAGACTTGGCAGCGACTCCCGCCTGATGCAAGCGAAACGCAGGGCCCGCCCGTCAGCCGCGGTCCTGCTCCCGGGCGGGCGCCTCCGGCGCCTTCTCCCCTTCCGGAGGCTTGGGGAACACCAGCGACGCGAGGATGGCCACCAGGAGGCACCCGCCAATCACGGCCAGCGAGATGCCAATGGGAATCTTGTACCAGTGCTCGATGAGCATCTTCACGCCCACGAAGGCCAGGATGACGCCCAGGGCGGCCTTCAGCAGGTGGAACTTCTCCATCAGGCTGGAGACGACGAAGAACAGCGAGCGCAGGCCCAGGATGGCGCAGACGTTCGACGTGTAGATGATGAACGGGTCCTTGCTGATGCCCAGCACCGCCGGGATGGAGTCCATGGCGAAGAGCAGGTCCGTGGCCTCCACCACCATCAGCACGATGAACAGCGGCGTCACCTTGCGCCGGCCGTCCTCGGTGATGAAGAAGCGGCTGCCTTCACCCTGGCGGGCCACCGGCAGGAGGCGCCGGGACATCTTCACGATGAAGCCCGCCTCCGGGTCCACGTCGTCGTCGTCCTTGGCCCACAGCATCTTGGAGGCCGTGTAGACGAGGAACGCACCGAACAGGAAGATGAGCCACTCGAAGCGGGCCACCAGCGCCGTGCCCGCGACGATGAGCACCGCGCGCATCACGAACGCGCCCAGGATGCCCCAGAAGAGCACCCGGTGCTGGTGCTGCGGCGGCACCCGGAAGTAGCCGAACACCATCAGGAAGACGAACAGGTTGTCGACCGACAGCGCGTACTCCACGACGTACGCCGTCAGCCACTCCAGCGCCGGGGCCTTGCCGCCGTAGTGCAGGATGCCCCCGCAGAACGCGAGGCTGATGCTCACCCACACGAGCGTCCACAGCGTCGCCTCCTTCGACGACACCGCGTGCTCCTTGCGGTGGAACAGCCCCAGGTCCAGGGCCAGCATCGCCAGGACGAAGACGTTGAAGCCCACCCAGGGCCAGAGTGTCTGAGTCATCACGCCCGCTGCCTACTCCGGGACGGCCCCGGCGGCTACTCCCATTCGGTCGCCGGCCGCCGCAAGACCACCAGGGAACGCCCCACCGCCTGCACCTTGCCGCCCGCGGGCGTGTGCGTGCGCAGGGACTCGCCCGTGGCCGCGGTGTCCACCACCAGCTCCCAGTCCGCGCCCCACTCCAGCGCGGGCAGCATGAAGGTGATGGGTTCGTGGTGCGCGTTGAGCAGCACCAGCAACGTGTCCCCCACGATGCGGTGGCCCTCGTCGTCCGGCGTGGCGATGGCATCCCCGCCCAGCAGGAAGGCCAGGGAGCGCACATAGGGCTTCTCCCAGTCCTCGCGCTTCATCTCCTTGCCGTCCGGCCGGAACCACGCCAGGTCCTTCAGCTCGCTGTCCCAGATGTGGGCCCCGCGGAAGAAGCGGCGCTTGGACAGCACCGGCTGCTCGCGGCGCAGCTTGATGATGCGGGAGGTGAAGTCCAACAGCTGGCGCTGCTTCTCGTTGAGCTCCCAGTTCACCCACGACAGCTCGTTGTCCTGGCAGTAGGCGTTGTTGTTGCCCTTCTGCGTGCGGCCCATCTCGTCGCCCGCCACCAGCATGGGCACGCCCTGCGACAGGAAGAGGGACGCCAGGAAGTTGCGCTTCTGCTGCTCGCGCAGCGCGTTCACCTTGGGGTCGTTCGTCTCCCCCTCCACGCCGCAGTTCCAGGCGTGGTTGTCATTGGCGCCGTCGCGGTTCTCCTCGCCGTTGGCCTCGTTGTGCTTCTGGCTGTACGTCACCAGGTCGTGCAGCGTGAAGCCGTCGTGCGCGGTGACGAAGTTCACGCTCGCCGTGGGCTTGCGGCCGGACAGCGCGAACAGGTCCGAGCTGCCCGTGAGCCGCGAGCCAATCTCCGCCGCCTGCCGGTCGTCGCCCTTCCAGTAGCGGCGCATGGTGTCGCGGTACTTGCCGTTCCACTCGCTCCACAGCACCGGGAAGTTGCCCACCTGGTAGCCGTAGTCCCCCACGTCCCAGGGCTCCGCGATGAGCTTCACGCGGCTGAGCACCGGGTCCTGGTGGAGGATCTGGAAGAAGGCCGCGCGGGTGTCGTAGCCGTGCCGGTCTCTTCCCAGCGTCGTCGCCAGGTCGAAGCGGAAGCCGTCCACGTGCATCACTTCCACCCAGTAGCGCAGCGAGTCCGCGATGAGCTTCAGCGCGTACGGGTGCGTGGCGTTCCACGAGTTCCCGCACCCGGTGAAGTCCATGAAGTAGCGCGGGTCCTTCTCGCTGAGCCGGTAGTACGCGCCGGCGTCCAGCCCCTTGAAGGACAGCGTGGGCCCCAGGTGGTTGCCCTCGCAGGTGTGGTTGTAGACCACGTCGAGGATGACCTCGATGCCCGCGCGGTGCAGCAGCTTCACCATCCCCTTGAACTCCGCGACCTGCTCGCCCAGCGAGCCCGACGCGCTGTAGCGCGCGTCCGGTGCGAAGAAGCCCAGCGTGTTGTAGCCCCAGTAGTTGGAGCGCCCCTTCTGGGTGAGGAACGGCTCGTCCATGAAGGCGTGGATGGGGAGCAATTCCACGGACGTCACGCCCACCTTCTTCAGGTGTTCGATGGTGGCCGGGTGCGCCAGGCCCGCGTACGTGCCGCGCAGGTGCTCCGGCACGCGCGGGTTCAACTTCGTGAAGCCCTTCACGTGCAGCTCGTAGAGGACCGTCTTGTGCCAGGGGACCTCCGGCGGGCGGTCGTTCTCCCAGTCGAACCCGTCCGACAGGATGACCGCCTTGGGCACGCCCCAGGCGTCGTCCTGCGTGTCCATGACGAGGTCCTCCTCCTTGCCCCCGTGCACGTACCCGTGGATGGGCGCCTTGGGGTCCACCTTGCCGTGCAGCGCCCGGGCGTAGGGGTCCACCAGCAGCTTGTGCGGGTTGAAGCGCAGGCCCTTCTTCGGTTCGTACGGCCCGTGAACCCGCAGGCCGTACAGACAGCCCGCGTGCACGCCCGGCATGTAGCCATGCCAGACGTGGTTCGAGGTCTCCAGCAACGGGAAGCGGCGCGTCTCCTTCTTCGGGTCGGCGGGGTCGAAGAGACAGACCTCCACCTTCTTCGCGTGCTCACTGAAGACGGCGAAGTTGACGCCGTTCCCGTCGTACGTGGCGCCCAGGGGAAACGGCTTCCCTGGAAGCACCTCGGCCCTTCTCATCCAGTGCTCCTCTCCAGCAGCACCACCGGGAACTCCGCGAGGAGCGGCCCCAGGGCCAGCCCCACGCCCCCCGGCCCCTGCTGGGGACGGACGGTGCGCCCGGTGAAGACATTGCGGAACATCATGCCCGCATATGCCTCCGGAAGGTTCAGGAACGTACCGTCGTACACTTGCGACAGGCCCCCGGACTCCAGCGCCTCCAGGGTGTAACGCGGCGCGCAGGCAATCAGCACGCTGTCACCGTGCGTGCGAGCGAAGCCCACCGCCGCGGGCGAGCGCGGCCCGGACAGCTCCAGCGCCTCGTAGCCGCCCATGCGGAACAGGTCCGCGTACTTCTGGCGCAGCCGCAGCGCCTCCGCCAGGACGAAGAGCTTCACCTGCCCGTCGTCCATGTCCTGGCCCAGCCGCGCGCACAGGGCCGGCCGGTCCTTCGCCGCCGCCGCGTCCAGCGCCGTGAGCAGCCGCTCGCGCAAGCCGTAATCCACCGGCCGGCGGTTGTCCGGATCCACCAGCGACAGGTCCCACAGCTCGCAGCCCTGGTACGTGTCCGCCACGCCGGGCGAGGCCAGCTTCAGGAGCATCTGCCCCAGCGCGTTGTGCTGGCCCGCGCGCTCGATGCGGCGCTTGAAGGCCTTCACGTCGTCCAGGAAGGCCTGGCTCTTCGCGGGGTCGAAGCACGCGTCCACGAAGCGCGCCATCGCGTCGTCATAGGCGCCGTCCGGGTTGGTCCACGAGGTGCGGACCTTGGCCTCCTTGATGGCCTTGGCCATGTACTCGCGAACGCGGCGGTGGAACTCCTTGAACTCGGCCTCGGGCACGTGCTCGCCCATGGGCCACGCGCCCACCACCGTCTGGAAGAAGAGGTAGACGTCGTTGGACGACGGCGCGGGGCCGGAGGGCAGGTGGCTGACGAAGGCCTGCGTGAGGTCCGCCCAGGCACGCACCCGCTCCCGCCACACCTCCGGCAGCTCCGTGAGCACGTTGATGCGCGCGCGCACGTCCTCGCTGCGCTTGGTGTCGTGGGTGCTGGAGGTGAGCATGCTCGACGGCCAGCGCTCCGCGCGCTCCTGGTTGCGCAGGTGGAAGGTGGTGGCGCGCATGCCGAAGTGCTCCGGCTCGCCGCCCACCTCGTTGAGGCTCACCAGCCGGTTGTAGATGTAGAAGACGGTGTCCTCCAGGCCCTTGGCCATGACGGGGCCCGTCACCTGCTGGAGCTTCATCGCGAACCGCAGCATCACCGCCTTCTCGTCGTCCCCCACGTTCTCCGGGTAGCGGCCCAGGAGGATGTCGCGCAGGAAGTCGAAGATGGACGCGTTGGTGGTGGGGTTGCGCTCCTTGGCGCGCTGGAGCGTCCACTCGATGTACTGCACGTCGCGCACGTCCAGCTCCGCGCGCCAGCCGTCCACGTAGGTGCGGTAGACGGGGAACAGCGCGATGAACTCCACCAGCGCGCGCCTCAGGCTGTTGAGCGTGAAGTCGCGCGTGCGGCGGTTCATCTCCGAGATGCGGTTGAGCTCGTGCGCCAGCACGTTGATCTCGCTGGCCATGCTCACGCGCATGATGAGCAGCTTCTTCTGGTACACCAGCTCCGCGAAGTCCTGCGTGCCGCCCGCGAAGCGCTCGTACGTCTCCGTCAGGTGCGCCTCCGCGGCCGGGTGCACGAACAGGCCGCTCACCGCGTTGGCGAAGCGGTAGCCCGTGGTGCCGTGCACCGCCCACGCATCCGGGATGCGCTCGCGGCCGCCTTGAATCTTCTCCACCGCCACGAAGAGCGCCTTGCGCAGCGGGCTGTCCGGCGTGTCCATCACCTCGCGCCGCCACTTCGCGCGCAGGAGCGACTCCACCTCCGGCCACCGGTCTTCCGAGCCGCCGGGACTCCCCTCCTTCTTCTGCGCGTTGAACCGCGCCCGCGCGCGCTCCACGAAGAAGCGCTCCTGCAGGTCCAGGAAGTAGGCGGTGGGGTCGAAGAGGCCGTCCGGGTGGTCGATGCGGATGCCCGTGACGCGGTCCTCGCGCAGCCAGTCGAAGATGAGCTGGTGGGCTTCCTGGAAGACGTCCGGGTCCTCCACGCGGATGGCGGCCAGGCCGTTGATGTCGAAGAAGCGGCGGTAGTTGATCTCCTCGCCCGCCACGCGCCAGTGCGCCAGCCGGTAGCTGCACCCCTGCAGCAGCGCGTCCAGCATGTCGAAGGAGCGCACGTTGCCGGGCGTGCCGTTGAACACCCGGACGTTCTCCTCCACGTACGCCGCCAGCTCCGGGCTGTCCGCCACCACCGCGCCCAACCGGCGCTTGATGACCTCCTTCTCGCGGTGCCGCTCAATCACCTTCGCCGGGCTCACCTCCGTGCGCGGCGGCAGGTGCTCCAGCGCCGTCAGGATGGAGAGCAGCTCCACCAGGTGCGGAGACTCCGCGCCCAGCTGCTTCTCCAGCCGCTCCAGGCCGTGCTTGAGGATGCTCGCGTACTGCCGCGGCGCCACCGGCAGCCGGTGGTCGTAGTAGTGCAGGTGGAAGGCGCCGGACTCGTAGGACAGCTTCAGCTCGCCGCGCTCCAGCACGATGCCGTACTGGTCCCCCAGGATGGGCAGCAGCACCTTGTCCGCCAGCTCGTCCTTCACCGGGCGCCAGTCCACGTCGAAGAACTTCGCGTAGACGGACGACGGGCCGTTCTCCAGCACGTCCAGCCACAGCCGGTTGTCGCGCTCGATGCCCATGTGGTTGGGCACCACGTCCAGCACCTGCCCCAGGCCGTGCTCGCGCAGGGCGTCACAGAGGGCCGCGTGGTCCTCCGCCGTGCCCACCTCCGGGTTGAGCCGCTGGTGGTCCACGCAGTCATAGCCGTGGGTGCTGCCGGGCGTGGCCTTGAGGTAGGGCGACGCGTAGAAGTCGCTCACCCCCAGCCGGGCCAGGTACGGCACCAGGGCCTTCGCGTGCTGGAAGGTGAAGTCCTTGTGCAGCTGCATCCGGTAGGTGGACAGCGGTGTGACGCGGCGCGATTGCAGCTCGCGTCGGACCTGCTCGAACAGGCCTTCCGCCTGGGCTTCCACCGTCGTGTGCGTGCCATCCGCGTCCGCCTGCCGCGCGGAGCGCTCCCCTGCCTCGGAACCGTCGTGGAACATGGGCCCCAGAGGTAGGTCCGACGCGGCGCGTCCGCCAGCAGGCAGATGTGCCTTCGCCCCCTTTTCAACGCTCCAGGCGGGCGCCTGTTGGAGGGGAAAAAAGCGGAGGGCCCGTCCCGCGCGATGCGTGACGAGCCCCCAGGGTCCTTCGGGTGACCGGCGACGGCCCCGACGGGCCCTGCACCGTTCAGCTCAGGTGCTTGTTCACCAGCGCGGTCATCTCGAACATGGTGACGTTCTTCTTGCCGCCGAAGATGGGCTTCAGCTTGTCGTCGGCGTTGATCTGGCGCTTGTTCTTCGCGTCCTGGAGGTTGTTCTTCTTGATGTAGTCCCAGATCTTGCTGACCACCGCGGTGCGGGGCAGCGGCTTGTTACCGACGATCGCCGCCAGCTCGGTGGAAGGCGTCATCTCCTTCATGAACGCGGCGTTCGGCTTGCGGCCCGCGGCCTTCTTCGCGGCAGGGGCCTTCTTGGCGGCGGGAGCAGCGGTCTTCTTCGCAGCGGCTTTCTTGGCGGCCATTCGTCTTGTGTCTCCTCCCCTCCGAAGGGGACGTTGCACGGCGTGCTTGCATCTTCAAGCTAGAGCCGATGGCGCGTAGTAGCACGGCCTAGAGCGAAAAACAGCGTCCATCGCGCGCTTTTTCCCTCTGGGGCTCCTCGGAGCGATGGATTCGAAGCCTAGAACTCGGCCCCGCAGCGCATTCTTCCCTCGGGAACGGAACCCACGCGACGCGTCCGGAGGCCCAGAAACCGGCTCCGGAGGCCGTTTTCCCTCGGGGATTGTGCCTGCCGACGCGTCCGGAGGCGGAAAGTCGGCGCCGGGAGCACCGTCCTCCTCTAGGGAGACGGTGCCCATTTCGGCGGTGGACGGGATGTGGCTTTTCGGATGAAACAGCACCCATGAATGCCCTCATCACTGGCGCCGGCGGCTTTCTGGGGACCTGGCTCGCGCGGGCGCTGGCCGCTCGCGGCGACCGTGTCTCATGCCTGTTGCGCCCCACCACGGACACCCGCGAGCTGGAGAAGGCCCTGGAAGGCCACCCGTGGACGCGGGTGGTGGGCGACGTGACGGACCCCGGCTCGCTGGCCGGCGCGGTGAAGGGCGTGGACGTCGTCTTTCACCTGGCCGGCATCCGCCGCGCCGCGCAGCGCGACGAGTTCATGCGCGTCAACGCGGAGGGCACCCGCCTCATCTGTGAAGCCATGGCGGCGCTTCCCCAGCCGCGCCCCCGGCTGGTGATGTGCGGCTCGCTGGCGTCCCACGGCCCCTCCACCCCGGAGCGGCCCCATGTGGAGGAGGACGCTTTCCATCCGCATGAGTGGTACGGCGAGAGCAAGGCGGAGGGGGAGCGCATCGCGTTCTCCTTCCAGGACCGGCTGCCCGTGACGGTGATCCGCCCGCCCCGCATCCTGGGGCCCGGGGACAGGGAAAACCTGACGTTCTTCAAGCTGGGCAAGAAGGGCATCCGGCTGGAGCTGGCCGGGGGCCCCCGTCCCCTGTCCCTGGTGGACGTGGAGGACGTGGTGGACTTGCTGCTGGTCCTGGCCCAGAAGCCGGAGGCCCTGGGCGAGGCGTTCTTCTGCGCGGGCCCGGAACGGCTGACCCTGGAGGAGATGCAGGACCTGGGGGCGAAGGCCCTGGGCTTCCAGACGCGCACCTGGCGCCTGTCCCCGGCGGTGCTGACGGCCCTGGCCACGGCGGCGGACGGCGTGACGCGGCTGACGGGCCGGAAGCTCCCCCTCAACCGGAAGCTGGCGCGGCAGCTGCTGGCGCCCGCCTGGACGTGCTCGGGGGCCAAGGCCGAACGCCTGCTGGGCTTCCGGCCGCGCCGTGGGTTGGCGGAGAGCATCACTCGCAGTGGTGAATGGTATCGCGCGCAGGGCTGGTTATAGACCCATGCCCCCAAAGGGCCGGCAGCCCACGCCGGCCCATCCGCTTTCGTTGACCGGACCCCCCCCAGGATGGGAGGAAGCCCGACCGCCCATGCCCCCCAAAGTGCCCGCCAAAGCCGCCTTCTTCGACGTCGACGGGACGCTGGTCCGGACGAACATCGTCCACGTCTACGCCTACTACGCGACGAACCGGGGCTCGCTCCGGGGTATCGCGGGCCGCACCCTGGGGACCGCCCTGGGGTTGCCGGTGTTCGGCATCCTGGATGCCGTCAACCGCAAGGCCTTCAACGAGTTCTTCTACCGCTACTACTCGGGCCTCAGCGAGGACCGGCTGGTCACCATCGCGGAGGACATGTTCGAGGACGTCCTCAAGCCCGCGCTGTATGAGCAGACGCAGGACCTCATCGACGAGGCGCGTCGTGCCGGCTGCCGCATCGTGTTGGTGACGGGCGCGCTGGACTTCACCATGCGCCCGCTGGCCCGGCACCTGGGCTGCGACGACGTCATCGCCAACAAGATGCAGTTCGTGGGCGGCAAGGCCACCGGCAAGGTGATTCCGCCCATCATCGAAGGCGCCAACAAGGCCAACGCCATCCGCGCCTACTGCGAGCGCGAGGGCCTGGCCCTCAACCAGTGCCACGGCTATTCGGACAGCGCCTCCGACTACGCCATGCTCGCCGTGGTGGGACGGCCCACCGCGGTGAACCCGGACCTGCGGCTGCGCTCGCTCGCGCGCGCGTACAACTGGCCCATCCTGGACCTGAAGTAACCCCCCACCCCTTCCGCCGTCCCTCAATCCATGCGCCCGCTCAAGACGCTCCAGAAGCTGTACGACGAGGAAAGCCAGGTGGTCATCACGGAGAAGGGCAGCCCTCCGCGGGCGCTCTTCTACGGCGAGGGCTTCCTCCAGGAAGACCTGCCCGTGGGCACCCGGGTCATCTTCCCCCGCCCCCCGCTGGAGGGCGTGCCCAACGTGAAGGCCGCCATCCGCTGGGCCATCAACCACCCGGAGGGCATGGACCCGCTGCACGCGCTGCTCAAGCCCGGCATGCGGCTCACCTGCGTCATCGACGACATCAGCGTGCCCTTGCCGCCCATGGTCACGCCGGACGTGCGCCAGTCCATCCTGGAGGTGGTGCTGGAGCTGTGCGCGGACTCGGGCGTGGATGACGTGCACCTGGTCATCGCCAACGCGCTGCACCGCCGGATGACCGAAGGCGAGATGAAGCGCATGGTGGGCGAGAAGATCTTCGACGCCTACTACCCGGACCGCTACTACAACCACGACGCGGAAGACCCGGACGGGATGACGGAGCTGGAGCGCACCAGCCACAACGAAGTGGTGGCGGTGAACCGGCGCGTCGCGGAGAGCGACCTCATCGTCTACGTGAACATCAACTTCGTGCCCATGAACGGCGGGCACAAGTCCATGGGCACGGGCGTGACGAACTACGCGTCGCTGCGGCACCACCACAACCCGAAGACCATCCGCGAGTCGGACTCCTACATGGAGCCGAAGGCGAGCGCGCTCTACACGAAGAACTCGCGCATCGGCACGGTCATCGACAACACGCTGAAGGTCTTCCACATCGAGACCACGCTGAACAACCGCATGTTCGGCGCGCCCACGGACTTCCTCGCGAAGAAGGAAGAGGACTACACGGAGGCGGACCGGCTGAAGTTCCAGGCCCTGCGCTTCACGCTGTCCAAGCTGCCCCGCGCGGCGGCGCGCAAGGTGCTCAACGCCATCCCCGCGCCCTATGACGTGACGGGCGTGTTCGCGGGGGCCACGGAGCCCACGCACGCGAAGACGCTGGAGCAGAGCTGGAAGCAGTACGTGGTGCCGGTGGAGGGGCAGAGCGACATCGTCATCTTCCCCATCCCGTTCGTCAGCCCCTACAGCGTCAACTCCATCCTCAACCCGCTGCTCGTGCAGGTGATGGGGCTGGGCTACTTCTACAACCTCAACCGGGGCGTGCCGCTGGTGAAGAAGGGGGGCGTGCTCATCCTCCTGCACCCGGCCTACGACGAGTTCGACCCCGTGCAGCACCCCAGCTACATCGAGTTCTTCCACCGGCTGCTGCCGGAGACGCGGGACTCCATGAAGCTGGAGCACAAGTACGAGAAGGAGTTCGCGGAGAACCCCAGCTACGTGCACCTGTACAGGAAGGGCAACGCCTACCACGGCGTGCACCCCTTCTACATGTGGTACTGGGGCGAGAACGGCCGCCAGCACGTGGGCAAGGTCATCGTCGCGGGCGCGGAGAACAACCACGTTCCGGCCCTGCTCGGCTGGGACCGCACCGACACCCTCTCCGAGGCGATTGAAGAGGCGCGCGGCTTCATGGGGCGCTCCGCGTCCATCAGCCTGCTGCGCATCGCGCCCACGGTGATGGTGGACGTGAAGTGAAAGGGTCGCACACGGACATGGCCACGCTTCCCCAGCTGAACGTCACCGAGGTCTTCACCGGCAAGCGCATCGTCTTCGTCGGCACCACCGGCTTCGTGGGCAAGGTGACGCTGTCGATGCTGCTGGCCCACTACGGCGACGTGCTGGACCGGGTCTACGTCGTCGTGCGCAAGGGCAGCGCCGCGTCCGCGGAGCGCCGCTTCTTCGACAAGGTGGCGCCCAGCGAGCCCTTCCAGCCGCTGCGCGACCGCCTGGGCGACGACGGCGCCATGGAGTACCTGAAGGCCAAGTGCACCGTCCTGGACGGCGACATCACCGACCCCTTCGTGGGCCTGGAGGAGGCGCAGGTCGCGGCGCTCACCGGGCAGGTGCACGCCATCGTCAACTGCGCGGGCCTGGTCTCCTTCAACCCGTCGCTGGAGGTGGGCCTCAACGTCAACACCCACGGCGTGAAGAACGCGGTGGCGCTGGCGCTGCGCTGGTCCGTCCCGCTCATCCACATGTCCACCGCGTTCGTCGTGGGCAACCGCAGCGGGCTCGTCTTCGAGGACGAGCCGGTGCTGGGCTACTTCCCCAAGCAGGGGGAGATGGACGGGCGCGACTTCAGCCTGGAGCAGGAGCTGGCGGACGCGGACAAGATTGTCGCCCGCCTGCGCGAACAGGCGGATGACAAGGCGCTCACCTCCATCTTCCGGCAGAAGGCGCTGGACCGCCTGGAGGAGGAGGGCCGCGACGCCACGGATGAGAAGACGCTGCGCCTGGCCGTGGGCCGCGAGCGCAAGCTGTGGCTGTCCGGCGAGCTGGTCCGCGCGGGCATGGAGCGCGCGCAGCACTGGGGCTGGCCCAACACGTATACGTACGCCAAGCACCTGGGCGAACAGGTGATGGCGGGGACGCCGGGGCTTCGCTACTCCATCGTGCGGCCCTCCATCGTGGAGAGCGCGGCGCACTTCCCCTTCCCCGGCTGGAACGAGGGCTTCACCACGTCCGCGCCGCTGGCGTACGCGGGCATCAAGGGCCAGCGCGGCATCCCCGCGGGCGACCACGCCATCCTGGACATCATCCCGGTGGACCAGGTGGCGGGCGCCACGCTGGGCATCACCGCGCATGCGATGCAGGTGGAGGAGCGCCGCGTCTACAACCTGGCGTCCGGTGACGTGAACCCGTTCCTCGCCAGCCGCTCCGTGGAGCTGGTGGGCCTGTACCGCCGCCGCTACTACCGCAACCGCGAGACGGGCAACACGCTGGTCAACGCGCTGCGCTCGCGCATCGAGCCGCAGCCGGTGAGCAAGCAGGAGTTCCAGCTGCTCAGCGCGCCCATGCTGGCGAAGGGCGCGAAGCTGCTGAAGAAGGCCATGGACGAGGTGCGGCCCGCGTGGGGCGCGCCGCGCGTGCAGGCGCTGATGGACAAGGCCCGCATCGCGCTGGACGAGGTGGAGTCGCAGGCAGGCAGCCTCTCCGGCCTCATCGAGCTGTTCCTCCCCTTCCTCTGGGAGAACCGCTACGTCTTCCGCTGCGACAACACGCGCTCCGTCTACGAGCGCATGGTGCCGGCGGACCGCGCCAAGATTGACTGGGCGCCGGACCGCATCGACTGGCGCGAGTACTTCCTGGGCACGCACCTGCCCGGCCTGGAGAAGTGGGTGTTCCCCGGCCTGGACGAGGAGCGCGAGAAGCGCACCGCCATCCCCGCGCACCGCGACCTCCTGGAGCTGTTCGAGGCCACCGTGCACGCGTACCGCCACCGGGTGGCGTTCCGCATGGCCGCGGGCGAGAAGGAGGAGCGCTTCACCTTCGGCGAGGTGCACCGCTACGCGGCCCGCGTGGGCAGCTACCTCATGGCCCAGGGCATCAAGCGCGGCGACCGCGTGCTGCTGGTGTCGGAGAACCGGCCGGAGTGGGCCATCAGCTACTTCGGCATCCTGCGCGCGGGCGGCACCGCCGTCCCCGTGGACCCCGCGCTCACGGAAGCGGAGGTCGTCAACATCGCGAAGCGCGCGGCGGCGAAGCAGTGCCTCGTGTCCGAGCAGGCCGCCCAGGACTTCCCCGGCCTCTTCAACGCGCTGGGCGAAGGCGTGGGCGTGGCGAGCTTGGCGGAGGCCATGACGGGCGACCCGGCGTTCCCGGACCGCATCGGGCCGGTGAGGAAGTCCGCTGGCGCCGACGACGTGGCGAGCGTCATCTTCACCTCCGGCACCACCGGCACGCCCAAGGGCGTGATGCTCACCCACCGCAACTTCGCGTCGCTGGTGGCGAAGCTGGCGGGCGCGTTCGACGTGGGCGTGGGCGACGGTGTGCTGTCCGTGCTGCCCCTGCACCACACGTTCGAGTTCTCCGCCGGCTTCCTCACGCCGTTCATGCGCGGCGCGGAGATCACGTACATCGACGAGCTCACGTCGGACCGGCTGGGCGACGTCTTCGAGACGGGCCGCGTGACGGCGATGATTGGCGTGCCCGCGCTCTGGCAGCTCCTGCACCGCAAGATTACCCAGGAGATGGCCGCGCGTCCGCCGGTGGTGGAGCAGGCGCTCAAGGCGCTGATGGCGGCCAACGGGGAGCTGCGCAACCGCAGCTCGCTCAACCTGGGCAAGCTGCTGTTCTGGCCGGTGCACCGCAAGTTCGGCGGCCGGGTGAAGGTGCTGGTGTCGGGCGGCTCCGCGCTGTCCGAGGAGGTGCACCAGGCCTTCCACGAGCTGGGCTTCACCATGCGCGAGGGCTACGGCCTCACGGAGGCCGCGCCGGTGCTGGCGGTGTCCGAGGCCACCAACAAGCGCGTGAAGGGCACGGTGGGCAAGGCGCTGCCGGGCATCGAGTTCAAGATCCAGAACCCGGACAACGACGGCATTGGCGAGGTGCTGGCCAAGGGCCCGAACGTGATGGCGGGCTACTTCGGGGACCGCGAGGCCACCGAGGCCGTGGTGAAGGACGGCTGGCTGCACACCGGCGACCTGGGCCGCATGGACGACGAGGGCCGCCTGTACCTCATGGGCCGCGCCAAGGACGTCATCGTCGACGCCAACGGCAAGAACGTCTACCCGGACGAGCTGGAGGAGCTGTACCAGGAGCACGAGCACATCAAGGAGCTGTCCATCGTCGGCCTGCCGGAGGACGCGGGCGGCGAGAAGGTGGCGTGCCTGTGCGTGCCGGACTTCAAGGACCGCCCGCGCGAAGAGGTGCGCCACGAGCTGGAGGAGCACTTCCGCAAGGTGAGCGCGGGCATGCCCTTCTACCGGCGCGTGAAGGTGCTGCGCTTCTGGGACGGCGAGCTGCCGCGCACCTCCACGCGCAAGGTGAAGCGCAAGCGCGTGGTGGAGGAGCTGCAGCGGTTGGATCGCGTGGCGGCCAGCGCGGGCCGCGTGAAGGAGAAGGCACAGGCGGCGTCCAGCACGGGCGGCGTGTCGGACTGGCTGCATCCGCTCATCGCCGAGGTGTGCCACCGCCCGGTGTCGGACGTGCGGCCGGACGCGCAGCTCATTGGCGACCTGGGCTTCGACTCGCTGATGCTCACGGAGATGTCCGTGGCGCTGGAGGGCGCGGGCGTGCCGCTGCCCGCCATCGAGGACCTGACGCAGGTGCAGACGGTGGAGGACCTGCGCAAGCTGGTGGTGGCCTCCGGGCGCCGGCCTTCGCAGGAGACGCGGGCGCGCGACATCAAGAAGCAGGCCGAGCGCGCGGAAGAGGCCGAAATTCCGGTGCCGGAGTCCGTGTCCGCGCTGGGCCGGCAGCTCTTGTCCTTCGGGCAGAAGGTGCTCTACGGCGGCGTCTTCGACGTGAAGGTGACGGGCAAGACGTTCATCCCGCAGAACCGCAACTTCCTCGTCATCGCCAACCACGCCAGCCACCTGGACGCGGGGCTGGTGCGCGTGGTGCTGGGTGACCAGGGCGAGCGCATGGTGTCGCTGGCCGCGCGCGACTACTTCTTCGACACGCCGCTCAAGCGCGCGTGGTTCGAGAACTTCACCCACCTCATCCCCATCGACCGGCAGGGCAGCCTGCGTGAGTCGCTGCGCGTGGCGGGCGAGGCGCTGCGGCAGGGCTTCAACGTCCTCATCTTCCCGGAGGGCACGCGCTCCAAGACGGGCGAGCTGATGGAGTTCAAGCCGACGCTGGGCTACCTGTCGCTCACCTACGGCGTGGACGTGCTGCCGCTGTACATCCACGGCGCGTACGAAGCGCTGCCCAAGGGCTCCATGTTCCCGAAGACGAAGGAGCTGGAGGTGCACGTGGGCCCGGCGCTGGAGTACGCGTCGCTGAAGGCCCGGGCGCAGGGCATGGCGCGCTCGGAGGGCTACCGCTACGTGACGCACATCGCGGAAGAAGCCGTGCGCGCGCTGAGGGCGGGCAAGGTGTTGGACCTGGAGCAGGTGGGCGCGGACCGGGACTTCACCCCGCCCGCCCGGGC
>NZ_RAVW01000205.1 GCF_003611585.1 Corallococcus exercitus | reverse complement strand
GGGGGCATGCGGGCCCAGGGGAAGCGGGCCTGCAACGCCTCTTCATCCAGCGACAGCACCTGCTGCGCGTGGAAGCGCCGCGCCCGGTGCCAGCCACGCGTGTCCAGCCGCCGGGCCAGCCGCCGCGACAGGGGGCTGATCATCGGCGTGGGCGTGAAGAGGGCCGGCTGCCCCTCCGCATCCCGCATGCAGCCCAGCTCCACCGCCCACGCCAGCAGCCAGCGGGGCCAGCCGCGGCCCGCGCGGCGAAGCGCGCTGAAGCGCCCCTGGGCGGCGCCGTCCACGAACGAGAAGCACCGCTCGTAGACGCACGCGGCCGCGAACGTCGCGGGCATCAGCGCCACCCCTTCCGCCCCGATGCGGCGGGCCATGAGGTGCAAGAGCTCCAGGATGTCGCGCGACAGGGAGAGGCCGGGGTGGAGTTGTCCGGGCAGGGGCGGCCGGCTCCAGTCGAAGGGGCGCCCGGGGTGCTGCAGGAGGAGGCTGTCCACGTAGAGCAGCGGGGCCTCCGCCACCGCGCGGGTGAAGCCCACTTCCGAGCCCGGGGCCTGGCGCAGGGACAGGTCCACGACGGGCGAGTGGTAGCGGCGGCTCAGGACGGTGAGGCGCGGCTGGAAGGGATCCTGGCAGGACAGGCGCAGCTCGAAGGGGCCGACGCGCTCCTCCACGCGCTGCGCGAAGCCATAGGCCTGGAGGGCGCGCTCCAGGCCCTCGCGGCTGTAGGTGCCGAACGCCAGACCCACGCGGTCGCCGCCGGACTCCAGGCCCAGGTCGTCCAGGGACAGGGACTCGCCCCCGGACGCGGAGAGGTCCAGGCTGCTCAGGCGCGAATAGGTGCGGCGAGCGTGGGAGCTGAGCTCTGGCGTCCGGGGCATGGGGGCGTCCTAGTCGTAGCGGATGTCCACCAGGGTGAGCTCAATCTCACCCCGGGGGCGCCGCACTTCCACCGTGTCGCCCGGGGCCTTGCGCAGGAGCGCGCGGCCCATGGGAGACTCGACGCTGATGCGGCCTCCGGAGGCGTCGATCTCATCCGAGCCGACAATCTGGTACGTGCTGCGGGTTCCGGCCTCGTCCTCCAGGGTCACGGTGGCGCCGAAGTAGACTTTCGAGCGGTCCTCCTGTTCCGAGGGGTTGACGATGGTGGCGGTGTCCAGGCGCTTCGAGAGGAAGCGGATGCGCCGGTCGATCTCCCGCAGGCGCTTCTTGCCGTAGATGTATTCGGCGTTTTCTGAACGGTCGCCCTGGGCGGCGGCGGCGGACACCTCGGCGGTCACTTTGGGGCGCGCCTCGTTGAGGAGCTGGAGCAGCTCGCGGTGCATGCGCTCGGCGCCCACCCGGGTGAGGTAGCGGCGGAACGGGGCCTGCTCCCCTGCCTCTTCGTCCTCGGCGTCGGGCGGTTCGGGAACTTCCTGGGACATGCCCTGTGTATAGCGCCGGAGGCTGACGGGCGGAGGGGCGCTGGCGGGCGGATGTTCACCCCAGGGCCAGGACGGAGCGTGTCAGGAAGCGGCGCCTGCGATCGCCAGTGGAACTCCCCGGGCGCTGCTGGTAGGAAGCGCCTCGCGGAGCCGAGGGTGGATCCGCGGTCGGTGCCAAAAAAAGAATAGCGAGTCGCTAGCTCAGCTGGTAGAGCACCGGCCTTTTAAGCCGAGGGTCGGGGGTTCGAGCCCCCCGCGACTCAAGCAGTGACGACGTCCCCGTCGTCTAGAGGCCCAGGACGCTGGCCTTTCAAGCCGGTAACACGGGTTCGAATCCCGTCGGGGACACTGGAACAGCCCCGTAGGCACCTTGGAGACACAAGGTGCCTACGGGGCTGAACCGTTTCTGGGGGGCGCTGGAGTCCGGTCGATGACGTACGGATTGCGTACGCCAATCCCCTTGCGGCTCGCTTCTCTCGTTCATCGGCGTGCCCTCAAAATGGGCGCGACCTTGAGAGCGACACGCAGTGCCACATGCTCGGAGTCCAGCAACGCCGAGTAGAAGTGAAAGACCCGTGAACTGGGGGAGCACCTTGGAGGTTGCGGTATGTTCCGCCGCCGATGGCTCTCTCCCCTCCCCTGACTCCCCAGCAGCGGCGTTCCGCGCTTGAACAGCTCTCCCGCGACCGGCTCATCCGTCTCTCCGACCACTTCAAGTTGGATGTCGGCGACCGTCGAGTCGTTGAAAACCACATCAGCGCGCTCATTGGGTCCATGTCCGTGGACTTCGAAGAATTGCTCGGCCTGCTCAAACGCGAGGAGCTTCAGGCCATCTGCGAAGGTCTGGGATTGGACCGGGGCGGTCGTGAAAAGAATGTCCTGGTCCAGCGCATCCTGAACCTCGGCGACACCCGCGACGAAGTTGAGACCGCCGCCGCTCCGTCCGTGGCCGCCCAGCCTCAAGCGGTAATGCGTAAACGGGCTCGCACTGAGAAGAACGGCGGCGATCTCGGCTTCGAGGCCACTCTCTGGCATGCGGCCGACAAGCTCCGAAACAACCTTGATGCCGCTGAGTACAAGCATGTGGTCCTGGGCCTGATCTTCCTCAAATACGTCAGCGACGCCTTCGAAGAGCGTCGAGCCCAACTCCTAGCCGAAGCCGACCAGGGTGCCGACGCCGAGGACCCGGATGAGTACCGGGCCGAGAATATCTTTTGGGTCCCCAGAGAGGCCCGTTGGCCTCAGATCCAAGCACAGGCGAAGCAGCCGACCATCGGCAAGCTCGTGGACGAAGCAATGGTCGCCATTGAGCGGGACAACCCCAGCCTGAAGGGCGTCCTGCCAAAGGAGTACGCCCGCCCGGGACTGGACAAGCAGCGCCTCGGTGAGCTGATCGACCTCATTGGCAGCATCGGCCTTGGAGACAGAGAGAACCGCAGCAAGGACATCCTCGGCCGCGTCTACGAGTACTTCCTCTCGCAGTTCGCCAGCGCCGAGGGCAAGAAGGGCGGCCAGTTCTACACGCCGCGCTCCGTGGTGAAGCTGCTCGTGGAGATGCTGGCGCCGTACCGTGGCCGGGTCTGTGACCCTTGCTGCGGTAGCGGCGGCATGTTCATCCAGGGCGAGAAGTTCGTGGAGGCACACGGCGGCAAGCTCGGGGACATAAGCATCTTCGGCCAAGAGTCGAACCCTACGACTTGGCGCTTGGCAAGAATGAACCTCGCGATCCGGGGCATCGACGCCAACCTCGGTGCAGAGAACGCCGACAGCTTCCACCGGGACCAGCACAAGGACCTGAAGGCTGACTACGTGTTGGCAAACCCGCCCTTCAACGACAGCGATTGGGGCGGAGACCGTCTACGAGAGGACGTGCGCTGGAAATTCGGCGTTCCCCCAGCTGGCAATGCCAACTTCGCCTGGGTGCAGCACTTCATCCATCACTTGGCCCCGACTGGGACAGCGGGCTTCGTCTTGGCGAACGGAAGCATGTCCTCGAACCAGAGCGGAGAAGGGGAGATCCGCCGGGCAATCATCGAAGCAGACCTAGTGGACTGCATGGTGGCGCTGCCGGGTCAGCTCTTCTACTCGACACAGATCCCCGTCTGTCTGTGGTTCCTTGCCCGCGACAAGAAAAACAATCGGCTACGGGACCGTCGCGGTGAGACCCTCTTCATCGACGCCCGGAAACTCGGGCGGATGATCGACCGCACCCACCGCGAGTTGACCGTTGAAGACATCGGGCAACTTGCGGGGACTTATCATGCATGGCGCGGCGACAAAGGCGTCGGCAAGTACGAAAACGTGCCTGGCTTCTGCAAGGCCACACGCCTGGAGGAGATCAGCAGCCACGGTTTTGTCCTGACGCCAGGCCGGTACGTTGGCGCCGAGCACCTGCCGGACGAGGGCGAGCCGTTCGCGGTCGGGTTTGAGCGGCTGGCATCAACGCTGGAGGCGCAGTTCGCGGAGGGAGCTAGGCTGGAGACGGCAATCCGCGAGAACCTTCGGAGGATCCAGAATGCCAGCCGCTGAGACAGGACTCGGTGCGACACTTGCCCACGGATTTGGGCGTGTGCATTGGCCGCTAGTGCGGTCTGGAGATCTGTTCGAGCTGAAATACGGTCGGGCCCTTGTGGAATCGAGTCGGCGCCCCGGTTTCATCCCCGTGTTCGGTACGAATGGCCAGTGCGGGTGGCACGATACGGCGCTTTTCTCAGGCCCCGGCGTGGTGCTGGGGCGCAAAGGCCAAGGCCCTCTTGGCGTCGAATGGGTGAAGGGCGACTACTGGGTGATCGACACCGCCTACTCGCTGGAGCGGCGTCGTAAAGATGTGGACCTCAAGTTCGCGTACTACCTCATCAAGTACGTTGGCTTGAACCATCTCAAGGATGGGACATCAAACCCTACCCTCGGCCGAGACACGTTCGCGGCCCAGCTGTTTCCGCTACCGCCGTTATCTCAGCAACTTCAGATCGCTCACGTCCTCAGCTTGTTGGACGACAAGATCGACCTCAACCGGCGCATGAACCAGACACTGGAGGCCATGGCCCAAGCGCTGTTCCGGTCCTGGTTCGTGGACTTCGATCCAGTCCGGGCTAAGGCCGAGGGGCGACAGCCAGAGGGGATGGACGCGGAGACTGCGGCGCTGTTCCCGAATAGGTTCGTGGAGTCAGATCTAGGGAATGCTCCTGAGGAATGGCCTATCAAGCGTCTGGGGGACATTCTGGAGCTTAAACGTGGATATGACCTCCCCAGCTCACAACGTGTCCTGGGCGCAGTACCAGTGGTCTCTTCTTCAGGGCCTTCTGGATGGCATAACGAACCAAAAGTGCCCGGTCCGGGAATAGTGACGGGGCGCTACGGAAGCATCGGCGAAGTCTTCTTGGTACGAGAGGACTTCTGGCCCTTGAACACAACACTATACGTGAGGGACTTGAAGGGAAACCACCTCATGTACACCTACCACTTGCTTCAGCTGCTAGACTTCAACAAGTTTTCCGACAAGGCAGCCGTACCCGGCATCAATCGCAACCACCTGCATGAGGAGAGGCTTGTAGCTGCCCCTCGAACCCTACAAGAGCGATTCTCAGACTTCGCGAGTCCGCTGCTTGAACTCGCAGCCAAGAACACTGCTCAGATAACTACTCTCGCAGCACTCCGCGACACGCTCCTCCCAAAGCTGCTTTCTGGGGAGATCCTCATCCGAGATGTCGAGTCCCAGCTCGCAGCCACTGCGTGACCATGAGCCTGACCCTCACCGAGTCTGTCGCTGAAGAGGAGGCGCTTCGCTACTTCGATGAGCTGAAGTATTCGGTGCTACTCGCCCAGAAGAACGATGCCGGTCCGCACCGAAAGAGCCTTGGCGACACCCTTCTTGTGCCGCAACTCCGAGGCGCCATCGCTCGGCTGAACCCCGGTCTACCCGCGACCGCAATTGATGAGGCCCTCCGGAAGGTGCTTGTCCAGGAGCACCCTGCCCTGCTCCAGGAGAACCGCCGCAATCACCGGCTCCTCGTCGATGGTGTCGAGATCGAGTACCTCGGGGACGGCGGCATAATCGGTGACCGGGTTCGGCTAATAGACTTCGGGGTCCCGGAAAACAACGACTGGCTGGTAGTCAGCCAGTTCACGGTGTTCGAGGCCGGTCACAACCGCCGCCCTGACCTCACGGTATTCCTCAACGGGTTCCCCATCGCGGTCATCGAGCTGAAGAACGCAGCCGACGAGGACGCCACCATCTGGACGGCCTTCCACCAGCTCCAGACCTACAAGAAGGACATCCCGTCGCTGTTCCGATTCAACGAGCTTCTGGTCGTCAGCGACGGTCTCGAAGCTCGGCTCGGCTCACTGACGGCGAACCGAGAGAGGTTCTCGCCCTGGCGGACCATTGAAGGGGAAGACCTCGCCCCGACGACGATGCTGGGCTTGGAGGTCCTCATCCGCGGTGTCTTCGAGCAGCGGAGACTCCTGGATTTCATCCGGCACTTCGTCGCATTCGAGGAGGACGGCGCCGAAATCATCAAGAAGCTCGCTGGCTACCACCAGTTCCACGCCGTGCAACGGGCTGTCGACGCGACCGTGCAGGCAGTCCGCCCCGATGGAGATCGCCGCGTTGGCGTCATCTGGCACACGCAGGGCTCCGGCAAAAGCCTGACGATGGCCTTCTACGCAGGGAAGGCGGTCCTGCATCCGGCCATGGAGAACCCGACCCTGGTCGTACTGACGGACCGGAACGATCTCGACGACCAGCTCTTCGCGACCTTCAGCCGCTGCCACGAGCTGCTCCGACAGAAGCCCGTCCAGGCGGAGGACCGAGCCGACCTCCGGAAGAAATTGAAAGTCGCCAGCGGCGGCGTGGTCTTCACGACCGTGCAGAAGTTCGCCCCCGAGGAGAAGGGTGACCGCTTCCCGCTGCTCTCGGATCGCCGGAACATCATCGTTGTTGCGGACGAGGCGCACCGCAGCCAGTACGACTTCATCGATGGCTTCGCCCGGCACCTGCGGGACGCGCTGCCGCACGCCAGCTTCATCGGGTTTACTGGGACTCCCATCGAGACCACAGACAAGAACACCCGTGCGGTCTTCGGTGAGTACATCAGCGTCTACGACATCCAGCGGGCCGTTGAGGACGGCGCCACGGTGCCCATCTACTACGAGGGCCGGCTCGCCAAACTGGAGCTGCTGGATTCGGAGCGACCGCACATCGACTCCGAGTTCGAAGAGGTCACGGAGGGCGAGGAGGAGGTCCGCCGGGAGCGGCTCAAGAGCAGGTGGGCCCAGCTCGAAGCCATCGTTGGTACGGAGAAGCGGCTCGGGGTCATCGCCCGAGACCTGGTTCAGCACCTGGAGCGGCGCCTGGAGGTCATGGACGGCAAGGCCATGGTGGTCTGCATGAGCCGGCGGATCTGTGTGGAGCTGTACCGCGAGCTGGTCCGGCTACGGCCCGGATGGCACAGCGACGACGACGAAAAAGGCGCCATCAAGGTCGTCATGACTGGCTCCGCCTCCGACCCCCTGGAGTGGCAGCCGCACATCCGCAGCAAGAGCCGCCGCGAGGCCCTGGCCAAACGCTTCAAGACCCCGAAGGACGAGCTGAAGCTGGTCCTGGTCAGGGACATGTGGTTGACCGGCTTCGACGCGCCCTGCGTCCACACCATGTACGTGGACAAGCCGATGCGCGGCCACGGCCTCATGCAAGCCATCGCCCGGGTGAACCGCGTCTTCAGGAACAAGCCCGGCGGCCTGGTCGTGGACTACCTGGGGCTTGCCGATCAGCTCAAGTCCGCGCTGGCTACGTACACGGAAGCCGGTGGCAAGGGCGGCACGGCCATCGACCAGAACGAGGCCGTGGCGGCGATGCTGGCGCGCTTCGAGGTCTGCCAGGCCATGTTCCACGGGCTGGACTACCGGCAGGTAATTGGCGACCTCAAGCGGCTTCTGAACTTCCTGCCAACGGCGCAGGAGCACATCCTGAAGCAGGAGGATGGCAAGGAGCGCTTCGTCCAGACAGTCACGGAGCTGAGCCGGGCCTTCGCCCTCGCGGTGCCGCATGAGGATGCGTTGAAGGTCCGGGACGAGGTGGCTTTCTTCCAGGCAGTGAAGGCGGCGCTCGTCAAACGAACGGCGGTGGATGCGAGGCCCGAGGAGGATCTCGATCAAGCCATCCGGCAGATCGTCAGCCGGGCGGTCGCAGCCAGCGAGGAGGTCATCGACATCTTCGCGGCTGCCGGCCTGAAGAAGCCGGATATCAGCATCCTCTCGGACGAGTTCCTTGCCGAGGTCCGGGGACTGCCGCAGCGAAACGTCGCCCTGGAGCTGCTTCGGAAGCTCCTCAACGACGAGCTGAAGCGCCGGTCGAGGACGAACCTGGTCCAGTCGCGAACCTTCTCGGAGATGCTGGAGCGCGCCGTCCGGTCGTACCGGAATCGGGCCATCGAAACCGCGCAGGTCATCGAAGAGTTGATCAAGCTCGCCGAGGAGATGCGCGAGGCGCAGGCCCGAGGAGAGAAGCTCGGACTCTCGGATGATGAACTGGCCTTCTACGAGGCGCTCGGCCTGAACAATGCCGCGCTCCAATTCATGGGCGAACCCGTATTGAAGGCCATGGCCCGGGAGCTGACGGAGATCATCCGCAGAAACGTGACCATCGACTGGACGCAGCGGGAGGCGGCTCGGGCGAAGCTCAGAACCCTCGTGAAGCGGTTGCTCCGCAAGTACAAGTACCCGCCGGACCGGCAGGAAGCGGCAACACAGACGGTGATGGAACAGGCCGAGCGGCTCTGTGAAACCTGGGCCGAGGACGGGCTGCTGGAGGCGTCAGCGACTCCGCCCCCGGGCGCTTCCGCCAGTGTGATTCAACTACCGGCACAGGTGTATCAGCACGAGCCAGCGAAGCCACTGATGGCGGCTGAGCCTGACCCGAAACTGGATGTCCCACCGAAGCCCCGCCGCCGTCATTAACTGGTGGGCCCCCATCCAGCGGCAACGCTCAGCACGCGGAGGTGCGGCGCGTCGCGTGATAGGGACACGGTGCGTCACTCCGGCCGTAGGAAAGAGAACCACTGCGCGAGCATTGGCGATGGTAGCCTTCCCATCCGGGAGGTCATGCACCAGTGCTCCAACCGTTCAGATTGGCCCTCGCGCTCGCGCTCGTGTGGGGAGCTGCTGCGAGGGCTGAGCCGGCACCGGGTGTACGGGGCAGGCGGGAACGATCCGTCGCCGTCGCCAGCACATCCGCCGAACCGTTGCCCATCGTCCGCGTTGCGGGGGACACCCCGACGTTGTTTCTCTTCTCTTCGCCGATCCAGAAGAAGACCCTGACCTTCGATGAGTCTCGGATCCGCGTCCTGGATGCCGGCGAGCGGTCGATCATCGTTCAGCCCGTGGCCAATCTCGGTGCGGGCGAGCGACAGGAGATCGGGGTCTTCTTCGCTGACGGCCGAGCGCCGGCACGGGCCGCGTTCGTGCTCGTGACCGACCCGGCCGAAGTGGACTCTCGGATCGATGTGCAACGCCCGGAACCGCCGAACACGGCCTGCCAGCCCACAGCCCAAGCTCCGGCGCCGAAGCCGGAAGACTTCGTGCTCCTTGGCTACGTGGACGCGAAGGGCGTCACGACGTCCAGCCACAAAGGCACGCTTGATGCTGTGCAGGGGCTGAGTTTGGACAAGCTCGTGGCCTTTCGGGGCACGGGTTGGATTCTGGCGGACGTGAAGATTGTGAACGGCCCTGACGCCCCCGCTTGGACACCACGAGAAGCGATGTTCGTGGGGCGCGTCGACATGCCCCTGCGGGCGCGACTGGTAGCGAAGAAGCCGGGAGCAATCCCCCCGGGGGAGTTCGGGCGCGTTCTTGCGGTCGTGGAAGTGCCAGAGACGAAAGCAGACCTCGTCTTCACCCTGGAGGTGCGTGGTGATGGGGAGCGTCGGCTCACGGTTCCAGACGTGCGATTCCCGAAGCCCGCCGCGGAGGATGCTCAATGAGCGCGACGCTGCCTCACGTTCCGCCCGGTTCGTTGATTGACGGGTGGCAGGTTTCCAAGCCACTCGGTGACGGAGGCTTTGCGTTCGTCTTCCTTGGCGAAAAGAACGGCAGTCAGCGGGCCATCAAGGTGGCCCAGCACCGGGAGTCCAGCGGCGACCCCAAGCAGACGCATGTCCGGACTCTGCGGGAGTTGACGGCGCTGCTCATGCTGGACCATCCCCACATCGTCCGGCCACAAGGATATGGACTGGCGGAGAGTGGGAACCTGTACCTCGCGCTCGACTACGTGGACGGCTGGACGCTCGCGGAGTGGGCGGAGCGCAAGCACCCGACCGTTCGCGAAATCCTCGGGGTCTTCGAGAAGATTGCCGGTGCGCTGGCCTACATGCATCGCCGGGGCGTCCTGCATCGGGACCTGAAGCTGTCCAACGTGCTCATCCGCAAGAGCGACGGCGAGCCCGTCATCATCGACTTCAGTTGCGCGACCTACACACTCGCCGAAGACCTGACGGATGGGGGGTTGCCTCCAGGGACAGACCGTTATCGCGCGCCCGAGCAGTTCAAGTTCCTGCGCGAGCACAAGGACGAGCACCGGGCCCGCTACGCCTTCCAGGTCGCCGACGAAATCTTCGCGGTCGGCGTCATGCTCCATGAACTGCTGACCGACCCACGCCCGACGGAGTTTCGTCCGCGCTTCGACTTGAACAGCCCTGCCCTCCCACCGCCGCCCCCTCGTTTGGCGAATGCGCGGGTGCCAGCGGCCCTGAGCGATCTCGTCGAGAACATCCTGGCCCGAGACCCCAAGGGGCGTCCGGTCGATACCGAGGCGCTGCGCCGCGAGCTGGCGGATCTCCGTGCCGAGCGCTCCGCTGAATATGACGTGCCGGCCCATCCACCCGCAGAACAACGTCACGGAGGGACAACACCTGCGGCTCTGGCGGTTCCCAGCTCGCCGCAATCCCTCAAGCGGCATGTGGCCCTGATGGAGCGAGCGCTTCGCGCGGGAAGTTGGCTCGCAGGCGTCGTTTGTCTCGTCGCGCTCGTCATGGCTGCGGCCCTCTGGCGCTCGTCAGGGAGCGCCCCCGGCGGGCCTGCCGGGTCGCGCGACGCCGCAGCCCCACGCCCTCCTCCTGCCACCACCCATTCCCCACCGACCGAGACATCCCCGCCTGCTATGACACCTGCTGGCCCTTCGTTCGTGAAAGTCCCGGGGCCAGCCATCGCCGCTGCCCCGAAGGAAGGATCCGCCTTGAAGACCCCAGTTCCCGAAGCCTCGTCCCCAGGACGTGCGCCACGCCTGCCGAAGAAGTCCGTTGCCGCCATCGAGTGCGCGTCTCTGTCGCTCGTCGCGGCGCTGGCGGCGGGTTGTCCGGGTGCCCAGATCCGGCCCGAGGCCTTCACCTGCCCGGCTGGGGCGGAAGAGGCCATGCGGGAGCAACTTCACTGGAAGGAAGGGGACAGCTTCTCCCTCCAACTCGATGACCGCCAAGCGAGTTTTGACAATGTATGGTTCACCGCTGGCGCGGAGGTGGTGGGGGTGGTCCCCAAAGGCGTCAGCGATGACCGGCAGGACGCGGTCGCCCCTCGTGGGACACGATTCTACGGCAAGGCCTACTACCTCTCCGACAAGATGGGGCGTGCGGATGGGCCAGCACTCGTCATCCGGTATGACCGCGTGAAGCTCCCGGGGCAGGAGGAGTATCCCATTTGCTTCGTGCACGAGGGGACTGTCGTGGCGTTCAAGGACGGTAGGGTGAAGGCATCAAATCGGGGTTCCGGGACAGTGGTGGATCGCTGGCCCTGAGCAGGCCCGGGGCGACGTGGTGGGTAGGTGCTTGATTTCGCCCCCTCCTCCTCGAACTCGACATGACCTTCCAGGGTCGTTCCACGACGGCCCATCCCACAGGTAACGTCGTCCACGACGCGTCGGCCTTCGGATGCCTGCGCGAAGAGGAGGAAAGAGCATGTCGGAAAGTGAGTTCAGGCTTCCACGCGGGGCCATTCTCTTCACGCGGGACGGCTTCCAGTACGAGTTCCGCGAAGACCTGGGAGAGGTCCACCACGGGTTGAGTCTCCTGCTGGCCCGGCGCCGAACTTCCGAGGGCAACATCCGGGGCAAGGTGCTGCTCAAGGCCGTGGGTGTTCCGAAGTTGCTGGAGGTGCCCCGCGTCAAGCGGGCGCGGGCGAAGTTGGAAGAGCAGGTGCGCCTCGCGACGTACCTCGACCATTCGGGCATCCTCCGTGTCCATGGGCTGCACAAGGCGGAGGGGTGCTGGTACGTCATCACCGAGCATCCGTCAGGGCACAGCATCAACACCCTGTTGACGCTCTCGGGGGAGTGCGGTCGCCGGTTCTCTCCCCTCTTCGCCCTCCATGTCGGGGCGCGCGTCGCCGAGGCCCTGGAGCATGCCCACGAGGCGAAGGACGAACAGGGGCGCTCCCTCAACATCGTCCACCGGGCGCTCGACGTTGAGCACATCTTCGTCGATTGGAACGGAGACGTGCAGGTCTCCGACTTTGGGCTCGCCCTTTCAGACCTGCCCGGCCGCGTTTCGTCCACGGTGCGCCAGCCGCAGGGGGATGCGTTCTACTCCTCCCCGGAAATGCTTCTGACGGGTCGCGTGGATGCGAGAGCGGACCTCTTCGCGCTTGGCAACGTCCTGCTTGAACTCGCGACGGGGAAGAACCTCCTGGATGCCCCGGACGCTTTGACCGAAGAGGTGAAGGGCTCGCTTTCGGTCAGGCAGCGCGTGCGGGTCCGACGTGCCGTCAGGCGGGCTCGGCTCGCTGGCAGCCCTGTCGGCGTGGAGGACGCGATCTGGCGGGCGGCGACCTACTCGCAAGCGGACCTGAATGCGTTGACGGAGTCCCTTCCGCAGGGGCTGGGCCTGGCACTGCGCAAGCTCCTCCAGCCCCGTCCGGAAGCCCGCTACCAGACCGCTCGGGAACTGGCGGCGGACCTGCGCCGCTGGCTCGGAGAAGGCGATGCCTACGGCCGGAAGGAAGCGGTGGCTGAACTCCACGAGATGGCCAAGCGCTCCCGCGAGGTGATGGTCGAGCTGGGCATGCGGCGCCCCCGTGGCCTCCAGGCTTCCCAGGACGAAATCAGCACGAACTAGCCGCCTGCTGTCCGGTAGTGGTGGACCGGGCGCATGCGCCCCCAGTGTGACCCTCCAGCGTGGATTGGGGGGACACACCAGGGAACAGCTTGGGACGGGGTGGTATGACGAACCCGAGGAAATCAAGGGGATAGGGGGTAACAGCACGTCCTGCCTGGGTTTCCTATCGCCTTGGCCCACGGGTTCGAATCCCGTCGGGGACACTGAAGGACCGAGGCCGGAAGCCGCTGAGACCCAGCGGTTTCCGGCCTCGGTGTTTTCAGGCTCCTTCGCATCTCCAGACGGATGGGAAGAAAGACCCTGCTGTCGCTATGGGAGATGCGCCCTGACGAAGGCCATCGCCCGAGCGATGATTTCGCGGGAGCGCTCGACGTCGTCCAGGACGTCGAAGGTGTGACGGCCTTCCGGGTGGTCGGCGAAGTCAATCTGAACGTCGGCAGCGGCTGCTTCGCGCATGAAGGCGTCAATCGACTGGTTCACCATCGGCGAATCCTGGCCGGCCCGGGCGACGAAGAGGGGCAGCCCCTTGGCCCGTGCCCCCACGAGCGCGGCGGGCGAGTAGGCGGCAGCCTGCTCCAGGAGGACGGGCGGCGCTCCCGGAGGCACGAGGGCCCGGAGGTCGAGGAGCGCATAGAACGCGAGCACGCAGCGCACGAAGGTCGGGCGTTCGCGGAGGACCCACGAAAGCTGCGGTCCTGCGCCTGAGAAATACCAGAGCACGATCCGGGACGGGTCCACGTTCAGCCTGTCCGCGTGGATCCGGACGTACTCCACCGCCGCGGCGATGTCGCTCTGGGAGCGAGGGTAGTCCTCCGGCGCGTGCAGGCGATGATTGAAGGCCACCCCCACGAACCCGGACGCTGCCGCGAGCGCCGAGTAGGACTGGAAGATGCCCCACTGCTTGGGTGGCACGCCCTCTCGCGGGATGGGGCCGCCGTGGACGAAGAAGATGGCCGGCACCCGGGCTCCTGATGGGAGGTTGGGCGGCAGCTGCAGGTCCATCAGCAGCTTCTCGTCTCCGTCCACGCGGTAGACTTCGTTGCGCCGCGTTGCCGTGTGGTCCATCCCTTCGACGCGGTAGACGATGGGCTTGCTCAGGTCGATCTCTGCCATTTGGGTCCTCACTTGCGAAACAATTGCGTGAGAGCGCCGGAGGCGTTCGAGAACGGCCGTATACGGCTCGCCGCTCTGCTTCTGGAGCGCACGAGCCCTCTTCTTTTCATTTCGACGGACGGTCATCGCCTGCCTCGACGCGGTGCGAAGCCCCATGCGCTCGCGTTCCGCAGAGGAAGCGATGCGACCTACTGCACAAAAGCCCGAGGAATCGAATCCCCTTCGTCCCAGAGCTTCACCAGGCATGGGCTGGTGATGGGACTGCGCGCGAGCAGGCCGCGTTCAGTGAAGGGAACTTGATCTCCCGGCGGGATGTCAAGCCGCGGCGGCTACCCCGTGGACTTCTGGACCGGGACGGGGCTTGGACGCGGGGGCGTGAGAGGAGGAGGCCGTGTCTCGGTATTCGCCAGCCGCTCGAGAGGGCGGAGGAGCGACATGACGCCATGGCCCAACACGGGCAAGGCCACGGAGGGCTGGAGAACCGCCTCCAGCCCCGCGTGCAGGTGCAGTATCCGGTAGAACTGGCGATGGACGTGTGCGTCGGTCGACGTGCGCTCCATCAGCCGCAGGAGGTACCAGTGCAGCAAGCCCAGCCCGAAGGGCCGCTTCCCGACGGCCTGCGGATACAGCAGGTCCATGCCCGTGCCCAACAGCCACGGGAGCCGGATGACTTCAGGCAGCCGCTCGCGGAAGCGCTGCGCCAGGCCCGATAGCTCGCCTCGTTCGGCCTGCTCGCGAAGGCAGGTGTCCAGCAGCTCGGCGCCAAGCCCCGCCACCGACATGCCTTGCCCGTAGAGGGGGTTGAAGGCACACGCGGCGTCTCCCAGGATGACCAGTCCCTCGGGAAAGCGGGGCAGCTTCTCGTAGTGCCGCCACCGGCAGTCCTTCACCTTGTGCTGGGAGATGGGCCCAATCGGCGTGGCCTCTTTCAGGGAGTCGTACAGGTCCGGACGCGTCAGTGAGCGCGCGTACTCGAGGAACCCCGCGTACTCGGTGGGCGCGTGCTCCCCGAAGTAGCCATTGAGGGTGACGAGCCACCGGCCTCCCTCGACGTGTGAGATGAAACCCGCGCGCCAGGCCTTGGGAGGACTTGGATAGAGGAAGAGCGCCTTCCATTCCTTCTGGAAGTGGGGCGGCGGCTCGTGCAGGCACGTCGTGTAGGAAAGGTCCACGATGACCTGCTCTTCCTCCGGGCGCGCGTAGCCGATGGCTTCCAACCACTGAGGCATCCGCGAGCCCCGGCCACTGGCATCCACGACGAGGTCCGCCTCCCACGACTCCTCGCCCTGGGGTGTCTTGACCCGGACGCCCGTGATGCGCCCCGTGCCCTTCTCGTCGCAGATGAGCCCTTCGATGGAGCAGCCCTCGCGCACCGCGACGTTGGGCCGCGCCTTCACCCGACGAAGGACGTTCCACTCGAGCAGGGGCCGGGTGCACAGCAGCCCGGGGATGCCGCTGGTGCGGCGCAGCTTCCACACCCCGAAGTGGTGCCAGGCGAGGTCTCCACTCGAGTCGATGAGTTCGGCGCCCTGGACCTGGAGGTGCTCGAACAGGTCCGGGAAGTACTTGTCGAGGATGCGCCGGCCCGTGTCCAACAGCACGTGGATGTGCGGCCCTTGCGGAACACCTTTGCGCGCGGCGGGCCCCTCCCCCCGGACATCCCGCTCCACCAGCGTCACCTTGTCGAAGTGGTCCGCGAGCACCCGCGCGCTCAGGAGCCCCGCCATGCTGCTGCCGATGACCACGGCGCTTCCGAATCTGCGTCCAGGGGTTTCCAAGTCCCAAGCCTCCAAGGCTTCATGTCGGGGCGCTGCTGCTCAGGGGGATCCACCTTCCCCAGAGCCGCTCGCCCCCGCCGGGGAGATTGCACCTCACCGGTCTGACATGCCCTCTCGGACCCAGGGCGTCTTCAGCTCGGCACGTCAACCAAGCCGACGACTTCCCTGACACAGGGGGCGGTGAGCGGCAGCGACGCGACGCCTTGCCCAGGCGCCTGGAAGAGGCCGAACCGGTCAATGCCACCATCCTCCGCTTCCTCAATAGCCGTTGAGGCGGGCAGGTCGGCCGCATCGACGACGGCATCCACGTGTCAGGTTGGCGCCCGTCAAGTGCATGCGCGACGGAGGCACGGACGCGCGGTGGGGCGAGGAGGCCGGTGCGGCTGGCCCCATGCGAGTGGAGCCGGCCGCGGCACTTCAGGGCGTCACGAGGCGCGGACTACAGGCAGGGCGCGCACTCGGGGGCGCACTGATAGCTGCCGTCGCAGCGCTGGCAGAGGAACTGGCGCGGCGGGCAGCTCGTGGAGCCCATGGCGGACACGGACGGGTCCGGATTGGCCACGACTTGCGGAGCGCACTCGAAGCACCTCGTGGCGCAGTAGGTGCCCGTGCCGTCGCACGTGGGGCAGAGTCTCTGGCCCGTCTTGCAGGTGAGGCCCTCGGCCTCGACGGTGGGCGCGGCGATGGGGACGGCGCAGTCCCCGCACATCATGGCGCAGTAGGTGCTCTTCCCATCACACGTAGGGCAGAGGTGCTGGCCCATCGCACAGGTGCTGCCCTGGGCGGTCACCTGCTCGCCCTGCGCCACGTTCTCATCCGCCACACCACAGCCCACGGCCAGCGTCAGCATCGCCACGACGGACATCGCGAGAGCATTCAGCTTCATCGGTATTCCTTTGTTGGGGGGGACCGCGTACCGCGGCGCGCACCCTACCCACGTGGCCGAATGCTGACGAGTCACGAGCGATGGCGCGAGACGTCACGTGGAGCGCGACATTCCGGGAGGGTGCGCGGCATGACTGCCCCGGATGTCGCTTCCTGGACGTTGCCGTGGCGGGGGCTCGGCGAAGTCCCGCTTCGCCGAGTGGGGCCTTCTTCATCCCAGCAACGGATGGAAGACGACGAAGTTCTTGTCGATGCGTTCGTCGTCCGACGTGTGGCCAGGGGTGGAACTCCGGCGTCGCGAAGCTCCAGCGCAGGTACGGCCAGCGGTGTTTGACGTTGGCGTGGATGGACACGCATGGGACGCCGCGTGAAGGTAGATCTGTTCCAGCTCTTCGCGGTGTCGGCTGAGTATAGGAATGATGGAAGGCCAGTTGAGGGGTGGCGTGCTGGAGCGCTGGGGCCGAGGAGGGCCGCTGACAGGGGCCGCCCGAGCAGCGCACCCGGTCGGTTGAGAGGCCGCTTGAGCCCCTTGAGGGACACGCCTGCCCAGCCC
>NZ_RAVW01000204.1 GCF_003611585.1 Corallococcus exercitus | reverse complement strand
TGCTGGCCCATAACGTCAGCCGGCTGCTCACTCGCAGCCGGCTTTTCTGCGTCTTCGTCCTCCTCGAGGCCCCGGCTTCTCCCCCTGCCTCCCAGCCGGGCTGAGCCGCTATTCTGCGCAACCCTCCTGTCGGACAGGTTTGGACCCTGGCCGTGCGCGGCAACCTGTCCGACAAGCAGACCGGTTTGAAACCGCAGCGGGCGGGAGGTGTCCCGCAGGCGGTGCTCCAAGGAAACCTGTCCGACTGTCGGACAGGTTTGGACCCTGGCCGGGCGCGGCAACCTGTCCGACAAGCAGACCGGTTTGGAACCGCGTCGGGAGGGAGGTGCCCCGCAAGCGGTGCTCTGCACGAACCTGTCCGACTGTCGGACAGGTTTGGAACTTGGCGGGCGCAGAAACCTGTCCGACAAGCAGACCGGTTTAGAACCGCGTCGGGAGGGAGGTGTCCCTCATGGAGGTCCGGGGACTTGGAGCCAGGACCGCGCTTCGGGTCCGTTCAGGGTCGTGTCCTGGATGCTTCCGGGCTCCTGGTGACAGGTGCCGCACAGGGCTTCGTGGGTCGTTGGGCCCGTCCTTGGCCGCGTGAGACACTTTCTCCATGGCTGACATGCGGCCCACGGACTCAGCTCCTCCAGGCGGTCTGGACCGCCGCCGGTTCCTGACGTGGCTGGTGGCTTCACCCACGTTGATGATCGCGGCGCGGTGGGGGCTCGACCTTCCCTCGGCCCAGGCCGCGGAGGCCCCGGCGCTGGAGGAGACGGCGCTCAACCTCTACGTCGCCGTCCGGACCGATGGGCGCATCGTCGCCACCCTGCCCCGCACCGAGATGGGCCAGGGCATCACCACCGCCGTGGCCATGCTCGTCGCCGAGGAACTCGACGCGGGCCTGGATGCCGTGGACGTGTCCACCGCGGACGCGGATCCCCGCTGGCTCATCCAGCTCACCGGGCTGTCCTCGACGATGCGCTACCTGGCCGGCCCGCTCCGCGCCGCCGCCGCGGAGGCCCGGGCACGGCTGGTCACCGCCGCCGCGCACCGCTGGCGGGTGCTCGCCCTCACCCTCACCACCGCGCAGGGCGAGGTCCGTGCTCCCGACGGCCGCAGGCTCGGCTACGGCGAACTCGCGGAGGACGCCGCGCGCGTGCTGCTTCCGGAAGTCTCCCCGCTGCCGAAGTCTCCGAGCGAATACACCGTCGTCGGTCAGCCCACGGGGCGTGTCGACGCACGGGCCATCGTCACCGGCGAGGCGCGGTTCACCCTGGACCTCGACATCCCGGGCGCGGTGCCCACGGTCGTGGCTCGGCCTCCCACGCTGCGCGGCACGGTCCAGTCCTTCAATGCCTCCACGGCCCGCGCGATGCCCGGCGTCGTGGGCGTGGTGCAGCTCCCGTCAGGCGTGGCGGTGGCGGCCCAGACGTTCGCGCAGGCCTTCGCGGCTCGCGACGCGTTGCAGGTCACCTGGGCGCCAGGGCCGGCCAGCCACCTCTCCGACGCCGACATCCGGGCCCGGCTGCGAGACGCCATCGGGCCCCGGCCGCTGCCTCCGCTGCTCACGACGCGGGTCGTGGAGGGGCGCTTTGACTTCCCCTACCTCGCGCACGCACCCATGGAGACTCAGAGCTGCGTGGCCCGCGTGACGGGCGACGTCGCGGAGGTCTGGTCCGGCGTCCAGGATCCGAAGTTCGCGCGGAGCCAGGTCGCCGCGGCGCTCGGCTGGGCGCTCACCCCGCAGCGGGTCACCGTGCATCCCATCCGCGCCGGAGGCGGCTTCGGCCGGCGCTTCTTCACCGAGGCCGCGGTGGAGGCCGCGCTCATCTCGCGGTCGCTCGGGCAGCCGGTGAAGCTGATGTGGAGCCGCAACGACGAGATGCGCCACGGCCACTACCGGCCCGCGAGCCACCACCGCATCCTCGCTTCGCTGGGCCCCGGGGGCTCCATCCTCGGCTGGCATCACCGCGCCGCCATTCCCACCGTGGAGTTCCCCCATGGCTTCGGAGACCTGCTCACCTCGCTGCTCGGTCAGGCCCTGCCGGACGTCACCAGCGCGGTGTTCTTCGCGCTGACCCAGCACGTCCCCTACCAGTTCGGCTGGGTCGCGCAGGAGCTGGCCGAGGTGCCGCTCCCGATTCCCACCGCCTCCTTCCGCTCCGTCTTCACCAGCCAGGTGGGCGTGGCCAACGAGGTCTTCGTCGACCAGCTGGCCCGCGAACTCCAGCGAGACCCGGTGGAGCTGCGGCGCTCGCGCCTCACGTCCCGGAGGCTCAAGGCCGTGCTGGACCGGGTGGTGCTCGAAGGCGCCTGGGGCCGCGCGCTGCCTCCGGGCGTCGCCCAGGGCGTCGCCGTGCTGGAGGAGTGGGACAGCGCCATCGCCCACCTCGTGGAGGTGGACGTCACCAGCGGCACACCGCGCGTGCTGCGCGTGGTCATCGCCGCGGACGTGGGCCTGCCCATCAACCCGAAGGGCATCGAGGCCCAGCTCCAGGGCGCCGCGCTGGACGCGATGTCCACCACGCTGAGCGCCGGGCTCCACATCGACGCGGGCGCCGTGCGCGAGGGCAGCTTCGCGGACTACCGGTGGCTGCGGATGAAGCACGCGCCCGCCTCCATCCAGGTGCACCTCGTGCGCTCCGACGACCGCGTGGGCGGCGTGGGAGAGCTGGGCTACCCCAGCGCGGCGGCGGCCCTGACCAACGCCATCGCCCGGGCGACGGGCACCATGCCCACCCGCTTCCCCATCCTCGACGAGGGAGCCTGACCATGCCGGCCCATCAATTCATGCTCAACGGTCAGCCGGTGTCGGTGGAGTCGCCCGCGGACCTGCCCCTGCTGTGGGTACTCCGCGACGTCCTGGGCGTCACGGGCCCCAAGTACGGCTGCGGCGTGGGCGTCTGCGGCGCGTGCACCAGCCACCTGGATGGAGAGGCGTTCCGTCCCTGCCTCCACCCCGTGGGTGAGATCGCGGGCCGAGAGGTGAGGACCATCGAGGGCCTGGCGGATGCGACCGGACTGCACCCCGTGCAGCAGGCGTGGATCGCCGAGGACGTGGCCCAGTGCGGCTTCTGCCAGCCGGGGCAGATCATGGCCGCCGTCGCGCTGCTGCGAAAGAACCCCCAGCCGACCGACGCGGACATCGACGCGGCCATGAGCGACAACGTCTGCCGGTGCGGCACCTATGTCCGCATCCGCTCCGCCATCCACCGCGCCGCGCTGCTCTTGCGAAGCGGAGCCAGCCTCCCGGAGCGCTGAAGCCGTCACGCGTGGAGCCGTCCTCCACCGAGGACGATGAAGAGCGCGGCCAGGGCTCCGCCCACCAGCAGGCCCACCAGCAGCAGGATGAGCCAGGAGCGGACGGGCGCGGAGGGCCCCGCGACGGCCCGCGTCTTCCAGCGCTCGGTGTCGGCGGCCACGGCCTCCAACTGCTGCTCCAGCCGCGCGATGTCGCCGTGCCTGGCGTCCAGCTCGGCGCGAACCCGCGCGAGCTCCGCGTCGGACTCGGCGTGGGGATTCTCCATGCGTTCCATGTGTGAGGCTCCCGGGGGGGGCCAGCGGTCAGGGATAAGGGAGGCCGAGCGGCAGTCGATTGTCCCCATTCGGCGGGGACGCGGCACTGGAGGCGGGAGGGGGCATCCATCCTCCGGCGAGGGTGACCGCGCCCTGGAGCAACAGCCCACCCAGCATCAGACCCACCGCGAACGCGACCAGCCGGAACTCCGAATCCGGCCGCGGTTCCTTCAGGGCCCGCGCCTCCCACTTGCTCGCCTCACGGGACCGCGCCGCCAGGACCTGCTCCAGCTCCTGGACCTTGCGCCGCGCGGCCGAGAGCTCCACCTGCGCGCGCTCGAGCTCGCTCCGGACTTCCGAGCCGGAGCGGACTCCCCCACCCTGGACGCGTTCCACGTGCCGCACCTCCGGCCGCGAGCCTAACGCAGGCCCCGCCGCCATCGGAGCCCCCTACACAAGCCCTGGAACCAATGGCAGACAGGAAGCACATGCGGCTTCGCGCGTTCCAAGTCCTCCTCCTGCTGTCCGCGGTGCTCGTGTCGGGCCCGGCCTGCGTCGGCATGAAGCCCGCTCCCCTTCCGCCGGAGGCCGCGGCCTCGCCGTGGAAGTACGCCCGCGTGGGGGACCGGGTGGAGTACGCCTTCAGCAGCAGCTTCTTCAATCCCTACATCCCCTTGGACATGAAGGACTTCCGCCAGAGGGGATTCCCCAAGGAGCCCCCTGGACGTTCGAACAGGGTCGGGGGCCAGATGGCGCTGGAGGTCGTCGCCGTGAGGCCCCCGTGGGTCTGGCTCACCATCACCTTCACGGACGAGCAGGGCCGCCCCCATCCCCATCGCACACTCGCCCAGGCCATCGTGCTGCCCATGCGCATGGAGGAGACGCAGCCGCGTCCGCCCTTCGAGCCCATGGACGGCACCGTCACGGAGGAGCGGTTCACCGCCGGAGGACGGACCTGGGGCGCCCGGCGCATCGAGCAGGACACCCGCGTCAGCGATGGCTCGCTGGAGGTTCGCGTCCACGCCACGGATCCCGGGCCGCTGTACCTCACCCAGGGCCTGCTCGAAGCCAGCAGCCAATCCGCCGGGATGGGAGAGCACATCTCCTATCACCTCAAGCTTCAATCCTTCCGCCAGGGCACCCTCGAGTCCGGCGAGGTCCCCACCCTGCGACACCCCCTGGGCCCGGGCACCTGGTACGACGTGGTGAAGGAGGCGCACCGCGAGGCCCCGAAGCAGGTCCGCTACTGCATGGGCGCGGAGCGCGGCCAGCTGCTGACGGCGACGTGGACGGGGGCCCCGGGCGCGGCGCCTCCCTGCGGCGACCTCCAGGGTGCATCCAGCTTCCCGCTGGGAGAGGCCCTGCTCGGCGTCATCACCCAGGCCGCGGCGGTGTTTCCCTGGTGGCCGCCCGTCCTGGGAGAGCTCAAGCCCATACGCCAGGAGACGATTACCCGGGGCGCTCACGCCCTCCCCGTCACCGTCTGTACGCAGCGCCAGGGCGAGGAGGGCGCCCCCGAATCCACGTTACAGGAGGTCCAGTACGCGGTGGATCCGTGGGGCCCGGAGCTCGACGGCCTCTCCACCTGGATTCGCTTCGAGCCCCTGGCGGACGGCACCTATCAGGTCCCGGACCAGGGTCCGCCCCAGCTGGAGCACTCCACGGCCCTGGGCGACTGGGGCGTCTGGTGGAAGGACGGCGGGAACTGACGCCACCGCGCCCGCGGGACGGCCTACCGGGGCGCGGGCCGGAACCACGTGGGCTCGGCGCGGACCGTGGTGCCGCCCGTGAACATGCCCCCGGTGAAGAAGGCGTCCTCGAAGAAGTGGTACGGGTGGACGAGCTCCGGGCGGCTGACGGCCTCCAGCCGCGCCGCGAGCGCGGGGGGAATCTGGACGTCGAGCGCGTGCAGGTTCGCCTCCAGCTGCTCCAGCCGCGTCGCGCCGATGATGGTGGACGCCACGCCCGGCCGGCGCGTCACCCACGCGAGCGCCACCTGCGCAGGGGAGCGGTCCAGCTCCTTCGCCACCTCGCGCAGCGCGTCCACGATGGCCCAGTTGCGCTCGGTGAAGAGCTTCTCGAAGCCCGGGTTGCCCCCGCCCTGGATGGACGGCAGCCGCCCCTCGCCCTTCGCCTGCGTGCCTTCCCGCGTGTACTTGCCGGACAGGAGCCCCGACGCCAGCGGGCTCCACGGCGTGATGGACGCGCCCAGGGCCAGCGCCGCCGGGATGTGCTCGCGCTCGATGTTGCGCTCCACCAGCGAGTACTCCAGCTGCAGCGCGGCGACGCGCTCCCAGCCCTCCGCTTCCGCCAGCGACTGCGCGCGGGCGAAGTACCAGGCCGGCACGTCCGACAGGCCGATGTAGCGGACCTTGCCCTCGCGCACGAGCGCGTCGAGCGTGCGCATCACCTCGTCCACCGGCGTCATGCCATCCCACGCATGCAGCCAGTACAGGTCCACGTAGTCCGTCTTCAGCCGCCGCAGCGAACCCTCCAGCGCACGGCGGATGTTCTTGCGGCCATTGCCGCCCGCGTTCGGGTCCCCGGGCGACGTGTTGATGGTGAACTTCGTCGCGATGACCGCGCGGTCGCGGCCGCCGGCCTGCGCGAACCAGTCCCCGATGATGGCCTCGCTGGAGCCGCCGGTGTAGCCGTCCGCCGTGTCCAGGAAGTTGCCGCCGGCCTCCAGGTAGCGCGCGAGGATGCGGTGCGCGGTGTCCCTGGGGCTGCCCCAGCCCCACTCGGTGCCGAAGGTCATGGTGCCCAGGCACAGCGGGCTCACGCGCAGGCCACTGCGGCCCAGCAGGTGGTACTGCGCCAGCGAATCGATGCGAGCGGTCGTCGTCATGGAAGGCTCCCTGCGTTGGATGCCCTCAAGGTGCCTTCCGGAGGCCACGGGATGAAGACGCGGAAGTTGCACAGACTGTTTAGACTTTCTTCGAAATGGCCCTGACGCCCCTCAATGCCCTGACCGTGTTCGTCACCGTCGCCCGCCGGCGCAGCTTCAGCCAGGCCGCGAAGGAGCTGGGCGTGTCCTCGTCCGCGGTGAGCCAGGCGGTGCGCCAGCTGGAGCAGAAGCTGGGGCAGGCGTTGCTCGCGCGCACCACGCGCAGCGTGTCCCTCACCGACGCCGGACAGCGGCTGCTGGATGAAGCCGCCCCGGGGCTCCAGTCCGCGCTGGCGGCGCTCGAACACCTGGCCGCCGGGGACACGCAGGAGATGACGGGTTCGCTCAACCTGTCGGTGCCCGCGTTCTCCGTGCCGCTCGTGGTGGAGCCGGTGCTGCCGCGCTTCCTCACGGCCCACCCGCACGTGCGCGTGAACGTGTCCGTGCAGGACCGGTTCGTGGACATCGTGAAGGAGGGCTACGACGCGGGCGTCCGGCTCACCGAGTCCGTGCAGCGCGACATGGTCCAGGTGCGCCTCACCCCGGCCTTCCGCTTCCTCGTCCTGGGCACGCCCGCGTACCTCGAACGGCACGGGACGCCCTGGCATCCCCGCGACCTGGCGAACCACGCGTGTCTGGGCTACCGCGCGCCCTCCACGGGGCTGCCCTACCACTGGGAGTTCGAACAGGGGGCGAAGGAGCTGACCGTGCCGGTGAAGGGGCCGCTCACGTCGGACAATTCCTTGCTGCTGCTGAACATGGCCCGCGAGGGCCTGGGGCTCGCCTACGTCTCGGAGCTCCAGGCGGCGCCCGCGCTGCGCTCCGGCACGCTGCGGCCCGTGCTGGAGGACTGGGCGCCGCTCGTCCCCGGCCTCTTCCTGTACTACCCCCACCGGGCGCGGGCCTCGCGTCCCCTGCGGGCCTTCATCGAGCTGGCGCGGGAGCTGCTCCCCCGCCGCTGAAACGGCCGTGGCCGCTCGACTCCCGCTCGGGCAGGCGGGCATGCTGCACGCTGCTCAAGTCCCCTTCGCCTAGACTGTTATGGCGGGAGACGGGCCGGTCCCACACCGAAAGGACAGGAACATGGCGCAGCACGGACAGCGTGTTGGTCTCTTCATGGCGTTCGCGATGGCGGCGGCCCTCCTGGGCGCTCCCGCCCACGCGGAGGACGCGGCGAAGAAGCCCAAGCCCTCCGCCTCCGCGAAGGCGGACGCGGGGGTGGACGGCAAGGACGCGGGCACGGCCGCCAAGCCGGAGAAGGACGCCACCGCGTCGCAGGGCGCCGGCCACTGCACGGGCAAGGCGAACTTCTGTGGCGTCTTCTCCCAGATGTACTGCAGCAGCCAGCCTGGCTGTGCCTACATGTTCGGGTCCAACATGTGCGGCGGCGTGGCCATCGCGTGCGAGAAGGCCACCAACGAAGCGTTCTGCAAGAAGATCAAGGGCTGCTCCTGGAAGTAGCCCCGCCGCACCCCGGGGTCCGCCATGCCGAAGCGCGAATTCGACGAGGGCATCGACACCGCGACCCTCCCCCGCATCTCCATCCTGTTCATCCCCTTCGACGCCGCGAAGAAGTTCTACAAGGCCAACACCACCAAGGGCGTGAAGGGGCTGAGCGCCACGTTCGATGACAGCGGGCAGCGGGTGGACGGGGCGAACCTCGCGAACCCGCTCGTCCCCGGCATGGCCTCCAGCGACTTCCTGCAGGGGCCGGACATCGCCGCGAAGCTCGCGGACATCGTGCGGCAGGAGTGCGACCTCATCCGCAACATGCACAACCCGGACTCCGACCATGACGACAACTACCGGTCCTGGTTGGAGAGCAACGGCCCCCAGGCGGCGGACACGTCCGGGTGGAGCGACCGGCGCAAGAACCGCATCGAGCGGAACCTGCGGGGCTACAAGCACTACCCCGTCTTCATCTTCCTGTCGGAGAACCCCACGGGCTCGCCCTTCCCGGACCGCATCGACGTCTCCGGCCTGGGCATGTCCTACGTGCGCAAGCACCTGATTGACGACTCGACGGTCAAGGGCATCAAGCACGTCAACGAGATTGCCCTCTACCTGCGGGAGGACATCGACGCGCAGGTGGACAACGCGAAGGAGGACAGCTTCTACCTGGAGGCCACCACGCTCACGCGGAAGACGGCGTCCATCCAGACGAAGCTGAAGTCCAAGGACGAGTACATCCTCAAGGTCACGCTCGGGAACCGGTATGGCCATTCCGTGACGGTGGCGGGCGTGCACCTGCGCGCGTCGCTCACCGGCTCCAACCCGCAGGAGCGCCAGGTGGAGCGCAAGGCCCTGCAAGCCTTCTGCGTGTCCGAGGGCATCCAGGTGATGGTGGGGGACTTCAACATGGACCTGCAGGAGACGGCCCAGGGCAGCCGGGGCGTCTTCTTCGACGGACGGCCGGAGACGCAGCCCACGTACATGCTGGCCCACAAGAGCACGGAGGCCATCCCGCTCTTCCAGCAGCAGTATTCGAACTCCGCCGGCAACGCCCACTACATGGGCTACTACCAGGCGGACACGGAGCACCTGGAGCTGTCCGGTCCCGGCATGTACGGGCTGATGGGCGCCAGCGGCTCCCGGCACCTCAAGTCCGAGGGCAAGTACTACTCGGACCATCCGTCCATCTACCTGCAGGTGAAGTCCACGCGCCTGTCCGACGAGGCACGCAACAAGATCCTCGCGCGGAAGATCCTCCGCGTCGTGCGGCCCATGAAGTAGGCCGCGCCCTCAGGCTGCCCGCGGACGCCGGAGCGCCACGGCCGCGAGCCCCAGCGCGCTGAGCACGGACAGCGCCAGCCCCAGGCGGAAGCTCAGCGGGCGGTAGTCGAAGCGGACCGAGTGGACGCCGCGCGGAACCCGCACGGCGCGCAGCACCAGGTCCGCCCGGTGGATGGGCGCCTCCTGCCCGTCCACGGTCGCGGTCCAGCCCGGGTAGTGGCTGTCGGACACGACGAGGTAGCTCTCGTCACAGGCCTCCACCTTCAACTCCAGGCGCTGCGCGCCCTGGCGCACCCACTCCACGGAGCCCGTGCACGCGGGCCGCTCCAGCGGCGCGCCCGAGGCGAGGAAGGCCGTGTGCCGGAAGGGCTGGGAGGCATCCTCCACCGCCGCGAGCGCCTGGGCATCCGTCACCACGCGGGCGCGCTGCACCAGGAAGGCGCGCGGCAGCGCGGTGCGCGAGCGGGACAGGGTGGTGCCGTCGTCCGCCGTGTTGAGCAGCTCCAGGTCGTCGAAAGGGGGTGGCCCCTGGCGCAGGTAGTGGGTGACGCCCACGAGGTCGAAGAGGGGGCGCTGCCCCGCTTCGTGGAAGACATCCGAGAACAGCGGCTCGGGGGCGCCGAAGCCCTCCAGCGCGGGCAGGCGCTCCTCGACGAAGCGGTTGGGGATGAGCCGCTCGAGGCTGCGCTCGATGGTGTCCCCCTTGCCCGCGCGCGTCGGGTCCTCGGGGCTCTGGATGTCCACGCTGACGCGGCCAGGGAAGGGCTGGGGCAGGAAGACGCGCAGGGAGAAGGGCCGCAGCAGCGTCCGCAAGGGCGTGGACTGCGGCCGGCCCAGCAGCGCGTGTGACGCCGCCACCTCCAGCACCGCGAGCATCGCCACGCCCTGCCGCACCCGGCGGGGCCGTGCGAAGCCAGCGCGAGGCCAGAACACCACGAGCGCGGCCAATCCCAGCCACAGGGGCACCCAGGGGGCCCCCGCTTCGGCGGAGGCTCGCATGGACAGAAGGCGGGCCGCGGGCCCGATGACGGCCATGGCGCCCACCATGCCCACGAAGGCCACGGCCGCGCGCGGGCGCGAGGGCCGAAGGCGCCGCGAGAGCCGACCCAGCGCATCCACCCCGAAGGCGGACAGCACGGACACGCAGAACGCGGCCCCCACGAAGTACTTCACCGGGTAGCGGAAGAGGGAGAACGGGGGCACGTGCAGCAGCACCCAGGCCGCGGGCGCGAAGTGACGGCCCAGGCTCAGCGCCACCAGCACCAGCGCACCCACCGCGAAGGGCCGGGCACGCCGGGGCCCGCGCACGGCGCCCAGCACCGCGAACGCGCAGGGCAGCGTCCCCAGGAAGAGGCTGAGGATGAACCACTGGTCCTCGCCCCAGTAGCTGCCCCGGGGCCAGTCCGCGAGCGGCCACAGCGCGGACAGCACCTGCGGCCACGACGTGGACCAGACGAGCCGCCAGGGCCAGTCGCCCTGCATGCGGAGGGAGTTCCGCGCGAACTCGGCGGTGGGCAGCAGCGCCACCGCGGCGAGCAGCCCCGACAGCACGAGGCCCCCCGTCACGCGTGCCACCGAGCGCACGCGAGCCCCCGTTGTCACCCGCCGTGGCGTGAAGCCCGCCACCAGCACCGCGACCAGCCCCTGCCACAGCGTGGTCTCCGGCGAACCGGCGAAGAGGGACAGCGCCCCGTACACGGCCAGCCGCGCCTGGGGCCCGCGCCCCGGGCGGTGGGTGGCGTCCAGCGCGGCGCCCAGGATGAAGCCGCTCCAGGCGGCGGCGTCGACGAGGTTCTGCTGGGTGCCCAGCCGGGTCATCAGCACCGACAGCCCGAACGTGGCGCCCGCGACGACGGCCGCGGGCCAGGAGGCGCGCAGCTTGCGGCACAGCAGGAACACGCCCACCGCCGCGAGCGCGACGTGCGCCAACTGCATCACCGTCATGGACACGATGGGGCCCGTGAGCAGCACGGCGGCCCAGCGCGGCGGGTAATACACCTGCGAATAGAGGGTCGCCGCGAACGGCTGGCCCAGGCGCGGGTAGGGGTTCCACAGGGGCACTTCGCCGGCGTGCAGCGACTCCAGCAGGAAGGCCGAGTCCGGGATGAAGATGCGGAACAGGTCCCGGCCCGCGAGCAGCTGCCCGCCCAGCACCGGCCAGTAGACGAAGGCGAGCAGCGCCAGCAATCCCACGACGGTGGGAAGCCCTGCCCGTCCTCGCGTGCGCGCCGTCGTCATGCCGGCGGCATCGTAGGGTGAATACACCCGCGTCAGTAGACGTACGGCGTCCTGCGCGCCCACTCCGTCTTGCCGTAGCGCTTGTGGAGCCAGGAGAAGGCCTTCTTGGCCTCCGGGGTGTTCTGGCCGCAGCCCCGCTTGCTGGAGCGGACCGCGCGGAACAGCGCGATGGGCGAGCGCGGGTCGTCCGGGTGCGCCTTCGCCCAGTCCAACGCGACGTTGGAGAAGAAGGCGACGGAGGACCCCGCCGCGCCGAGGGCCTTCCACTCGCTGGCGGCGTCCGCCTGCTCCTCCGGGCTCGCGACCGGCAGCGGCCCCGGGGTCCCCGGCGGGTCCGCGAGGTACTCCGGTCCCGGCATGCACCAGCCGTTGCGGTACCAGCTCAGGTCCTCGGTCATGTCGAGCTGCGGTGAGACATCCGCCAGCCGGTCCCGGCCGGGCTGCAACCTCGCGGAGACGACCGGCAGGCCCATGAGCAGCAGCCGCGCGTCGAAGAGGCGCTCCTCCAGCGTGGGCCGCCCCACGATGGCCAGCAGCTCCGCGCGCGCCTTGGGCTCCGTCTCCGCGAGCGTGGCCGCCTGGGCCTTGAGGGTCGCGTCATCCCCCACCACGGCGGCGCGGGCGAACACGGTCCACGACAGCTGCCGCCGCAGCGCCGGAGACACCCCAGGCAGCGCGACCCACTCACGCATCCGGCGCGTGGGGACATGGGACTCCAGGTAGCGCGCCCGCTGGGGGCTGAGCCCCATCGCCACGGTCTCGGGCGTCTGGGCATTCCAGTCCTGATGGGGAAGCGCCCCCTCGTCGACCACGAGCTGGGCCGCGTTGCGCAGCGCCTCATCCCAGCTGTTCGCCAGGTGCAGCCGCTCTTCCCGCAGGAGGTTGTCCGTGGACGCCTGGTCGCGCACCAGCGTCAGGGGGATGGCGTCCAGCCGCGCCCGGGCCTCCGCCAGCTGGCCCCGCTCCCGCAGCAACTGCACGGAGCGCCACGCGAGCGTCATGCCCGCGGGGGCGTCCACCGGCACCTTCGCCGCGTCCGCGAGCAGCGCGGGCACCTCCGGTGCATCCGCGCGGGCCGACAGCAGCGCGAGCACGAGCCAGGGCGGATGCGCGGTCTTCTTCCAGCGAGCAACAGAGGTCTCGAAGGCCTTCGCCGGCCCCGGCCCCATCGGAGCGCCGTCGTCCCCGTTGGGAGGAATGGACATGAGCTGGAGCCATTCGAGGAGCTCCGCCGCGCGAGGCTTCAGCCCCGGGCAGGTGACGGTGTTGCCCTCTGGATCCCACGCCATCCGGAGGCCGCCCAGCTCCGCCTGCAACGCGGAGCCCGTCCCCTTCTCCAGCACTCGCGAGAACAGCTCGCACCGCCAGGTCTCCGGCGAGAGGTGTTCGCGCACGATGGAGAGCAGGCGCCGCGCGGGCCCGTGGACCTCCCGCAGCTTGGGATCCGCGAGCACCTTCTGGATGGCCTCTTCCGCCCGCGGGAAGAGCGCCTCCGCGGTGGCCGCATCCACGTTCGGCGGAGCCCCGTCTTCAACGGACAGCTTGAACAGCGCTTCGCGCAGGCGGGTGCGAGCCACGAGGTACGCCGCGAGGACGCGGTAGGGGGAGTCCGCGGCGCCGGCGATGTCCTGGAAGGCCTGCGCCGCCGCGTCGAACTGCCCGCAGTACAGGAGCATGGCCGCGGACTGGTAGTCACGCTCGGCTTTACGGCGGGCCCGCTCGCGGGGCGTCAGCGTCTCCACGAAGCCGGGCTCGGGTTCAGCCGGGGCACAGCCTTCGCTGAAGACCCGGTCCTGGTTGCCCACCCACTCGTTCAGCAGCGCCGGCCGCTGCTTCCACTCCCGGGCGAGCGTGCGCGCCGTGCTCGCCGCATGCAGGAAGGCATCGCCGTGGATGCGGGAGTACCTCGCGTAGTTCTGCTCCCCCATGAAGATCAGCTCACGCGGCTCCAGGGAGGGCGCGACTTCCTTCCGGGCGACGATCCATTGCTGGCTGGCCCACTCCGCGTCGGCCCCGTACCCGTAGCGGGACTCCGCCTCATTCCACCCGGCCACCAGGTGCTTCTGCTCGGCCGCCGTGGTGGGGATGCCCATCATCGTGCGCCAGGCATAGGCGAGGTAGGCCGGGTCGTAGGTGCGGGGGATGATGCCCAGGCGCCCGGCGGCGAAGCTGTCGAAGGGCCGGTCCGGATTGTCGCTGACCTGGAAGCGGGGCTCGGGTTCGAACTCGGGCCCGCAGGCATCGGCGATGACGGGAGGCAGCAGGACCGCGAGGCCCACGAGCCCCAGGACTGTTCTTGCGTTCTTCATGAGCGGGTCTCCGCCACGGCGCGAGCGAACGCCTCGGGCGTCCACGGCCGGGGGTTGAAGAGATAGAGGGTCGAGACGCCGGGAGGCACGGGCCCCCACTCGTCCACCGCCAGGCCCATGCTGCCGGAGCACGGGCGGGGCAGGCCGCGTGCGAACCGTGCACGCCAGACCGGGGCGTCCGGCCCCATGCGGAAGAGCTGCGGCACCACTTCGTCCACCGGCGCCCGGGCAATCCAGCCGCCGGGCACGCACCACGACGCGAGCCCCGTGATGGACAGCGACAGGCCCGGAGGCAGGCGCGTGCGCAGCCGCTGGAGCAGATCGACATAGGCGTCGGTCTCCGACCCGCGGGCATCGAAGTCGAGCTGCAACGCCGTCACGGCATGGCGGCGCGCGAGCACGTCCAGGCGCCCGGCCAGGTCCGCCAGGCGCTCGGAATCGAAGCGCGCGAGCGAGCTGCCCGGAACCATCTGCAACCGCACGGTGGCCTTCAACGCGACGCCCGGAGGAACGCGGAGCGGCTGCCGGCGGTGCACCACGTGGACGTCTTCATCCGTGAGGTCGAGCGTCGCGAGCAGGAACGCGACGTCCACCGCGCGGCCCGCCAGGAAGCGCAGGTCCTCCGGCCGCTCCCAGGCCCAGAGGACGAGGCGAGGCGGCGGCCCCGGTATCACCGGCATGGACGCGGACAGCGGCAGGCACAGCAGCGTGAGGAGAAGGGTGGCCAGCAGGCCGCGCCGTGGGCCGGGTGCCGCATGCGGAAGGGAGCGTTCGGGGAGCATCGCGGCCAGGGAGCCACGGCCGGGCACCCTGCCCGGCCGACGTGGCGACATTTAGCAACCCCCGCGCCAGCCGCCCATGCCCCCTGGGCTCCCCAGGGCTCAGGGATGGGCCGCGGGCATGAACGCACGGACCTCCGCGACCACCTGATCCGCCGTGTCCTCGAAGAAGAAGTGGTTGGCGTTGGGAAGACCGACCGTCCGGTGCTTGGGGAAGGCCCGCTCGAAGCGCTCGGTATCGCTCCGGGGGAAGCCCTGGTCCAGGTGCGCCCAGAAGAGGAGGGCCTCCTTGTCGGCCAGCCGCGGCAGGCCCGCCTCGACCTCCTGGAAGTACGCCGTCGCGGCGGTGATCTGCCCCGGATAGAAGGCCGCGATGCCCCGCCGCTCCAACGGGACGAAGGGCCGGAGGTAGGTCTCCAGCACGTCCGTGGGCATCGCGTGCACCACGCCGTTCTGGAGGCCGAAGGACGCGAAGCCGTTGAAGTTCAGCTGGAGGAACTCGCCCACGGGTCCACCGGCGATGACGGAGAAGATGCCGCGCGCCTCGCGCGTGCTCGTGGGCCAGGCCCAGGTGCTGCCCAGCACCACGCGCTTCACAAGCTCCGGCCGGCGCCCCGCGAAGCCCAGCCCAATCGGGCCACCCCAGTCCTGCATGACCAGCGTCACGTCACGCAGCTGGAGCTGTTCGGCGAACTCCTGCACGACCAGGCTCTGCTCCCGGGGCGTGAAGCCAAAGCCCGCCGGAGCCTCCGACAGGCCGAAGCCGGGATAGTCGAGCGCGACGCAGCGGTACGACCCGCGCAGCCCGCGGATCAGCTCGCGCCACTGGTAGGACCAGGCGGGATTGCCGTGCAGGAAGAGCAGTGTCTCCCCCTGCCCTTCCTCCACGTAGTGGATGCGCGCGCCGCTCGGCAGCGTGATGAACCGGGAGCCCGCGTCCGCCAGCTCGCGCATTGGCGAGGCGCGTTCGCTCGACACCGCCCGGACGACGCCTGCGGCCTCCAGCACGCCCACCAACAGGAGCGCGGCGGTGCCCACGCGCGACCACCGCGGACGGTCCACGAAGCGAGCAACGAGCCAGGACGCAGCGACAGCACTACCCAGCAGCGCGGGCGCCGCCGCGAGGGCCAGCCCTTCGGGCCCCCACACCGCCATGCCTCCAAGGACCAGCACCGCGAACCCGACGAGCACCGCCGCCAGCATGAGCCGGGGGCGCGACGTCCGCCCCGCGAGCACCGGATACAGGAAGGCCGCGGCGACGCAGACGAGCAGGCACGCGGGCGCGGCGACCGCGAAGCGAAGCGCCGGGAAGAACCCGATGCCACGGACATGCGGAGTCATGAGCACGGCGAGGGTTACAAGGAACACGAGGGGAACGGAGGCGGCCCACCCGGCCCGAAGCAGGTGGAAGGTCCGGAAGCGCGCCGTTGTCGATGGAGGAGTCATGGAAGTGTCCTTTCTCCAGGCGATGGGTAGTCCCGCGACGCTGGACGTTCCATGTGCGAAGCTCCGTGTTTCTCGTCCAATCGTCCGAAGGGAGCGCTCAAGATGGACGTCCTGGCGGATTCGCTTCGCAGCCTGCGACTGAAGACGGAGGTGTACGGCCGGCTGGAGCTGAGCGCGCCGTGGGGCATCAAGCTCGACCTGGGGCTCCCGGGCTTCTTCCACGCGGTGTCTCGCGGAGGCTGCTGGCTGGAGGTGGAGGGCCAGCGCATCGCGCTCGCGGCGGGCGACTGGGTCTTCATCCTGGGCAGCGCGCCCCACTTCCTGCGCGACTCACCCCGCACGCGCACGCGCCCCTTGCCGGAGCTCTACGAGGAGACCGGTGCCCAGTGCGGCGGCGTCCTGCGCCACGGCGGAGACGGGCCCCAGACGACGCTCATCTCCTTCAGCTTCGGCTTCGCGGGGGCGTGGCTCGACCGGCTCCTCGCGGGCCTGCCCCACGTGCTGCACGTCCGCGGTGACGGCAGCGGCGCCACGCGCCAGGTGGAGTCCGTCATCCAGCTCGTCGCCGCGGAGATGGAAGCCGGGCGGCCCGGACACGAGCTCGTCGCCACGCGGCTCGCGGACGTCCTCTTCATCCACGCGCTGCGCATGCACGTGGAGGCGTTCCCCGAAGGCAAGGGCGGCTGGCTCCGGGCACTGGAGGACCCGCAGCTGGGCCGCGTCCTTCAACAACTGCACGAGCGGCCCCAGCACCCGTGGACGGTGGAGGCCATGGCGAAGCTGGCCAGCATGTCGCGCTCGACGTTCGCGGCGCGCTTCCAGCAGGTCCTTGGCGAAAGCCCCCTGACGTACCTGACGCAGTGGCGGATGCACACCGCCACGCGGCTGATGGCGGAGAGCGATGCGTCCATGACCGCCATCGCGGAGGCCGTGGGCTACGAGACGGACAGCGCCTTCGGCAAGGCCTTCAAGCGGCACGTGGGCAGCACACCCGCCGCATACCGCCGTCAACTCCAACCCTCGCGGTGACTCCAGGACTACCCGGGAAGACGTGGACAGCACATCCACCGCCATGCTGAGTTTCGCGGCAAAGGCACGCATCGCC
>NZ_RAVW01000203.1 GCF_003611585.1 Corallococcus exercitus | reverse complement strand
GGGCATGCCAGGGGTGGCCTCGGGGGGCTTCACGATCTCCAGCAGCTCCACGTCGAACACCAGGGCGGCGCCGCCGGGGATGTTCGGGGGCGCGCCGCGGTCGCCGTAGGCGATGTCGGAGGGGCACACGAGCTGCGCCTTGCCGCCGACCTTCATCTTCTGGAGGCCCTCGGTCCAGCACTTGATGACGCCCTGGAGCGGGAACTGCGTGGGCTCACCGCGCTTGTAGGACGAGTCGAACTCCTTGCCGTCGGCGAGCGTGCCCTTGTAGTGCACCTTCACGACGTCGGAGGCCTGGGGCTGGGGACCGGTGCCCGCCTGGGTCTCCTTGTAGATGAGGCCGGACTCGGTCTTCACGGCGCCGGGCTCCTTGGCCTTCTCCTCCAGGAACGCCTTGGCCTTCTCCTTCTCCGCGTTGGCCTTGCGCAGCGAACGCTCGCGCGCGAGGTCCTGGAGCTTGGGACCGTAGGTCTCCAGGTCCACGTCGGACTTCTGGCCCGTCACCTGCGCGGTGAGGCCGGCCTTCACGAACTCCAGCTCCTGCGGGGTCATGTCGAACACGCTGATGCTGCGGCCGATGGACAGGCCCAGCGCGTACAGCGTCTTCTGCTCCTCGGTCTGCGGAGCGCCGGCGGTGCCCGCCGTCGAGGTGCCGGTGGCGGAGGTCTCGCCCGGCTTCGCGCCCTGGCCCTGACAGGCCGTCAGGCTCAGCATCGCCGCGATCAGGATCGTCTTCTTCATCATGATGTCGTCGCCTTTCCTTTGGCTCAGCGGCGGCCGACCGCCCCCCGCTGCATGCCTGGGGCGCGGTGTACTACAGAAAATGCCCGGCATCCTCTTGGGAACCGTGCTTTCCCGGAAGGGGGCCCGCGCAGGTAGGACAACCGGCCGCCGGCCCCCCAAACCGGCGGGACGGCCCGGGATTCCCGGCCAGGGGGTCCTCCGGGGGTCTACCGGGAGGAGCGACCGCCAAAGGCGGCCTGGGCGACCAGGAGCAGGACGATGGCCCCCAGGATGGCGCCGCCGAAGCCGGTGGGCTCCGGGTCGCGCCAATTGGTCCCCCGCCAGACGGACGTGAGGAAGCCGCCCACGAAGGCCCCGGCGACGCCCAGGAGCGTGGTGCCGATGCACCCCAGGCGCTGGTTGCCCGGCAGCACGGCCCGGGCGATGAGCCCCGCGAAGAAGCCGAAGATGATCCACCCCAACAGCCCCATGACGTCCTCCCGGTGCGGCGCGTGAAGGCCCGCAATGTGGCTCAGGGCAGGCGGGGGCGGAAGTCCATCCCCGTGTCGCATAGGCTGCCGCGCGACCCATGAGCCCCCTCCGCCGTGCCACCCGGGATGACAACGCCGCGCTGCTGGACCTGTTCGGCGACGTGCCCATGACCGGGGACCTGGTGCTCAGCACGCAGCGGTCGCCGGACTACTTCGGCCTCTTCGCCATGCAGCGCGGTGAAGCGGAGGTCTGGGCCCACGGAGAACCCACCCGCCTGGACGGCATGGGTGCCATCCACGTCCGCGACGGGTGGCTGGAGGGCCGGCCCTGCCGCGTGGGCTACCTGGGGGACCTGCGCACCCGCTTCTCCGCGCGCCGTGCCCGGGGCCTGGCCCGGTTCTATGGGCCCGTCCTGGAGGAGACCTCCCGCCGCCACGGCGTGGACGTCTTCCTCACCGCCGTCATGGCCTCCAACGCCGCCGCGCTCCAGGCGCTCGTGCGCCGTGCCGCTTCCCGTGAAGCGCAGCCGCACTACCACCTGATGCGCGCGTTCTGCGCCGTCTCCGTCCAGTTCGTCCTGCGCCGCAAGCCGCGCCGCAGCCGCTACACCGTGCGCCGGGCCACCGCCGCGGACGTGCCCGCCATGGCCGCGCTGCTGGACGCGGACCACCGCTCGCGCCCCTTCGGCTACCGGTATGACACGGGCGAACTGGAGCACCGGTTCGCGCGCTGGCCGGGGCTTCGCGTGGAGGACTCGTTCCTCGCGTTCGACCCGGCGGGACAGCTGGTGGGCTGCACCTCCGCGTGGAACCCCGACGCCGTGAAGCGCTACCGCGTGCTCGCGTACCGGGGCGGCATGAAGTGGGTGCGCCGGGGCTTCAACGCGCTGGCCACCGTCACCGGCGCGCCCCGCCTGCCCGCGCCCGGCGGCGACTTCCGCTACTTCTACCTCTGCAACACCAGCATCCCCTCGGAGGACCCCGCCGTCCTGCGCGCGCTGCTGGATGCCGTCTACGCCGCGTTCCACGGCCAGGGCTTCCACTTCTTCACCGTGCAGCAGGACGCCGCGGACCCGCTGGCCTCCGCCTTCGACGGCTTCCTCCAGCGGCGCCTGGACTTCCACCTCTACGCCGTCACGCCCGCCTCTCGCCCCCCGAGGACCTTCCCCGGGGGACGCACCGGCTTTGAAATCTGCCTGCCCTGACGCTCACACCACGCGCGTCTTCCAGCGCCCGCGCCGGAACAGGACGATGCCCAGCACGGACATCGCCGCGAAGGCCGCCGGCACCGCGAGGTACGCGCCCACCGCGCCCAGGCCCAGCGGCTTCGCCAGCACCCACGCCAGGGGCAGCTCCAGCATCCAGAGGCACCCCAGGTCGATGAGCGTGGGCGTCCGCGTGTCCCCCGCGCCGTTGAACGCGGAGGTGATGACCATGCCGTACGCGCAGGAGAAGAAGCTCAGGGAGAAGACGCGCAGCGCCGTCGCGCCCTCCTCCACCACCGCCGGGTCCGTCGTGAACAACCCCAGCAGCGGATGCGCGAAGGCGAAGAACAGCAACCCGATGCTGCCCAGCACCACCAGGTTGTACTTGCCCGCGAGCCACACCGCCTTCGCGCCCCGGTCCGGATCCCCCGCGCCCATGCTCTGCCCCAGCAGCGTGGCCGCCGCGTTGCCCAGGCCCCACGCGGGCAGCAGCGCGAACATCACGATGCGGATGGCGATGGTGTAGCCCGCCAGCGCCGTGCTGCCGAACGTCGACACGATGCGCACCAGCACCACCCAGCTGGTCGTGCTCACCAGCGCCTGCACCATGCCCGCGCCCGACAGCCGCAGCATCGCGAGCATCGTCGCGGGCTCCAGCGCCACGTGCTCGCGCCGCACCTGGAGCCGGCCGTTGGAACGCACCAGCCGGTAGAGCTGATACGCCACGCCCGCGCTGCGGCCCAGCGTGGTGGCCCACGCCGCGCCCACCACGCCCATCTCCGGGAACGGCCCCAGGCCGAAGATGAGACACGGCGCCAGCAGGATGTTGAGGCCGTTGGCCAGCATCAGCACGCGCATCGCGATGGCCGCGTCACCCGCGCCCCGGAAGATGGCGTTGATGAGGAAGAGCAGCAGGATGCTCACCACGCCGCCCATCATCACGCGCGTGTAGCCCACGCCGTGCTCCAGCACCCACGGCGAGCCGCCGAGCGCCGCCAGGATGGGCCGCGCGAAGACGATGCCCGTCACCGCCAGCACGGTGGAGATGATCACCCCCAGGCCAATGGCCTGCACCGCCGTGCGCCCTGCCCGCTCCGCGTCCTTCTCTCCGATGCGGCGGGCCACCATCGCCGTGGCGCCGATGCTCAGGCCCATGCCGGCCGCGTAGATGATGGTGAGGATGCCCTCGGTGAGGCCCACCGTGGCCACCGCCTCCGCGCCCAACCGGCCGACGAAGGCGACGTCCACGACGGCGAACACCGACTCCATGCACATTTCCAGCACCATGGGCACGGCCAGCAGGAAGATGGCCCGCCCGAGCGGCAGCCGCGTCAGGTCCTGCTCGGTGCCGTGCAGCGCCTCCTTCACCAGCGTCCAGGCACCCTTGTCCACGGGCGCGGGGACCTGGGCGTTCCGGTCCGCCAGGGGTGTTTCTTCCACGGGGTGAGACCTTTCGAGAGCGAGGGAACTTCCTAGCGCGAAACGCCCGCAGGTGGCGCCCAGCGACGCGGCTTCCTACGCACCCTGCCACCCACTCCTGACATCTGAAGGTGCCGCACCCACCCCCGCCGGGACAGCGTGCGAGCGTTGGCTGCCGGACGACGCGTCGCGCCCCGGGACAACATGCCCTTCGGGAACCCGGGAGTAGCTTGCTGCATCCTGATGAGTCCCTCACCCGCGACCGCTTCCCTCCTGCCCACCGCGGTAGGTCCTCATTTCACCCTGGCCTCGTCCGCGCGACTGCTGGGCACCACGCAAGTGGGGCCCGGGGCCATCATCTCGCGGGGCGCCATCGTGCGCTCGGTGGGTGGCTCCGTGACGCTGGGAGCCTTCTCCACACTGCGCGAGGACGCCGTGGTGGTGGGCACGCCCGAGCGCCCCACGTCCATCGGCGAGAAGACCGTGCTCGGTCCGCGCTCGCTCGTGATGGGCGCACGGGTGGGGTCGCTGTGCGACATCGGCGGCGGCGCCATCCTCATGCCCGGCGTGACGCTGGGTGACCGCTGCCTGGTGGGCGAAGGCACGGTGCTGCCACCCGGCATGGTGGTGCCGGATCAATCCGTGGTGCTGGGCCGGCCGGGGCAGGTCTTGCGGATGCTCTCCGCGGAGGACCTGGCCCACCTGCAGCAGCGCCGGGGCGGTGACCTGTCACTGCCCTCCGCTCCATTGACTTCCTTCTCCGCGCGCGACCGCGCCGAGGACGCCCCCATGGGACAGCTGTACGCCTTTCGCGACCGTCACCCCTTCGTCCACCCCACCGCCACCCTCTTCTCCTCCGCGGAGGTGTCCGGCGACGTGGTCATCGGCGCGGGGGCCATCATCGGCGCGGGGGTGAAGATCACCGGCGACCTGAACGGGCCGGTGCGCATTGGCGCGCGGGTCCAGATTCTTGAGAACACGGTGCTGCACCTGCAGCCGGACACCATGCTGGTGCTGGACGAGGGCGTGGTGGTGGGCCCGGGCTGCGTGCTGCACGCGTGCAACCTGGGCGCGGGCACGGTGGTGGAGCCTGGCGCCATCCTCTGCGAGGGCAGCCACCTGGGGAAGGGCTGCCACGTGGGCGCCGGCAGTCTGGTGAAGGCGCGCGCGGTGTTCCCGGACTACGCGCTGGTGGAGGGCTTCCCCGCGACGCAGGTGGGCACGCGCACGTCACCGCCGGAGCCGCCGCGCTGGGTGCTGCGGCCGGAGGACCTGCCGGGCCTGCGGCGCATGGGGTGAGCTGGGTTTGCGTTGGCCGAAGGCGCTGGGGCATGGTCCCGGGCCATGGATCCGGTCAACACCCTCATTGAGATCGCGGGCCCGCTGCTGCTGGGGCTGGCCTGTGGTGCGCTCTTCCGGAAGTTCGTGTACCCGCGCGTCCTCGCGCGGCTGGGGCCCCTGGCCTCGTGGGTGACCTCCCCCGCCAACACGTGGGTGCTGGGGGTGCACCTCTGCATCGCGCTGGGCGTGGCGACGGCGTGCCATGCGTCCAACACCGTCGCGACGCTGATGTGGCTGCATGAGCACCTGCCCGCGCCGCCCTTCGCGCTCACCCAGGAGCTGCTCCACGCGTTCTTCCTGGGGGCGACCTTCTTCTCCGGGTACTACCTGGCGATGTTTCCCTCCTCGGGCTCCGAGGAGGAGCAGACCTCCGGCGCGGTCTAGACCCAGAAGACCACGTCACGCTCCGCGTCCTCGGGGCCGGGGCCGTGCGCGCCCTCACGCAGCCAGCGGCGGTACGCCTCGATGCCCGCGTGGTGCAGGTCCGCCTCGGTTCCCGAGTACACGCCGCCACCAGGGCCGTCCGTCAGTCCCTGGCGCTGCGTCTCCATGATGATGACGTCCTGCTGGATGACCTGCCGCGTGTACCAGCGCACCAGCGGCGTCAGCGCGCGGCCCACCCATGCACCTGGCACGTCCACCGGCAGCCGGTAGCTGATGGCCGTGTACACGAGCGTGTCCGTGGGCCCGATGGGCGTGCACTGCGAGTTGATGGCGAAGCCGCTGTCGCCCCACTGGTAGTCCACGCGCGTGACGTTGGGGACGATGAACTCATCCGTGTGCACGAGTGGCAGGCCTCGCGGGTTGAACAGCCGCCCGAGGCCCGTGAGCGCGTCCTCCTCCTGGTGGTAGGTCATCCGCACTCGGCCCGCGTGGCGCTTCACGGTGGAGGGGACTCGCTTGCGCGTGGGATTGCGGAACCAGCCCCGGTGCACGAAGGACGTGTGCGGCACGTCCATGAAGTTCTCCACCAGGTTCGTCACGCCGTTCGCGAAGCGCGTCACCATGAAGTAGACGGTCCAGCCGCGCTCGCCCCAGTACGGCACCCGGAAGGGTTCCGCACGGGCCTGCGTCACGTCCGCGCCCAGGTAGACGTAGACGAGCCCGTCCTGCTCGCGCGTGGGGAAGCGCGCGAGCCGTCCCAGGTCGCACGGTGCGGGCTTGAGGCCTTCGTGCGCGCAGGCGCGAGCGTCCAGCTTCTCTCCACGTTGGGAAGGGCCCAGCGCGGGGATCTCCACCACGGCGCCGGACGCGTCGTAGACCCAGCCGTGATACGGGCAGCCGAGCCGTCCGTCGAACACGTCGCCCTTCGACAAGCGCGCGTTGCGGTGGAGGCAGCGGTCGCGCAGCGCGGTGGGAGCACCATCCGGTCCCCGGAACAGGACCAGCCCCGTGCCGAACACGGTGCGCGCGAGGGGCCGGTTCGCGGGCAGCTCCGTGGAGAGGCACGCCACGTACCAGAAGTCCTTCAGCGCGCCGCAGCGGCCGAGGTCCGCCTCCGCATCCAGGTCCACGGTGCGCACCATCATGACGTTCCTCTTGCGAACCATTCCGTCCAACCGGGTTGGCGGTGCAGATCCACGGGCTTGATGTCTCCCGCACGTTGACCGAGTTGGATGCACCGGGCCTCATAGCGCCGGGCCCCCTGTGTTACGCGCACCGCGCGCACGGGGCCGAGCTGTCCCAGCTCCCGTGCGTAGCGGTAGTGGTGGCCTTCACACAGCAGGCGCTCCGCGTTCGCGGCGATGACGTCGGAGGGCTGATCCGTCTCAAGGAACAGCCGATAGGCCGGCGGTGTCCCCCACTCCGGCGCGAGCATGGCGAAGGCGGGACGCGTGGAGCCCAGCGCGGCGTCCAGCACCGTGCCCACTCGGGCGGCGGAGAGCTTCTCACCGACGAGGTCCGATACCGCGTCCGCTCGGCCGAGGAACCGCAGGCAGGGCGTCGCGTGCACGAAGCCTTCCACCCGGACGAGGTCCCCCAGCCGGTAGCGCAGCAGTCCACCAGACGTGGAGAGGAGTACCGCGTAGGTGCGGCCCGCCGTCAGCTCGTGTGCCAGGAGTGGGCGTGTGTCGGGATGCTCCGGGTCCATGAACTCGACGAAGTGGCTCCGGACCGCGAGCACCGGCGCCGGTGCTTCGAAGAGGGGCACCGTGATGACGCCCTCCGTGGCGAGCAGGCCCTTGCCCTGGACCTCGACACCCGGGAAGCGGCGGCATGCGCCGGCCACTGCGTGCGCGGCCTGGGCGTCCGTCCACATGCTCAAGAGCGCGAGCCCCGGCCACAGCGCGCGAGCCGAGGGCAGGCCCTCTCGCAAGGCGGCGCGCAGCACCTGGGCCCTCGGGATGTCACGCACGCCCTGGAGCCCCTGCACGAGCGTCGTCCAGGCGGGGTCTTCAGGCACGGGAGCGCCCTCCGCGTCCTGTTCGGGAGGCCGCAGCGTGCCGCGCTCCAGGTCCTCCGCGAGCCGTTCGCCGTGCCGCTCCAGCGCGTCCATCAGCAGCGTGAGGAAGCTGGGGTTCCAGACGCTGATCAGCGACAGGTTCGAGCACCGCGCGAGAAACCACAGCGTCACGTAACGGCAAGGCTCGACGTGCGGCGCCTGTCCCACCGAGCCGGGCACGGCGAAGACGCGCGAGAGCAGCGGCTGTAACGGACGCGGGAACCACGCGCTGTCCTCCGCTGAGCCCACGGGGATGCCTCCCGCTGTCCGGTGCTGTCTTCGGCCCAGTGGGGAGATGGACCAGTAGCTGGGGCCCTCGCGCACCGCGGGGCGGCGCAGGAACACCTCATGCAACATGGGCGCGAGCGCTCGCTGGAACTCACGCAGCAGCCCGCGTGTCACCGGCACCCGCTTGGACGCGCCGGAGGAGCCACCGGACAGCTCGAAGCGAAGCACGGGCTCGCGGGTGAGGACCCGCGCTTCTCCCCGCGCGATGCGCTCCACGTCTTCCGCCACCGTGTCCGGCGTGGACACCGGCACCGCGTCCTGGAACTCCCGCGCCGTGCGGATGAGACCGAAGTGCGCCACGCGGCTCGCCTGGGCCGTGCCCACCACCGTGCTGAGAATGCGCTTGAGGGACTCCGCCTGCGCGGCCTCCGGCTCCCGCAGCGCGTGACGGAAGCGCAGCGCGGATGGCGTCAGCGCCGCCATCGTGGCGGAGAGCATCGTGCGTGAAGTCAGCACGCCACGTCTCCACGCGGATTCGCAAACAGCGCATGTCGGCAGCACCGCGCGAACGACGTCAGCGCTGTGAACGTCGCGGTCGGCGCCCAGCGCGAGCTCAGCAGCCTCAGCGCAACCATCGTGGCGCTCAGCATCCCGTGCGAAGTCAGCACCTCACGTCCCCACGCGGATCCGCGAGGCATCTCGCTCACGGCGGGCCCAGCGGCGCAGCTGGCCCCAGACGCTCCGCGCCAGCGCCCTTGCCAGGTCCCAGCCGCGGATCTCCACCAGGCACACCAGCTCCTCGCCCTCGGCGTGGCCAGGGTTGCGCTCCGCGAAGTAGGCGATGTGCGGGTGGGCCGCCGCGTCGCGGTCGATGGGCGAGACTCCGTCGCGCACCCGGTAGTGCTCGCCGTCGAAGCACAGCGTGCCCTTCGCCGCGTCGTACTGCGTGCCGAACCACCGCGTCGCCAGTCCCCGCAGGAACTCCGAGCGCCCCTCCGGCGGCGCCCAGTCGCGTCGCGGATGCGTGCGCGGGAAGTAGTTCACCGCCAGCAGGTACGTCTTGTATCCGCCCGACAGCAGCAGCCAGTACAGCGGCCTCCACGGCCGGCGCAGCTTGCGCGCGAGCAACAACCGGCCGAACACCACCTGCAACGTCTTGTGTCCCCACCAGTCCGGATGGATGACCGTGTCGCCCGAGTACAGCACCTCCACGCCCTCCTCCTCCGCCACCCGCACCGTGCTGAACCCCACCAACTCCCGCGTGCGCCGGGCGTGCAGCAGGAACACCCACTGCTTCGCGTCCAGGTCCGCGTGGAAGCGCTCCGCGCTCACGCCCACGTAACAGCACTGCATCAGCGCCAACATGCGGGCCCGGGTGCCGGCGTCCAGGTCCTCCCGCCGCACCGTGGTGCCCTTCATCGCGGAGAGCATCGCCTCAGGGCCCTCCCCGCAGCGCCGTGGGCGCGGGAGGCTGGCGCACCTCCTGGTAGCGGTCCGCCTCCAGCGTCACCTCCTGCGGCTGCGCGCCATACCAGTGGATGACCGCCTTCACCGGCCCCGCGTGACGGCCCAGACCGAAGTGCAGCCTCGGATCCGCCGACGCGGAGAAGCCTCCCATCAGCCCCACCTCGCGCACCTGCTCCACCTGCTTGCCGCCCTCCTCGTAGGACAGCACCACGCGCGTGCCCACCGCGCTCCGGTGCGTGCGCTGACCGTCCCCCACCAGCGACAGGCCCACGAAGTGCGCGTCCGGCTTCGCGTCCGTCGCGCTGGCTCGCAGCGTGTTGCGGTACAGCGACACCGGCGCGTGCTGGTTCGTGATGAGCACATCCAGGTCGCCGTCGTCATCCAGGTCCGCCATCAACACGCCGCGCGAGTTGTCCGGCGCCTCGATGCCCACCTCCTTCGCCACGTCCACGAAGTGCCCCGGGCGAGCGTCGCCCAGGTTGAGGTACGCGCGGCGCGCCTCGTTCGGATAGAGCACGCGGCCCCGGATGTCGCCCCACTTGTCCGCGTACGTGTGCACCTCCGGGCCGGACTGCATCAGCTTGTGGTTCACGTACCAGTAGTCGTTGCGCTGTCCCTCCGGGATGCGCCACTTCGGCGCGTCCAGGCGCGCGTCCACCATGCCGTTGGCCTGCACCAGGTCCGGCCATCCGTCGTCGTCCAGGTCCCCCGCCGCCGCGCCCCAGCCGAAGCGGCGCTCGTTCAGCGCGCCCCGGAAGGTGGCCTCGTCCTTGAAGCGGGGAACGAACGCGTCCTCGCCCGGCCCCACCATCCACAACAGGCTGCCCTCCGCCTGGAGCGAGTGGTGCACGTTGGACACGTACACGTCCAACCAGCCGTTGCGGTCGAAGTCCGCCACGCTCGCGTTCATGCCCTTGTACGTGTCGCGGCCAATCTCGCCGAAGCGCTGACCCACGAGGTGGCGGAAGTGCCGCCCGCCCTCGTTCAGGTAGACGTCGTCCGGTCCGAAGTCGTTGGCCACGTAGAGGTCCGTCCACCCGTCGTGGTTCAGGTCCACCGTGCTCACCGCGAGCGACCAGTGCGTCTCCTTCAGGCCCAGCGCCTCCACGTCCTGCTTCTCGAACGTGCCGTCTCCCCGGCCCCGGTAGAGCGCGTTGCGCCCGCCGTTGTTCGCGTCGTGCCAGCCGTCGTGCATGAAGCGCAGCATGCGGCGGTCACCCTCGTACTCCGGCGCGGGGAGTTGGAAGAGGTTGAGCGGCGGCGGGTTCGGATAGTCCGGCAGGTGCGTGGTCATCGCGTTGAGCACCAGCAGGTCCAGGTGCCCGTCGCGGTCGTAGTCCAGGAACGTGAGCCCCAGGCTCACCGCGTGGTCCGTCACGCCCGCCGCTTGCGTCACGTCCTCGAAGCCCGCGGTGCCCGTCTCGCGCAGCGTGTTGCGCAGCAGGCGCACCGGCCCGAAGGCCACCGCCACCGCGAGGTCCAGGTCCCCGTCCCCATCCCAGTCCACGAACGTCCCACCACCCGCCAGGCCCTCTTCCTTGTAGCGGGTGGCGAAGCGCTCCAGCGCGGGCACGGGGACGCGTTCGAAGCGCAGCCCGCCCAGGTTGCGGTACAGGCCCGCGTGGTGCTCCGGCGTGCCCAGCGGGTGCGTGAGGAACAGGTCCAGCTTGCCGTCCCCGTCGAAGTCCCCGGTGGCCACCGCGTCTCCCACCGCGACCAGCCACTTGGCGACGTGGGCCACGCGTGGATCCAGTTCCTCCAGCGTGTGCCCCATCTGGGAATCCAGGCCCGCCTGCTTGAGGTCCTGCGCGTCCAGGTGGAACGCGAGCGGCGCTGAGCGCGTCCCCTGCGCCGCCGTCACCGAGTAGCCCGTGGCCAGCACCGCCCCCAGCCCTCCCACCACGCCCATGCGCCGGAGCATGTCCGGGGCCAGCAGCTGGCGCAGCGACGCGCCCCGCGTGCGCCACAGCTCGCGCGCGTGCATGAGCACGAAGCGGCAGGTGGCCACGGTGAGCGCCGCGTAGAAGAACGTGTAGACGCTCTCCTTCAGGTGCAGCACCAGGTCCACGCAGGTGATGGCCAGCGCGACCAGGACCTGTGCCTTGCGCGTCCCCGGTGACGTGGCGGGGTCGGTGAGCATGTAGAAGACGAAGATGAAGAACGACGGCGCGCCGAGCGTGCCCAGGAACAGCACCTCTGGCGGCAGGTGGTGGCGGAGGATGAACGCGCGCAGCGCCGTCTGGAGCGCGTAGAAGGACAGGAAGCTCACCACCAGCCAGCCGCGCCCCACGCGGAAGAAGAACAGCACCAGCGCCGCCATCACGATGAAGGCCGACAGCGCGACCTCCCCGTTGGCCCACTGGTACGCGGGCGCGGCGGTGATGAGCTCGCGCGTGGTGAGCAGCGACACGGCCACCGCGAACATCGACGGGTTGAAGACGTGCCGCCCCTGGAAGGTCAGCACGTACTTGGAGCCGATGGCCAGCCACACCGGCAGCCACAGGAGCGTGCTCGCGTGCGAGTAGTTCAAGAGCAGCGCCAGCGAGCAGCACGAGATGTACGCGGAGAGCGGCAGCTCCTTGCGCCGCTTGAGCACCCAGCCCAGGACCGCGTCCAGCAGCGTGCCGGAGACGACCAGGAAGGCCATCTGCCCGGGGCTGCGGTTGAAGCCGAAGAAGGTGAAGCCCAGCACGCCGTAGAGCGTGAGCAGCGCCGCGAAGGGCAGCCTCGGGTCGTTCCAGCGGGGGAACACCCAGCCGCCCCACTCCACGCGCGTGCCCGCGAGGGCCTGCGTCGTCGGCACATCCACACTCATGATTGACCGTCCCGGTGCACGCGCGGAGCGTGCCGTGCCCGTCTCCGGGTGTCCAATCCCCCGAGGGCTTGCGTCCAGCGGCCATGCGTGGAGTCCTGGCGCCCGATGGTTTCTTCCCTGCCTCGCCGCGCGGCGGTGCCTCGCGAGCTGCTCGTTCCGGCCACGCCTTCAGGCCTGCTGCGCCTGGCGGCCGCCGAGTGGGCGGGGATGGCCTTGGGATGGGCGGTCATGGCGTGGGCTCCTCCGGTGCTCGCGCCGCTGGCGGTGCTCGTCGTCGCGGGACGGCTGCACGCGCTGGGCGTCCTGCTTCATGACGCGGTCCACCTGCCTTCGCGAACACGCGAATGGAGACTGTGTCTGCTGGAGGCCGTCGCGGGCTACCCGGTCGCGTCCACGCTGGCGGCGATGCGCTACCACCACCTTCGACACCACCGCGACGCGGGCCTGCCGTCGGATCCGTACCGCAAGCCTCCGGACGGCGGCCGGCTGCGCACGGCGTGGCGATGGCTGCTGCTCGTGGGCGTGATCCCCGGCTGGGTGCTGCGCGGGCCGGTGGGGCTGTGCGCGTGGGTGCTGCCTTCACTGCGCACGGCATATGCGCGCGTGTTCCTGCAGGACCGCTCCGGACGCGTGCTCACGCGGGACGCGGAGGTGGCGGGGTGTGCTCGAGCGGAAGCAGGGCAGGTGCTGTTCCACCTGGGCGTGCTGGCGCTGGCGGTGCGGTGGCCCTCCGCGGTGCTGTGGGGGTACGCGGTGCCGCTGCTGGTGGCGTCGGGGTTCAACGCGCACCGGTTGCTCGCGGAGCACACGGCCGCGCCCGTGGGAGGACGGACCTTGGAAGATGTGTTCGCGTGCACGCGTGACCATGGGCTGGGATGGCTGGGGGGGTTGGGGTTGGCGCCCCGGTCCGTGGGGCTGCACGTGGTGCATCACCTGCATCCGCAGGTGTCCCTCACGCACCTGCCCCGGCTTCGCGCGTGGTACGTCGAGCGGTTCCCCCACCACTATCCCCGGCCCCGTTCCTACTGATGCTCTCTTCGTCGACGCGGGTGTTGCTGGGGGTGGGGCTGCTGGCGTGCGCGAGCGCGGCGGTGATGTTCCGGCGCCGGCAGAACGCGCAGGGAGGCCAGGGCGGCCGCATCTCCGGGCCGAAGCTGGCGTGGCTGCTGTACGCGGTGTTCCTCTGGTTCCTCGTGTGTCCGCTGGTGGCGCTGGATGCGTCCGTGCCGGTGGAGGCGCGCATCGTGCTGGGGGCGTTCGCGGTGTCCATGTGGCTGCGCGGGGCCGCGGAGCTCTACATGCTCTACGTGTCGCGCAACTGGCGGCCTCCGTATGGCGTGGGCCACGACCTGGGGTGCATCGCGCTGGTGGGCGCGGGGCTCGTGTACACCGGAGAGAAGTGGGCCGGGGTGCTGGATGGGCGTGACGTGTGGGCGCTGGCGCTCGTGGGGTTGGTGCTGGTGACCCTGGTGGTGGAGGTGGCCTACGCGGCGCTGTTCCATCAGGCCGTGGAGGGACGCACCACCGGCGAGGACGGCGTGTGGTTCGCGGACGCGGAGCAGGCGCGGTTCCGGCGCATCAACCGGCTGACGCTGGCGCTCAACGTGCCGCTGTACGGGGCGCTGGCCGCGTGGCTGGTGTTCGGGATGCGGTGATCAGACCACGGACTGGCGCCAGGCTCGGGACAGGTGGCCGGGGCGGGACTGGTTGAAGCGGTGGAGCAGCTCCTCCCGGCCGTGCTCCAGCAGGTACGTGAGCTCCCGGGGCATGAGTGTCTTCACGGTGACGAGCCGGACCTGTCCGTCCGGCATCGTGAAGTGGCTGGGGAGCGTGGGGGTGTCCATGCCCAGGAGCACGGCGACGCGGCCGTCCTTCGTCAGGAGGGGTTCGGGCATGTGCTCTCCGTCCACTTCCATGGAGAGGATGCCGGTCCTCGCGGGCTCACGGAGGTGTTCGTGGCCCACGAGTTCGTTGGCGATGCGTTCCAGCAGGAGCTGCTGCCAGCTCTTCGCCACATTCTCCACCGGCTCATCGGTTTCGAGCGCGAGTTCCAGGCCGAAGCCCACGGACGGCTCGGCGTCCTTCACGAAGAAGTTGGAGAGACCATCCGTCACGAAGAGCGTTCGGCCTTCGGGGCGATGGATGACGCGCCAGACCTCGCTCCCCGCTGGCCAGCCGCCTCCGACGACGATGGGGATGACGAAGTTGTCATCCATGCTGCCCAACGTGTGCCAGAAGGCTTCCCGGGGTGTCGTGGAACGTTCGTAAAGCGCCTGGAGCTTGAGGTTGTGAGCGCGTTCCTCAGGACTGACTTCGCTGGGGCCAGTGACCCGCCTGAAGGACATCCCCGTAGCGCCCGAACGTTCCAGCGCATCCTTGAGGTCCTCGGAGATGATGAGCACGACAGTCCATCCCCAGGGACGGAAGACCTTGGCATCCCCGACCTTCGTCGGGTCGATGCGCATGCCCATGACGGACCTGTATCGCCCAGTCTTCTCCGGCCGCCCGTCCTCGGGCTTCCAGTACAGCACCTCCGCGGACTCCTGATCATCAATACATCGGATGGTGCGCGTCGCGACGAGGATGAAGTAGGGCTCCGACTGTCCGTCGACATCGACCGGGATGACCTGCACCTCGTCAGGTGCCAGCTCCTTGAATACGCTCGCGACTCGCCGATGCACGACAGGCGCACCACCGACACTCGTCACGGAGTAGTCGAGGATCCTCCCTGGATGACCAATGGGGATTCGTAACCGTTCATTGATTTGAACCGGGCATCCATCCTTGAACTGCCAGATGTCATCGATCTCCTGTCCCTGAGCGTTCGTGGCCTCACCCGGCAGCCAACGGTCACTCAACTCCATGTCGTCGAGAAGCTCGAAGTACCGCATCGGGATCAGTCCTCCTGTGCGTCAGGGTCGGGTGACAAGCAAGTTGAGCCGGGTGTTCGGATTGGAGATCTCCCTGCCCAAGGATTGGAGTTCCTCTACCAGCGCCTCCCTGCATTTCAGGATGGTTCTGCACTTTCCCAAGGCGTCGCTCAGTCTTTTGTAGACTGCCTCATGGTACTCCCGAGGATGCGGACCTTGATGGCCCCGGACACGGACTGTGTTCACTTCGTCATCCAGTGACATCCCTGCACGGTCGAAAAGCTTCTGGAACTCCGGTGACCAAGGGCCACCGTTGTGCGTGGCTTCCCACCACTTGTTCGTGGCGATGTGATGCACGCGGACTTCAACGGGCGCCGGGACATTCGGCCCCTTCGCGGACATCGCCACCGCGTTGGGTGCCAGCGCGATCGTCACTTCACCGCTCGCGGACACCGCGACCGCTGAGACTTCCGCCGCGGCCACCAGCCGGAAGCCTCCCTGCTCCGCTCCCACCAGCGCGGCCTGTGCTGAACCGGGCAGCGTCGCGATCCTCGTTGCAAACGTCTGCGCCGTGCTTCCCAGCGCCGCCATCGCCAGCATCACGAAGGCCCGGGCCGCCTGCTTGCCCATCACCTGGCCGTACTTCTCTCCCGCGTCACGGACTTCATCGAACGTCTCCGCGTCCTTCACCTCCGCCGCCAGCACCCTCCAGCCCTGGATGAGGCTCCACACCGTGTCCCAGCCCAGGTACGCGATCAGCGCCACGGTCAGCGTCGCCGCGACTCCCTTCGTCAGCAGTGGCTCCGGCACCAGCCACAGGCTGAAGTACACCGCTCCCGTCGCCGCCAGGAGCGTCCCCATTGCCTCGGGGTCCACCATCCCCTCCAAGGCTTCCGCCGTCTCCTCCCACACCGAGTCCAACGCGATCCGGAAGGCCAGCGTCCGCTTGCCCTCCTCATCCAGCGTCAGGCTCCTGTCCAGCAGGTGCAGGCAGTCCCCGGACAGCCGCTTGCGCACGCACCAGCGTCCGTAGGCGGCCTCCAATTCCGTGCCACCCCGCACCACGCGGACGCGGCCCTGCCTCGGGTCCTGCACGGACACGACGCCCAGCGAGGCTCGCACTGCTCCGGGATTCAACAACCGGAGTGCTTCCCTCCGGGGATGCACCGACACCGACGCATCGCGCGCCAGTGTCCGTACCGTCTCCTCGAAGGTGTCTCCGTCCAGCGCCACGGGGCGCGTGTCCTTGCGCGGCGTGTACTCACGCGCCCGGCCCTCTCCCGTGTCCAACCGCCACGTCCGTGACGTCGCGCAGCCCGTCACGAACAGCGCCCACAGCACGCACAGCCAGCGCGCTGGCATGTCCTTGCTCGCTCAGCTCTGCAGCGCCACTCCCAGCTCCGCGTCCCCGTGCTTCAGCCAGGTCCTTGCCGCGGACTCCTGCCAGAAGCGGCGGAGGATCTTGTCCGTCCCGCTTCCAGAGGCCACCCGGTTCAACTGCAACGCGACGATCTGGTTCTGCACCAACTCCGCCACCCGCGTCACCCCGGAGCGCAACCCGTACTCCTGCACCCGCTTGATGAGATCCGCCGCCTCCGGCGACGCCGGCCGGAACGTGCGCAGGTCCGCTTCGATCTTGATGGGCTGCCCCGCCACCTCATCCGTCGCGGCGCGCAGGTCCACCACGAACCGCTGCATCTCCTCCAGCCGGATGTAGCCCTCCAGCGCGAAGCTCACGATGGATTCCGTTCGGTCCACGTCGATTCGATACATCGAGGCCCCCTTCGTGAGACTGCGTCGACCCTTCTCTCCCATCCGGCGTCCACGTGCCAACGTCCGGAGGGATGAGTCCCCTATTCAGGACTCCACGCCGAGCTGCTCCAGAAGGAGGGTCAACCCACGCACCGCCGCCTGCTGCCGCACCTGCCTCCGGTCCCCTTCAAACCGGTGACGCTCCACCACCGCCGCCTTTCCCCGCCGCTGCACCGCGATGAACACCAGCCCCACCGGCTTCGCCTCCGTCCCGCCC
>NZ_RAVW01000202.1 GCF_003611585.1 Corallococcus exercitus | reverse complement strand
GGCATCAAGGGGATGGGCCGGTTCCTAACCGGGCGGCCCGCTCCCCGTCCAGCCGGGGTCCGCGCCTTCCGTGTGCTGGCAGGTACCCAGGCATGCAGGCGCGCTCCCTCACGCGCTGATGACAGTCATGAGGCGGGCCGCGCCTGTTCAGTTCCATGCGACCGCGCTCCGGACGCCGGCTTCGCGTCGCCGTGCGGCAGCCTCACCGTGAACGTCGTGCCCGCCTCGTGCGTGGACGTCACGTCGATGGTTCCGCCGTGCGCCTGCACGATGGTCCGCACGATGTAGAGCCCCAGGCCCACGCTGCGCGTCGCCGGGTCCATGCCCGGGGCCCCGCGCTGCATCGGCTGGAAGATGCGGGGCAGCACGTCGGGCGCGATGGGAGCTCCCGCGTTGTGCACCTCCAGGAGGACGCCGCCGGGCGCCTCCCGCAGGCGCACCGCCACGGGCGTGTCTTCCGGTGAATACTTCAGCGCGTTGCCCAGCAGGTTCGTGAGCACCTGCGTGACGCGGTCTGGATCCCAGCAGCCCCGGAGGGCCGTCGCGGGCAGGGACGTCTGGAGGACGCGCTCCGGGACGGTCATCTGCACCTCCTCCACCACCTGCCGCACCAGCGCGCCCAGCTCCAGGTCCTGGCAATGCACCGGCAGGCCGCCGCCCAGGCGCGCCTGGGTGAAGTCCAGGAGGTCGCGGATCATCCGCACCGCGCGCTCCGCGGCGGCCTGGATGCGCAGGACGGCCTTCGTCGCGCGCTCGTTCAAATCGTCGCGCCGCAAGAGGGACGTCGTGCCCAGGATGATGGCGCTCAGCGGGTTGCGCAGGTCGTGGGACACGATGCCCACCAGGTACTGCTCGAACTCCGTGCGCTGGCTGGCGGCCTCCTCCGCCAGCTTGTGCTCCGTCACGTCCAGCCCCGTGCCCACGAAGCGCACGGGCCGGCCGTCCGGCCCGAAGTGGACGTGGCCCCGGCCGGAGATCCACCGCACGGGCTGGCCGCCCTGGGGAGGCCGCACGCGGAACTCGCTCGCGTACTCGCCGGAGCCTCCCGGCCGGGCGGCCTCCGCCATCGCGTGCTCCACCTGGCGCCGGTCCTCCTCGAAGACGAACCGCATGGCCTCGTCGAGCAGCACCTCGCCTTCCGCGGGCAGGCCCAGCATGGCGCGGAAGCGCGCGTCCCAGGTGGCCCGGCCCGTGGCCGGTTCAATGTCCCAGCTGCCCATGTCCGCCGCGTCCATCGCCAGCCGCAGGCGCTCCTCGCTGGCCTGCAGCGTCCCCGCCAGCGACTCCGCCTTCTGGCGCGCGCGCACGGCCTCGGTGACCTCGCTGGCGACGACGAGGATGCCTTCGATGCCGCTCTCGGCCGGCTGGAGCGGCTGGTAGATGACGTTGAAGTACGCGTCCTCCAGGGCTCCGTCCGCGGACCGCGCCAGCCGCACGTGCAGCTCGTGGCCCACGTAGGGCGTCCCCGTCTTGAGCACGCCGTCCAGCAGCTCCCGGATGCCCTGGCCCCGCACCTCCGGCAGCGCTTCGAGCACGGGGCGCTCCAGGACCTGCTCGTAGGGACGGCCCCAGAGCTGGCAGATGCGGTCGTTGGCCAGCGCCACGACGTGCGCGGGCCCCCGGAGGATGGCGAGCGCGACGGGCGCCTGCCGCAGCAGCGCGTGCAGCTGGCCCAGCTCCGTGACCGCCTGGACGCGCGCGGTCCGCGCCTCCCGCAGCAGCTGTTCGTGCCCGTTCTCCGCCTCCCACCGGGAGGTGACGTCCTGCATGGCGCCCACCATGCGCACGCCCCGGCCCGTCGCGTCGCGCAGGATGACGCCCGTGTCGAGCACCCGCACGACGTCGCCCTGGCGGTTCAAGAACCGGTACTCGTCCTGCCAGCGCGCCTGCGTGCCCTGGATGGCCGCGTGGATGCCGCGCGCCACCCGCTCCCGGTCCTCCGGGTGGATGCGCTCGACCCACCAGCTGGCCCACGGCCCTGTCTCGTCGGGCGCGAAGCCGAGCAGCCTGCGCGTCTCCCCGCTCCAGGTCATCTCCTGGGTGAGCAGGTTCCAATCCCAGACGGTGTCCGCGGCGGCCTGGCTGGCCAGCCGGTAGCGCGTCTCCGACGCCTCCAGCCGCGCGTTGGCTTCGCGCAGCTGGCCCATGAGCAGGGCGCGGTCGAGGATGCCGGAGAGGTACTCCACCAGCGTCTCCAGGAAGCGCTTGGTCTGCGGAGGCACCGGCCGGGCCTCCGCGAACCCCACGCAGAGCACGCCCATGAGCTCGCCGTGGGGCCACAGCCGCAGGCCCAGCAGCGTGCTCCACCCGGGGGCGTGCAGCCCCTCGCGCGCGCTGTCCTCCAGGCCCCGCCCCTGCGCGAGCACCAGCGGCTCCTCCGAGCGGGCCACCCGGCCCAGGAAGGACGGCCCCTGCGAGTCCACCGACCGGCCGGGAGGCGGCACAAGGTGCCCGGTGTGCGCGACGGGGCGCATCCACCGGCCGCCCGCGTCCACGAGGAACAGCTCCGCCCCGGCGGCCTCCAGCGCCCGGACGACGAGCTCCACCAGCGGCCTGAGCGGGCCGTGCGGATCCGCGCGCGGCTCCAGCCACCGGGGCGCCATCGCGTCCAATTGGCGCAGGAAGCGCTTCTCGCGCTGGCGGTCCTCCAGCGAGTAGCCGGAGAAGAGGACCACCACGTGGTCCATGGCCTCCTCCAGCTGCTGGAAGAGGCACTGGAGGCCCGGGGCGCCGGGCCTGCGCTCCGGCTGGACGTCCTCCCACAGCTGGGGGATGAGCCGTCCCAGCAGCGTGTACTCGTCCGTCGCGTCCTCCTGCGTGGCGCCCACGCGCAGGCGCAGGTTGATGTGGGCCTCCTCCAGGCGCGCGCGCGTCTCCAGCCGCTCCGGCGTGGCGCCGTCCCGGCAGATGGCCGCCACCGCGTGGAGGTATTCCGGCAGCGTGGAGATGACCTCCGACGCCTTCAGCCCCTGCGTGCTCTCCAGCCTTCGCGCCGCGTCCGCGAACCGCCGCACCAGGACGTCCAGGTTCGCTTCGATGAAGTCCGCGATGAGTTTCATGGGCCCGTAGAGAAGGGGGTAGGGGCTCGGGCCCCCAGGTGCAATGGCACCCCCGTGTTTCGCCGGGGATTCCCGACAGGCGGCCCCCCAGGGGCATGCCCTGCGTGAAATCACCGCGCGGGCGCAGGGCAGGGAGGCACGCCAATCCTTGGCGCCAGCGGCGCGACCTGCGTAGGCTGCCCGGGTGCGCAGAGAGACTTCGCGTTCCACCATCCTCATCGTCGACGATGAACCGGATCTGCGCGAGGTCGTGGCGGAGCTGTTGGAGATGGAGGACTACACGGTGCTCCAGGCCGCCAACGGCCAGGCCGCCCTGGAGGTCCTGGCCTCCCAGCCCCAGCCCTGCCTGGTCCTGCTGGACCTGATGATGCCGGTGATGGACGGACACGAGTTCCTGCACCGGCTGCGGCAGGACGCGCGCCACCGCGAGCTGCCGGTGCTGATGCTCACCGCCCACTTCTCCGCCAAGGCCCCTCCGGGCACGGTGGGCCTCTTGCGCAAGCCCGTGGACATCGCGGAGCTCTTGGCCATGGTGGCCCGGCACTGCCCCGCCGCCTGAGCGCGCGGCCCTACGCCCGCACGGAGTGCACGGCGATGGCGTCCAGCAGCGCCTCCAGCTTCACCGGCTTGCCCAGCCGTCCGGCCACCCCCTGCGGCAGCGGCAGGGTGGGGTGCGCCGTCAGCACCAGCACCCGCGTCAGCGCGAGCGCGCCCGTGCCGCGCAGGTGTTCGATGAAGGCGTGGCCGTCCATCACCGGCATCACCAGGTCCAGCAGGATGAGGCCGGGCATCCGCTCCTGCCTCGCCAGCACGTTCAGCGCGTCCTGGCCGTTCACCGCCGTGAGGGCGCGGTAGCCCTCCGACTCCAGGATTTCCCGCAGCGCCTCGCGGACGTCTTCGTTGTTCTCGACGAGGAGCAGCGTGGGGCGGTGTTGCGCGGTGGACACCCGTGCACCGTAGGGCACGGGCCCCGGCGATTCCAGGCCCGCCGCCGTCCCGGACGGCCGGGAAGCATGGGAGCGGCCAGGGGGGCGTCCGCCGCGACTCATGCGATGGCGCGCGGCAGCGTGAGGGTGAAGACCGTGGCTGCCGCGTCGGACGTCGCGGTGAGCGTGCCCCGGTGGCCCCGGGCAATCTGTTCGGAGATGAAGAGGCCCAGGCCCAGGCCCGACGGCACGTGGGCGGCGGTGCGCGCGCGCTGGAAGGGGTGGAAGAGCAGCTCCAGCTCCTCCGGGGCGATGACCTCCCCCGGGTTGCTCACCCGCGCGACGACCTGCTCCGGCTCGCCCGTGAGCACCAGCTCCACCGTGGCCTCCGGAGGGCTGTACAGCAGGGCGTTGCCCACCAGGTTGTCCAGGACCTGCGCCAGCCGGTCCGCGTCCCAGTGCCCCGTGAGGGGCCCCGTGGACGTCACCTTCACGGTGCGGTTCGGGTGCACCAGCTCCAGCTCCTCCACCACCTGGCGCGCCACCTGGCCCAGGTCCGCGGCGCCCGGCGTCAGCGGGATGCCGCTGCCCAGCCGGCTGCGGGTGAAGTCCAGCAGCTCGGTGATCATCCGCGTCATCCGGTCCGTGCTGAGGATGATGCGGCTGGCGGTGCGCTCCAGCGGCGGGGGCAGCTGCTCGCTGGCGACGAGGAAGCTGGCGCCCATGCGGATGGAGTGGAGCGGGTTGCGCAGGTCGTGGCCCACGATGCCCAGGAAGCGCTCGCGGAACTCCGCGGACGCGTGCAGCTCCGCCTCCGCCTGCTTGTGACGGGTGACGTCCACCAGCACGGTGCCCACGCCCACCACCTCTCCCCGGACGGTGCGCACCGGGTGGTAGCTGGCCATCACGTACACCTCGCCACCGGGCGCGTCCGGGTGCTCCAGCGTGAAGCCCAGCTCCTCCACGGGCTCGCCCGTCTCCATGACGCGGCGGAGCACCGGCTCCAGCTGGGGCGCCCGCTGGGGCAGGACCTGCGCCAGCGTCCTGCCCGGGTAGGCGTCCACGGACAGCCCGTCCAGCTTCGCCATGCGCGCGTTGACGCGCACGAAGCGCAGGTCCCGGTCCAGCAGCGACAGCCCCACGGGCGACGACGTGAGCAGCGCGTCCAGCTGCGCGAACACCTCCGCCTTCTCCTCGCTCGTGCGCCGCACGTCATCCACCAGCCGCTTGGTGCGCGCGAGCGCGTCCACCCGCGCGCGCACCTCCTCCGTGCGGAAGGGCTTGGCCACGTAGTCGTTGGCGCCCGCGCGCAGGCCCTGCACCAGGTCCTCCGGCCGGCCGTGCGCGGTGAGCATCAGCACCGGCAGGGCCTGGGTCTCCCGATTGCCGCGCAGGAACTGGCAGACCTCCGGACCGGACATCCCGGGCATCTCCCAGTCCAGCACCACCACGTCCGGCGCACGCCCGGCGTGCAGCCGTTCAAGCATGGCGGCGCCGTCCGGGAAGGTCTCCACCTGGAAGCCCGTTCCCAATGCCGCCGTGATGAAGCGCGCTTCGCTGGCACTGTCGTCCACCACCCAGACGCAAGGTGCGGGTCCCGGTTCGGAAAGAGAGGGGCCCGGCGGGCGGGGGAAGGAGGCGTCGGACGAGGGAGGCGGGCGCATGGATGGAATTCGATTCCCGGAGCAGAAAACAGGAGCGCAGGGTGCCGGATGTGAAGGCGCTCGTGGCGGTCCTCCAGCGTCCATGGCAGATCGTCCAGGGCCGGCGTGGACAAGCCAACGTTCAACGCGCGCCGGATGACTCATTTCTTTCAGCGGATCGGAATCGAGCTAGCTTGGCCGGCCGTTTCCAGAGGACGCCATGCCCGAGGTACTCGTCGTCGATGACAGCAAGGTGATGCGCGAGATGGTGGTCGCCTGCCTGCGGCCCTATCCGGACAGCCGCTTCACCCAGGCCTCCAGCGGGCTGGAGGCCATCGAGCAGCTGTCGCTCAAGCCGTATGACCTGCTCGTCCTGGACCTCAACATGCCGGACATCGGCGGCATCGAGGTGGTGGAGTTCGTGCGGGGCCAGGACCACCTGCGCAACCTGCCCATCATCATCGTCACCACCCGGGGCGACGAGGCCTCGCGCGAGCGCGCGCTCCAGGCCGGCGCGGACCGCTTCATGACCAAGCCCTTCACGCCGGACTCCATCCAGGGGGCCGCCCGGGCGCTCCTGGAGAAGTCGTCGGCCGAGGCGTCGCGCGGGTGAGTGGATCCGGGGAGTTCGCGGAGTTCCTCCCCGCATACCTGGCGGAGGTGGATGAGTTGCTCGCCTCCGCGCAGCGGGACCTGCTCGCGGTGGAGGACGCCGTGCGCAAGGGCCAGGCCCAGCCCCGCGCCGTGCGGGAGCTGTTCCGCGCGCTGCACACGCTCAAGGGCCTGTCCGCCATGGTGGACGTGGAGCCCATCGTCTCCGTGGCGCACTGGATGGAGGCGTCCCTGCGGCTGGCGGATCAGGCCGGCGGCCGGCTGCCCGAGTCCAGCGTGGAGCCGCTGGTGGAGGGCCTGCGCGCCATCGAGCTGCGCGTGCGGCAGCTGGGCGCGGGCAAGACCGCGTCGCCCGCGCCCACGGCCCTGCTGGAGCGGCTGGAGGCGCTGGGGCCCCAGGTGCTGGACGCGGCCCCCAAGCGGGCCCGGCCGGTGAAGCTGGACGCGGAGGCCGCGTTCGCCTCCCGGCTGGCCCCGTCCGAGCGCGAGCAGCTGGAGGGTGGCCTCACCGCCGGCCAGCGCGCGCTGCGGCTGGACTTCGTGCCGTCCTCGGAGCGCGCCGCGAAGGGGCTCAACATCAACACCGTGCGCGAGCGGGTGGCGAAGCTCGCGGACATCGTGAAGGTGCTGCCCCTGTCCGGCGCCGCAGCGGGGGGCGCGTCGCTCGCGTTCGCGCTGCTGCTGATCACCCGCGCGGAGGACGCCGCGCTGCTGGACGCCGTGGGCGGCCCGCCCGCCATGGTGCGCTCGCTGGAGGCGCCCGAGGGAGCCGCCGAGGCGCCGGGGGACCTGGCCCCGGCCCCGCCCGACGGCGCGGCCCTGCCCGCCGGCGCCGTGCTGGACGAGGAGCTGGACGAGCCCGAGGTGCGCCGGGGCGGGGGCCTGCTGCGCGTGGAGGTGTCGCGGCTGGACGAGGCCATGGAGTGGCTGGCGGCGCTCGTCGTCAACCGCTCCCGCCTGACGCGCGCGGTGGCGGCGCTCACCCAGGCGGGCGCGCCCACGCGCGAGCTCACCGCCATCCTCCAGGAGAACGGCCGCCAGCTGCGCGACCTGCGCTCGGCCATCCTGCGGCTGCGCATGGTGCGCGTGGGCGACGTGCTGGAGCGGCTGCCCCTGCTGGTGCGCGGCCTGCGCCGCGCCACGGGCAAGGCGGTGCGGCTGGAGCTGGAGGTGGGCGACGCGGAGCTGGACAAGGCGGTGGCGGACCGGCTCTTGCCCGCGCTGGTGCACCTGGTGCGCAACGCGGTGGACCACGCGCTGGAGACGCCCGAGGAGCGCCAGGCGGCGGGCAAGTCCCCGGAGGGCCTGGTGCACCTGAGCTGCCATGCGCGCGCCAGCGGCCAGCTGGAGCTCACCCTGCGCGATGACGGGCGCGGCGTGGACGCGAAGGCGGTGGCGAAGGCGGCGAACGCCCCCGTGCCGGACTCCGCGGACGCGCTGCTGGACCTGTTGTGCCGGCCCGGGCTGTCCACGCGCCAGGAGGCCACGCGCACCAGCGGCCGGGGCATGGGCATGGACATCGTGCGGCGCATCGTCGTGGAGCAGCTGGGCGGCGAGCTGCGCATGGAGACGCGCAAGGGCGCGGGCACCACCTTCACCCTGTCCGTCCCGCTCACGGTGACGCTGATGGACGCCATCGTCTTCGAGTGCGCGGGCCGCCGGTACGCGGTCGCGGTGGGCACCGTGGAGGAGCTCATCGACGTGGCGGGCGTGGTGCGTCCCGCGGGCGCGGACGGCCTGGGGCTGGTGGAGCGCCGGGGCGCGGCGGTGCCGCTGGTGTCGCTGGCGCGGCTCTTGGACGCCGGGTCCTCCGGGGACGCCAGCGCGAAGGGCGGGGGCGCCAAGGCGCTCATCGTGCGGCAGCGCGGGGACCCCGTGGCCTTCGCGGTGGACCGGCTCCTGGGACAGCAGGAAATCGTCCTGCGGCCGCTGGAGGATCCCCTCGTGCGCGTGCCCGGCGTGGCCGGCGCCACGGACCTGGGTGACGGTCAGCCCACGCTGGTGCTGGACCTGGCCGCGCTGGGCGCGGCGCGCATGGGCCGCCGCAAGCGTGCGTCGCGCGCGGGGGAGTGGGTGTCATGAACGTGCTGCACGTGTTGTTCAAGGTGGACGGGACGGAGTACGCGATGCCCGCGGCGGACGTGGTGCAGATGGAGTCCTACACCGGCGCGACGCCGGTGCCCGGGGCGCCCTCGCACGTGGCCGGCCTGGTCCAGGTTCGCGGCCGGGTCATCCCGGTGGTGGACGCGCGCACCCGCTTCGGGCTGCCCGCGGGGACGCCGTCGCTGGATTCGCGGGTGGTGGTGGGACAGCTGGGCGAGCGCACCGTGGGGTTGCTCGTGGACAGCGCCCGCGAGGTGTTGAAGCTGGACCCGCGCACCATCCAGCCGCCCCCTCCCATGGTGGTGGAGGGCGCGAAGGGGTTCGTGAAGGCCGTGGCGCAAGTGGGCCCGCGGTTGGTGATGCTCATTGATTTCCCCCGGGTGGTCGGGGAGGAGGCGGCGGATGTCGACGGACAACGGTAACAGCGTGCGGAAGCTGGAGGACGCTCGCGCGCTGGCCGAGCGCGCCTCGCTCCAGATGGCGGAAGGCGGAGGACTGGTGCGGTCCACCGAGCAGCTCGCGACGCGGCTGGCCTCGGCCGGCAACGAGCAGGCGGCGGCGGGCGAGCAGGTGAGAATCGCCATCGAGTCCGTGGCCGCGCAGGTGGAGCAGACGAGCACCGCGGTGCAGTCGCTGGTGCGCAGCCAGACGTCCGTGAGCGACGCGGCGAAGGGCGTGCAGCAGGAGGCGGAGACCACCGCGGCCGCGATGCAGGAGGTGACGGCGTCGGTGTCCAGCGTGCGCAAGGACGCGGGCATGCTCGCCTCCAGCGCGGACGTGACGGCCTCCACCCTGGAGGAGGTGGCGCGCTCGGTGAAGGGCGTGAGCGCCAACGCGGAGGACCTGGCCGCCTCCAGCGAGGAACTGCTGGCGAGCATGCAGGAGATGACCGCCACGGTGGAGGACCTGGTGTCGCGCAACCAGACCAGCGCCGCCACCACGGAGGAGGTCGCCGCCACCATCGAGGAGATGTCCAAGGGCATCACCCGCCTGTCCTCGGACGCGCAGGGCGTGGGCGAGCGCATGGGCCAGGTGTCCGGCGCCGTCGTGTCCCTGGGCAAGACGCTCCAGGACGTGGTGCGGGACGCGACCACCATGTCCGCCAGCGTGGAGGACGCGGCCGCCGCCACGGAGGAGGTGGCGCGCAGCGTGCGCGGCGTCGCCGAGCACACGCGCACCCTGGAGGCGAGCGCCACCACCACCGCGTCCACCGTGCAGGAGGTGGCCGCCAGCGTGGAGGAGGTGGCCGCCACGTCGGAGAAGAACGCCGCCGTGGTGGACGCCAACGCGGCCACCATCGAGCAGCTGTCGCGCTCCGCCCAGGCGGTGGCCCGCGCGGCGGAGAGCATCAACGGCCTGGCGTCCACCAGCGCCACCGCGTCCGCGCAGCTGGAGTCGTCCACGCGCCGCGCGTCGCAGCTGACGGAGGAGGCGCGGCAGGCCGCGGAGCGCGTGGGCACGAGCGCGCGCGAGGGCGGCGCCACCGTGGCGCGCTCCATCGCGGGCTTCGGCCGCATCCGCCAGTCCATCGTGGAGTCGTCCGGGGTGATGAAGGAGATGGGCCGGCGCGCCGAGGAGATTGGCGACATCGTGCAGACCATCAACCTCATCGCGGACCGCACCAACCTCCTGTCGCTCAACGCCAGCATCGAGGCGGCGCGCGCCGGGGAGCACGGCCGCGGCTTCGCGGTGGTGGCGGAGGAGATCCGGGCGCTGGCGGACCGCGCGGCGGCGGCCAGCAGCGACGTGGCGAAGATCGTCCGGGGCCTGCAGACGACGGCGCGCGAGGCGGCCGTGGCCAACGGCGAGGGCGTGCGCGCGGCGGACGAGGGCGCGGCGCTGGCGAGCGACGCGGAGCGCGCGCTGGGCACCATCCTCAAGGGCGTGGACGACCTGGGGCTGAACGTGCGCGAGGCGTCGCGCGCGTCGATGGAGCAGGTGCAGGCGGTGCAGGCGCTGGTGCAGGCCACGGCGAAGGTGAGCGAGCAGGGCCGGCTCATCGCCGCGTCCTCGGTGGAGCAGGCGCAGGCGGCGCAGGCGCTGGCCCAGGGCGGCTCGGAGATGCGGCGCATGGCGCGGCAGACCACCCAGGCCACCCAGGAGCAGGCCAAGGCGCTGCGCGAGGCGGTGCGCTCCAACAACCAGCTGTCGGAGGTGGCGGAGAAGGTGTCGCGCGCGATGCAGGAGCAGGCGCAGGCCGCCACGGACCTGGCCCGGGGCACCACGCAGATGCGCCAGCTGGTGCAGGGCGTGAGCGCCGCGGTGATGGCGCAGGGCCAGCAGGTGGGGGTGCTGGGGGCGACGGCGCAGGAGGTGGCGACCTCCACGCAGCGCACGCTCACCGGCATCTCCGAGCAGGCCAAGGCCGCGCAGGAGGTGGCGCGCGCCATGGAGGCCACGCGCAAGGAGGTGGCCCAGTCCACGCGCGCCATGGCGGAGCAGGCCCGCGCGCTCAAGCAGGGCGAGCTGGCCAGCCGCCAGGTCGCGAACCTGGCCAAGGAGGTGACGCGCGCCACGGAGGAGCAGGCCCAGGCGCTCACGTCCCTGGTGCGCGGCGCGGAGGAGGTGCGCCGGGTGGCGAGGACCACCGCGCGCGCGCTGGATGAGCAGACGGATGCCCTGTCCATGCTCACCACGTCCGCCGCGAAGCAGGCCACGGGCGTGGCCTCGGTGGCGAAGGCCGCCCAGGAGCAGGCCACGGTGAGCGAGCAGCTGGGAAGGTCGGTGGAGGACATGCGCGTCCGCGCACGGGAGATCGCCGTGACCACGGCGGAGCAGGCGCGCACCACGGCCGTCACCGCCCAGGAGGTGCGGGAGGTGGCGGGCCGGCTGGGGCAATTGGCGCGGCTGAACGGTGAGCAGGTGGAGGGGTTGAGCCACCTGAGCGGCCTGTTGGGCGGCACGGAGCCGGCGACGCCCCGGAGCACGCGGGAGCAGGGCACGTGACCGGTTCGACTGTCAGGCAGCACCCGCTGTCGCTGTCCGCGGACGACCGCGCCCGGGTGGAAGAGGTGGAGCAGCTGGCGCGCCGGGGCCCGGAGAGCCTGCCGGTGCTGGTGGACGGGCTGGACGCGCCGTCGTGGGCCGTGCGCCGCGCGGTGGTGTCCGCGCTGGCGCGCCTGGGCACCTCCGCCGTGGAGCCCCTGTGCGACGTGCTCCGCCACCGCCGGGACAACGAGGCGCGCATCGCCGCGGCGGTGGACGCGCTGGTGGCCGCCACCGGTGACGTGGAGGGGCCGGTGGAGGCGCTGGGGGACGACCCCAACCCGGCCATCGTCTGTGACGCCGCCCAGGTGCTGGGGCGGCGGCGCGCCCGGCGGTCCGTGCCGCTCCTGTCGCGGCTCATCGTCCACCCGGACGACAACGTGGCGGTGGCCGCCATCGAGGCGCTGGGCCGCGTGGGCGGCGGCGCGGCGGTGGACGCGCTGCTGTCCTCGCTGGGCTCGGGCAACTTCTTCCGCATCTTCCCCGCCATCGACGTGCTGGGCCGCTCCGGCGACCCCACCGTCGTGCCGGCGCTGATGGCGCTCCTGTCGGACCCCTTCTACGTCCTGGAGGCGGCGCGCGCGCTGGGCCGCACCGGCCAGGAGGCCGCGGTGCCCGCGCTCGTGGGCCTGCTCCAGCGCGGCAACGACGCGGTGGTGCGCGTGGCGGCGGTGGCGCTGGTCGAAATCCACGACGCGCAGGTGCAGCGCTTCGGCGGCGCGCGCATGGTGCCGTCGGTGCTGCGCTCCACTTCGTCGGAGCCGCACCCCACCGGACGCCGGATGGCCCAGGTCATCGCGGGCGCGGACGCGGGGGAGAAGACCGCGGTGGCGCGCCTGCTGGGCTGGGTGGGCGGCGCGGACGCGGCGACGGGGCTCTTGAAGCTGCTGGACTCGCAGGACCTGGGCGTGTCGCGCGCGTCCGCGGCGGCCCTGGGGGAGCTGGGCGCGGAGGCGGACGCGCAAATCCTCCAGTCGCTGCGCGAGGGTGACAGCTCGCGCAGGCGGGTGCTCCTGCCGCTCGTGGGCAAGCGCTCCGCGGCGGTGCCGGACGTGCTGTTGTGCCTGGAGGACCGGGACGCGACGGTGCGCGCGCTGGCGGCGGAGACGCTGTCGCGCATTGGCGACACGTCCGCGGTGCCGGCGCTGTTCGCGCGGCTGTCGGACGAGGACCCGCGCGTGTCGCAGGCGGTGGTGGGCGCCATCCAGTCCCTGGGCAGCGAGACGACGGAGGCCCTGGCGCTGGAGGCGGCGCGGTCCACGGACGCGCGCCAGCGGCGTGCGGCGCTGCGCATCGTGGCGTACTTCGGCTACCCGCGCGGCCTGGACGCGCTGCTCCTGGCCATGCGGGACCCGGACGAGCGGCTGCGCGACGCGGCCATCTACGGCCTGCCCTTCATCGACGACCCGCGCGCGGTGGACGCGCTGCTGGCCGCGGCGAGCCACGAGTCGGAGCGCACGCGCGCCACCGCCATGCGCGCGCTGGGCCAGACGGACAAGCAGGCGCGCATCACCTCCACGCTGCTGGGGGGCCTGAACGACCGCGACCCGTGGGTGCGCTACTACGCGTGCCAGTCGCTGGGGAAGCTCAACGAAGAGGCCGCCGCGGACGCCATCGTCGCGCTGGCCAACGACGACGCGGGCCAGGTGCGCGTGGCGGTGGTGGACGCGCTGGCGCACATGCACACGGAGAGCGCCATGGCGGCGCTGCGCCGGGCGGCCTCCTCCTCGGACGCGGACGTGCGCCGCGCGGCGCTCCTGGGGCTGGGCGTGGCCCGGCGGCCGGACGCGCTGCCGGTGCTGCTGGAGGCGGTGCACTCAGAGGACCCGGCCACGCGGCTCGTCGCCCTGTCGGCGGTCGCGGAGTACGACGCGCCGGAGACGCTGCCCGCGCTGCTGCGCGCCGCCGGGGACCGGGATGACAGCGTGCGCAGCGCGGCGGTGGGCTTCCTCGCCACGCGCACCGGCACGCACGCGACGCAGCAGCTGGTGTCGCTCCTGGGCGACGTGATGCTGCGCGAGCAGGTGGTGTCCGCGCTGGCGCTGCCGGTGGAGGGACGGCTGCCCGGGCTGATGGCGGCGCTGGAGGTGGCGGACGACGGGACGGCGCCCCTGCTGGTGGCGGCGCTGGCGCGCATGCGCCGGGCGGACGCGAGGGCGGCGCTGATGCAGTCGCTCGTCGGCGCGAGCCCCGCCGGCCGCCGGGCCGCGGCCCCTGCGGTGGCGGCGCTGGGCACGGTGGAGGCGCGCGAGGCGCTGGACCGGGCGGCCCACCGCGACGAGGACCCCGAAGTGCGCCGCGCCTGCCTCCTGGCCCTGGGTCGCTAGAGAGCCCACGTCCATGAGCACGCTGCCGTTGTCCCCGCAGGTCCTGGCCATCCTGGCCATGCTCATCGAGCAACGCTCGGGCCTGCACTACGGGCCCGAGGACCGGGAGCTGCTGGCGGAGAAGCTGTCCACCCGGGCGCTGGATGCCGGGTTCGACTCGCTGCTCGACTACTACTACTTCCTCCGCTACGACCCGAAGGGGCCGGAGGCGCTGGACTCGCTGGTGGAGGCGCTGCTCGTCCACGAGACGTACTTCTTCCGCGAGCCCCAGGCCATGGAAGTGCTGGTGGACGAGCTGCTCGTGCCGGAGGTCAAGGCCGGCCGCAAGCCCCGGGTGTGGTGCGCGGCGTGCGCCACCGGCGAGGAGCCGCTCACGTTGGCCATGATGCTGGATTCGCGCGGCGTGCTGGGGGACGTGTCCATCCTGGCCACGGACCTGAGCGCCCGGGCGCTGGAGCGCGCGCGGACGGGGGAGCACAACCTGCGCTGCATGCGCGCGCTGCCCCCGGGCGTGGTGGGGCGCTGGCTGGACGTGGTGGACGGGCGTCCCCGCGTGCGGCCGGACCTGCTGGCGCGCGTGGAGTGGCGGCAGCTCAACCTGGTGGACACGGCGGGCTACCCGGAGCCGGGGAGCTGTGAGGCCATCCTGTGCCGCAACGTGCTCATCTACTTCCAGGACGACACCGCGCGCCGCGTGGTGGATGGCCTCACCCGGGCGCTGCGGCCCGGCGGGCAACTGGTGGTGGGCACGTCCGAATCCCTGATGCGCTTTGGCACGGCGCTGCGCTGCGAGGAGCGCCGCGGGGCGTTCTTCTACAGCAAGGCGGACTCATGACGTTGCGCGTGCTGGTGGTGGACGACTCCGCGTTCGCGCGCAAGGTGCTGCGCAAGGTGCTGTCGGACGCGGAGGGCCTGGAGGTGGTGGGCACCGCGCGCGACGGGCTGGACGCGCTGGAGCGGGTGGCGGAGCTCAAGCCGGACGTCATCACCCTGGACCTGGTGATGCCGTCGCTGGACGGGGCGGGCTTCCTGCGCGCGCTGTCGGGCATGCCGGACGCGCCCCGCGTGGTGGTGGTGAGCAGCGCGGGCGCGGACAGCGACCTGGCGGTGGCCGCGCTCCAGGCGGGCGCGGTGGACCTGGTGCACAAGCCCACGGCGCTGGCCACCGACCGGCTCTACGAGCTGGGCGCGGAGCTGGTGGAGAAGGTGCGCGTCGCCGGCCGCGCGGTGCCGCGCTACGCGAACGAGCTGGAGGCCGCCAGGAACGCCGCGCCCGCGCGGTTGCTGCCCGCGGTGTCCACGAAGCTGCTGGCGGTGGGCACGTCCACGGGCGGGCCGCAGGCACTGACGCGGCTGCTGTCGGCGCTGCCCCGGGACTTCCCGGCGCCGGTGGTGCTCGCGCTGCACATCCCCGCCGGCTACACGGAGGCCGTGGCGAAGCGGCTGGACTCGCAGAGCGCGCTGGAGGTGGTGGAGGCGAGCGACGGCCTGGAGCTGGTGCCGGGCCGCGCGGTGCTGGCGCGCGCGGGGTACCACCTGAAGGTGGTGCGGCACGGGACGCTGAACCTGGCGCGCCTGGACCGCCATCCGCTGGGCACCCCGCACCACCCTTCCGTGGACGTGCTCTTCCAGAGCGTGGCGGAGGTCTGGGGGAAGGACGCCCTGGGGCTGGTGCTCACCGGCATGGGCGAGGACGGGCTCCAGGGCGCGCGGGCCCTGCGCGCCGCGGGCGGCGTGGTGCTCACGGAGGCCGAGTCCTCCTGCGTGGTGTACGGCATGCCGCGCGCGGTGGCGGAAGCCGGCCTGTCCAACGGCAGCGCGCCGCTGGACGCGCTGGTGCCGCTCATCTCCCGCTTCGTCTGACGAGCCGCGCGCCCCTTCAGGGGCGGTGCGCGGGCGGGTGCGGCAGCTCGGGCGGCGGGCCCTTCCGGGGCGGCGCGCGGCGCGGCAGGGTGACGGTGAAGGTGGTGCCGTCGTCCTCGCTGGAGGTGACTTCGATGGTGCCGCCGTGGGCGTGCACGATTTCGCGCACGATGTAGAGCCCCAGGCCGTAGCTCATCTTCAGCGTGCGCGTCTGCTGCGGGCCCTGGCGGAAGGGCTCGAAGAGGTGGGCCAGGGTGGCTTCCGGGATGGGGCGGCCCTGGTTGTGGACCGTCACCACCACCTTGTTGCGCAGGCCGCGCGTGGCCAGGCTCACGGGCTTGTCCGCCGGGCTGTACTTGAGCGCGTTCTCCACCAGGTTGGACACCACCTGCGCCAGCCGGTCCGGGTCCCAGTGCCCCTGCGTGTTGCCCTTGTGCTCCACGACGATGTCGCGCTGCGGGAAGGCCACGCGGAACTCGTGCGCCACCTTGGTCAGCAGCTCCTGCGCGTCCGAGCCGCGCGGTTCAATCACCACGCCGCCCACCAGCCGGGCGCGGGTGAAGTCCAGCAGGAGGCGCGTCAGCCGCTCGATGCGCACCGCCGCGGTGGCGATGCGCCGGCTGGTGCGCGCCGTCTCCTCCGCGGGGCCGCCGGCCGCCAGCACGCGCGACCAGTTCATGATGGCGCCGAGCGGGCTGCGGATGTCATGGCTGATGATGCCCATGAGGTGCTCCTGGAACTCGGCGTGCCGGCGCACCTCTTCTTCCGCCCACCTGCGCTGGGTGATGTCGCGGCTGATGCCGAACAGGCCGAACACGTTGCCTTCCGGGTCGCGCAGCGGGCCCTTGGTGGACATCCACACGCGCACGTCCCCGTTGGGGTCCTTCTGCGCGTCCTCGTAGGTGAGGGGGTGGCCCGCCTTGAGCACGTCCCGGTCGTGCTTCAGGTTGGTCCGGGCCTCGTCGGGCGGGAACAGCTCCGCGTCGGTGTGCCCGCGCACCTCCGACACGGTGCGGCCCAGGGCGCGCGCGCCCGCGGAGTTGATGACCTGGTAACGGCCCTCCATGTCCTTGATGTAGATGGCGTCGGTGGTGCCCTCCATCACCGCCTGGAAGAGCTGCCCCGCGCGCTGCAGCTCGTGGCGGGACTGGAACTCGCTTGTGATGTCGCGGCAGTGCACCAGCAGGCCGCCGTCCACGGGGCGGGTGCTGACCTCGAAGCAGAAGCCGCCCTCGTGCCAGCGGTGCTCGTAGCGCGCGGCGCACGGCTGCGCGGTGGCGAGCGCGTCCAGGCGCAGGTGCGGTCCCAGGCCCAGCACGTCCGCCACCTTCTTGCGCAGGTCGTCCCCCGGCTGGACGCGGGCCCCCAGCAGCTCGCGCATGCGGGGGCTCAGGTAGCTGATGCGCCAGCCCGCATCCACGCCGAGGAAGGCCTCCGGCAGCCCCTCCAGCAGCGCGAGCAGGCCCGGGCCGGGCGCCTCCGTCGAGGACGGGGCGGAGGGACGGGAGCGCGGG